>NZ_PDYV01000001.1:0-389028 GCF_002743235.1 Sporosarcina sp. P25
TGATTTTCGCTCAAAGAAGTTGGTCGAGCGCTCTATGTTGTTTGGTTTTCGCTCAAAGTCGGTCGAGCGCTCAATGTTGTTTGGTTTCCGCTCAAAGAAGTTGGTCGAGCGCTCTATGATGTTCGATTTTCGCTCAAACAACCCAGCCGAGCGCTCTATGCTGTTTGATTTCCGCTCAAACAACCCAGCCGAGCGCTCTATGCTGTTTGATTTCCGCTCAAACAATCCAGCCGAGCGCTCTATGATATTCGATTTCCGCTCAAACAACCCAGTCAAGCGCTCTACCACATTCAAAATTCGCCCCAATCACCCCGGCACCTAATCAAAAAAGGTTGTCTTTTCACCTCCCGTACAGTAAGCTGTAATCAAACGCGCTCAGACTTACCACAACTGAACAAGATAGACAAAAATGGAGCCCTTTCTTTATGAAAGGAGCTCCATCTAATTTGGTGGCGATAGTTTATTTAATTTCGATTCGCTCAGCAGGCATCGGCATTCCGATGAAATGACCTTGCATCGCATCGATGCCCATTTCTTTCAGCAACGCAAATTGCTGTTCATTGCTGACACCTTCTGCAATCGTATATAAGTTTATTTTTTTCGAAAGTTGAATCAATCCTTCAATCAATTTCTGTGTCTTCGGATTACTCAACAACGTATCGATAAAGACGCGGTCAATTTTGACACTGGTAATTGGCAAATGCTGCAAGTATCGCAACGATGCGTATCCAGAGCCGAAATCATCGAGAGTGAACTGTAAACCGAGGTTTTGCAGTTCGGACATTTGCGCCAGTACAGATTGTTCTTCTTCCGCTTTAAGCGCGAATTTTTCTGTGAACTCCAATTGTACTTTGTTTGCGGGGCATCCTGTTTCATTTAAGATGGAGATTAATCGGTCTTTCCATTGTGGGTTTAACGATTCACGAATGGATGAGTTGATGGAAATATTCATATCATTACCTGCCCGATGCCATTTCGTTACGAACGTCATCGCTTCTTCTGCTACATACGCACCGATTTCTTCAATCAGACCGTTTTCTTCTGCAATCGGAATCAATTCATCGGGACTGATGATGCCAAGATCTTCATCTTCCCAACGGACGAGCGCTTCGTAGCAAGTGATTTTCTCGCTCGCTACATCAAATTGCGGCAGATAGGCTACATGCAATGAATTGCGATCCAGTGCTGTCAGCATCTTGCGGTCGATTTCCAAACGGCGGTTTAGAATTTTATGAGACTCAGCTGATAAAGAAGCAATCCGTCCGCCACCTTGACTGATGACATCGGCTGCAGCAGTCATCGCGACTTTATATAGTTGCGTGTATGTTCTTTGATCTTCAGGGAAACGTACAATCCCACCGCTAATCGAAAGAGTTTGCGCATTGTGACTAAGATAGATAGGTTGTTGTTTTAAGAATTCATAGAAACCTTGAATATACCAATCACCGAAAGCTGTCAGCACGACAAAGCTATTCGTATCGATACGCGCAATGGGACTATCCTGGAAGTAGCGCTTTAATCGGTTGGTGAATTCTTGGATTAGCTGTGTCTCAGATTCTTGAGATTGCAGCTCTTTCATAGTGTAGTAATGATCGATTGTCAAATAAACGAATGAAAAATGCGTTGCTTTTGCGATAGAGTCATTGACTACTTGTTCCAGCTTATGGCGACTCATGAGTCCAGTTTCTACGTCAATGAATGCAATTTCTCCTAAGCGTTCCTGCAAGCGTACATCTTCTGTAATATCAAGTTCTAGAAAGAACACAGACTGAAGATCTCCGGCATTGGATAGAGTAGGGACGGCAAGTGTATTCACAAAGAATGGCTCACCAGTGCGCGTCATTTTTTCTATTTTACCTGCCCATGTTTTTCCGGACAGCAAACAATCCCAAATGGAGTTCGCTATTTCCTGACTTTGAGATCGATCCGAAAACATTTGCCAAAACGATTTACCTAAAATGCGTTTGGGAGTCCAACCACTAACAGTTAGGTAATTTTGGTTGGTATAGGTGATTAGACCTTCGCCATCAGTATGTGTAACTAATTGGTATTTATTTAGACTATCGACTAGGGCTTGGTGTTCGCTAGTCTCTGGTAACGGAATTGTATGCATAGAGGTACTCCTTTCCAATTCTACTATATGACTATTATAAATGAAGTTTACGCATTGTCTACAACTGGCATGAGAATTTTATACTATGTTGGTGAAAAAACAACAATCTAGTTAGGGGTGATGGATCATGTTGCGATTAAAAGGAATTATCATGATTATTGTAGGTTCGATGTTATGGGGCGCTACTGGACCGATGATGGAGTGGATTTTGGACTATAGCGAAATGTCAGTTTCTATGATGTTAATCCTACGTTTGACAATTGCGGGTGCTGTAGTGCTAGCGTTATTAAAAGCAAAAGGCATACAAATTGGTCGTCCAATGAGACAGAAGTTGTGGTTGCGTAAAATGGTAATGTTTGGTGTTATCGGAATGCTTGGCGTCCAGTACGGTTTCGTCCAAACCATTGCACATAGTGACGCAGTAGTCGCAACATTATTCCAGTTCGTTGCACCGGTCTATATCATCATACTGCTTTCGATCTTTCAGAAATCATTCCCGCCAGGTAGTCAAGTAATCGGTATGATCGTTGCTTTATTCGGTTTGATCTTGCTTTTGACAAACGGTTCATTCTCCAGCATTTCTTTAGATACGTCTGCGATTGTGTGGGGAGTAATTGTGGGATTTGCCTTCACTTTTTACACGTTATATCCCGTAGTTCTTATGTCGGAGTGGGGTGTATTACTCGTTGTCGGCTGGGGGATGTTCATTGGCGGCGTGACGTTATTCATCATCAACTTACCGATGTTCTTCATGAATCTTGGTGCATTGGTCAACGGTCCAGCGATGGGTATGTTATTACTCGTCATCATTATGGGAACGCTTGCATTCATCATGTTCCTGCAAAGTATGACGTATATTTCACCTGTTGAAACAAGCGTCCTTTCCAGTTTCGAACCGCTCACAGCGATGATTGTCTCTGTGTTCTGGCTCGGTCAGTCGATGGGTGTCTGGCAAATAAGTGGCGCGGCCATCATGCTTGTAGGGGTTATTTGGTTATCTATCGGAGGGAATCGCAAGAAGGAAAACGCTCCGTTCCCGGAATCAATCCAAGAGTACGACCACAGCGAAGTATAGATTTGCGCCTGTACACGCCATATTCCTATATGACATAATGAGGTAAAGACGGCACGTAAAGGGTGAATCAGATGAAGACGGTTTTCCGCTATGCACTACCTTATAAATGGCCAATGTTCATTGCCATTTTACTCATGTTACTTGAACTATCGGTCGAATTAATGCAGCCTCTGCTGATCGGTAGAATTATAGATGAAGGAATTATGAAAGAAGACTTGAACACGGTTTTGATTTGGGGGAGCGTCATGATGGGACTCGCCTTTGTGGCGCTCTTTTCGGGCGTCGTCAATTCCTATTTCGCTGCACATGCTGCACAAAGTTTCGGCTATGATCTTAGGCAAGCGTTGTTTCAGCGTGTCCAAACGTTTTCACTCGCGGCATTTTTGCGCTTTCCGACGTCGAGTCTCATTACACGTTTGACAAGTGACGTGACGCTTGCACAAAACGCGCTCTTCATGGGATTACGAATTATGGCACGTGCGCCGTTGATGGTGCTTGGAAGTTTGATAATGGCATTCGTCGTCAGTCCTAAACTTGCGGTATTCCTACTGATCGGTGCCCCTTTCTTAGCTGCATTCCTCATCGTCATGGCGCGCAAAGGAGTCCGTTTATTTGGACTAGTCCAGCGCCGTTTGGACGGTGTCAATCATCTCGTACAAGAAAATTTACAAGCGGTTCGTCTCATTAAAGCCTATTTACGAGGTGTTTTTGAAACGAACCGTTTTTCTAAAGCGGCAAGTGCGTTGAAAAAAGATAGTGTACAGGCGATGCGCTTAATGGAATTAATTTTACCAGTGTTACTGTTTATTATGAACGTTAGTTTTATGGCGGTACTTTGGTTCGGTGCAGATGAAGTCCGCAATTCCAATATGCCTGTTGGAGATGTCGTAGCGGTCGTCAACTATACGATGCGCATGACGAGTGCCTTCTCGATGTTCTCCTTTTTGATTGTGATCTTCTCTCGCGCAAAAGCATCTTCCGATCGAATGGAAGAACTGCTAGTTGCCGATGATGATCTTGAAAAGCTAGAGGTCGCTGACAATCGCCACCGAGGTGCAGTTTCCGTTCGTTTCGAACACGTATCATTCCGTTATCCAGGAACGACTGAAGACGTGCTCCAAGACGTGTCGTTTGAAGTTCCAGCGGGCGAGAAACTCGTCATCATGGGGGCTACCGGTTCCGGTAAATCGACGATGCTTCAACTACTCCCGCGCATGTTCACCGCAACGCAAGGTACGGTGTGGATTGATGGTAAAAACATAGCAGATTGCCGCTCGATACGTTACGAAACCTAATCGGCTACGTGCCGCAGCAATCGATCCTTTTTACGGGCTCGATCGCTGATAATCTGTCATGGGGCAAACCGAATGCCACTGCCGATGAAATCGAAAAGGCCGCTAAAAAAGCACAAATTCATTCGTCTGTCATGGACTTTACAGATGGCTATGAAACACGTGTCGGGCAGCGCGGTGTGAATTTATCTGGCGGTCAGAAACAGCGACTGTCGATTGCTCGCGCGTTGATTCGTACACCGTCTTTATTGATTTTGGATGATAGCACCAGTGCGCTCGATGTCAAAACTGAGTCTTCATTATGGAAAGCTTTGCAGGAAGAAGATACGACGATGCTGATCGTCACGCAAAAAATACAAACCGCTCAAATTGCTGATGCGATTTTATTAGTATCAGATGGCGTGATCGTCGGCTATGGTACGCATGAAGAGCTACTTCAAACGTCCAGCTTCTATCGGGAAATTGCGGAATCGCAACAGAATGGGGGAGTAGCATGATGCGAAAACCATTTGGTTATGAACCGATTATCCGGAAGGCAGATTTATCAAAAGTACAACGTAAAAAAGTGCAGAAAGCGGGTAACTGGAAGTCCGTGCTCGCACGAATTTGGCGTTTGGTTGATCAACAACGAGGGTTACTGATTACAGTGTTGACTCTTGTTTTAATCAGTTCAGCCCTAGCGCTAATTGGCCCCTTGATGATTGGACACATTATCGACCAGTTCATCATTCCGAAAAAAGTGGACGGGCTCAGTATACAGATTGGTTTATTACTGCTTGTGTATGCAGGCTTCTCATTGTCTACGTATTTTCAAAATTACTGGATGGTCGGAATCGCACAGCAAACTGTCTACCGTCTGCGGACGCAATTATTTGGCCATCTACAGAAGTTGCCAATTCGTTTCTTCGATAAACGCCAACACGGTGAATTGATGAGCCGCGTGACGAATGATATTGAAAACGTTAGTCAAACACTAAATTCTTCGTTGATTCAAGTGTTTTCTAGTGTGCTGACACTCGTCGGTACGGTATCCATCATGCTGTATCTCAGTCCGTTATTGACGTTGCTGACGATGATCATCGTTCCTTTAATGTTCATTGCGATGCGTTGGATCACTCGACGTACGGGTATTTTATTTAAAGAACAACAGCGCGCAATTGGTGAATTAAACGGCATGATTGAAGAAACGGTTTCGGGTCAACGAGTCGTCAAAGCGTTCTCGCAGGAACAGAACGTCATAGAAGAGTTCGCGCAAAAAAGCGAACGTCTTCGTACAGCAGGTTTCTGGGCGCAGACGTATTCAGGTTTCATTCCGAAAGTGATGAACACGCTGAATAATATGTCGTTTGCGATGGTTGCGGGAGTAGGCGGACTGCTGGCGGTGACAGGGTATGGTGGTGTAACGGTTGGAACGATTGTCATTTTCAGTGAGTACGCAAGGCAATTTACGCGCCCTTTGAACGATCTAGCCAATCAATTTAACACCGTACTTTCCGCCATTGCAGGTGCAGAGCGAGTGTTTGCTATTATGGACGAGCCTGTTGAAAAAGACGAAGCCACGAAGCAGATCGAAACATTACATGGCGATGTCGAGTTCCGCAATGTGACATTTAGTTATGAAGAGGAAGCGATTATCAAGAACCTCAGTTTTCATGTTCGATCAGGTGAAACAGCAGCTTTCGTTGGAGCGACAGGAGCAGGAAAGACGACCATCATGCAATTGCTGTCACGTTTTTACGAAGTAGATAGCGGACAAATCTTGCTCGACGGCATCCCAATCGATGAACTACCGCGTCAAACTGTGCGCAGCCAAATGGCCTTCGTCTTACAAGATCCATTCCTGTTCGAAGCGACCGTGCGCGAAAATATTCGTTACGGCCGACTCGACGCAACGGACGAAGAAGTGGAAGAGGCCGCCAAAAAGGCTAACGCCCACAGCTTCATTAACAAGTTATCGATGGGGTATGATACGGTGCTGACAGCGGGAGGGGAAGAAATTTCGCAAGGTCAAAAGCAACTGCTATCTATCGCCCGTGCATTATTGGCGGATCCGACGTTACTATTGCTTGATGAGGCGACAAGCAGTATCGACACGGTGACAGAGCTAGCGATTCAAGAAGCGCTAGAGCGCCTGATGGAAGGACGGACTAGTTTCGTCATCGCACATCGTCTGAATACAATCAAGCAGGCAGACAAAATTTTCGTACTGGCAGACGGCGAGCTAATCGAATCGGGCAGTCACGAAGAACTGCTGGAACGCAAAGGCGTGTTTAATGGGATGTTGAATCATGAAGAGTAAGTGGGGCTGGTTGTTCGTGGGCCTTTATTCCCGATCAACTAGTGTCTCTTTCTGATGTTTGAGAGTGGAATGAGGATGTCTGAACAGAGTTACTTGAATTTGAAACATTCAATAGGTTGAACACTTTTACACTTTATGGGCGTATAAATAGTAGAACTATGATTGTTCAAGAATCGAGCCAAAAAGGAGGATCTTTATGAGAAAGTTCTTTTATTACTTCGGATGGACAATGGGTATAGGGGTTATGATTTATTTAGGTGCTAAATATCAGTTCCTGTTGAAACAAGAATATATGAAAAATTATGAAGTACTATCATTTATTTTGTTTTCAACAATATTTCCTATTGGTATTGGGATACTGCTCAGGTTGCCAAAACTTATAATTGAAATGAAAGAGAATAGACAATGGACCTTTGATTGGGCTAAATTCATGGGGATTGGGTTGCCATCTCTTGGTGTATTATCTATGTGTGTATTAATATTTACACCAGCGGGGGAAAATATTCTTCCGTTTGTACCAGAAATCATGTATCCGGGAAATTCCACCATTCAAACAATAGCTGGCGTGGTGTTTGGGTTTATTTTGTTAGATAGTGTAAAGAAATAATGAATGGTATATATTAATGGGTGTCGTTGTTTGAGAAATGTTGTGGCTGAAACGAGCCAACTTGTTAAGTGATTTACGGGGTCGACAATGAGCAATAAAACTACTTTTGCCGTTATTTTACTTTCGGGAGGCTATGAACTAGCTCTTGATAGGTATGTAATACCAAGAACTTTAATGATTATTTTCGTATTGTCTTTTCTATTTAAATTAGGTTTGGTTTTAGTTGAGCAAAAGACATATAACTTTTCATCAGAATCGGGGGCATTACAAGCATAGCTTTGTTCCAGAATAGGACCATATTAAGATTGATTGAAATTCAGAAAGGGGGTGAAACTAATGGTTAGCAGTAGTATTGGAAATGTTAAAACTCATAAAAAAATCGGATGGGGTTCATTGTCGTTACTGCTATTTATATTGGGTTTATTATTTTCTGTCTCCTTTGGAAAATACGATGCTATTGGCGATTATATCTTGCGTCTCATACGTGTAAAACCTTGGTCAAATGTTAATACAGGTATGCATTATACAGTGTTTTATTCTCTTGCTTTTTATATACCAGCACTAATTATTGGTTATAAATTCAAGAGCGATTGGGGAGCAAAAGTAGGTAGAATTTTATCAACGATCTTGGTTCTTTCTATTCTGGTAACACTATTGTTTTTCGTGATTATTTAAAACTTTCAATAATCGGGGGCGATTGTGTAGCGTGGTTTATTTGCACTCGCCTAGTTGATCGGAGTGGAAGCCGGCGACTCCGGGAGGATCAGCGGGACAGGTGAAACACCTAGCGAGCGAAGCGAGGAGTGTGGTTCATCGCCCGCCCTCCGGAACGCGTCCGGCTGCAACGCAGATCAACGGGTTCTAACCCAAACTGTCAATTAGTAGTGGGATCGTAGGATTTACGAATTAATTTGGTTAGTATATCTTACTTTATTTACACTAAACCATTAATAAAAAGACATGCAAAAAACCGCTAATTCATATACGAATTAACGGTCCGCTTTATTCTGCATTTTGTACCAGCTATTACTTCTTCTCATCAATATGAAGAGACTTGTCGTCTGTAAACTGTACATCCAACTCGAATTCATCATACGTATCGAGACCGTACCACTGCAAAATGCGATCAATCGCTTCTTCTTTAGTAGTCCCGCTATCAATCAAAATTTCCATAAACATTTTATGCATATCGTCAATCGCTTCATTGCCTTCTAGATTGACTTCTTGGAACTCGTTGACGTACTCTGCATCACCAGGCTTTACATCTTCATAATCCGTCTCGATTTTCTTATTGTCTTTCTTGATCGTTAAATCGAAATCTGTGAAGCCGTAACCGTCACCCGTGTTTATGGTACTACCTTCACCCTCATTTTCAATGCTGACCGCATCGTCATTGTTTGGTGCTTCGTCTTTTGACCCGCAGCCTCCGAGAAGTAAAATAGATGAAACTCCTGCAATGGATAACATTCGCATTACTGACATAAGCGCCACCCTTTCTAAAGTATATACTACTTGTATTATCTCCTTAAAAGAGCGACCTTAAACAAAAAATGATCTCTTTGTAGACAGGTGGGTGAGGAAAAGCTTAATTAATTATACTTTCGCTCCATAATTGAACCGAGCATCTGTCGAATCGGTAAGACTTGTCCGCTTGGTAGTCGAATCTTTCCATGAAAATAGCCGACATATTGATTAACCGACATCTTGCGTACGATATAATCATCAAGTGTTGGACATTGGAAAAATGGTTTAAACGTCAACTGGATATCATCCGAAAATTTTGTGTGGATTTTCCATGCGCTTTTCGGGTCTTCCTTATCGCTATCGAATAGTACATCCTCATGAAATTTATACATAGTGCCTTCAACGAAGACGGCATTTTCCGTCAGTCCCGTACCGTCCGTCCAACTACCACCGAAATTCAAGCCAATCCGTTTACCACTTGTCCGCTGGGAAGCCATCGCCCAGTCCCAATTCGTTCGGGTATTCCACACGCCGCGGCCAAAATCACAAACGGCAAAACTGTAATATGGATTGAAATCAAAACGTCGATCACCAAAACGCACATATCCACCGGTCGGCATAATCGAATGTTTGGAAGTGAAGTGAAATGAGTCCCGACTTTTCGGAATGACTACATTCAATGATTCATCATTCTCGGGATGAATAATATGCAAATCTGCGTGCAATACTTCATTATCAAAATCAGGAATGACAATGGATAGATGCGTTTCGCCTTGCATATGAACGAATTGAATCGTAATATCGTCGTGTACGAACTTGATACTATCGAGGGCTTCCTCTGGCATTTTAATACGTCTTCCAAAAGGGAGAGTTACATGTTTTTCATAGAAACGCTGGGTTTCATAGTTGAGTATGTAAATTAGACAAATCACTTTATGATCCAGATGTACAATCGAGGTAGTTAATAAAATGTCTTCCCCGTAGATGCACCAATTGTTCCAGCGTTTCTTCTTCATGAACTGTCCTCTTAAATTGCTTCTCACTAAAGGGCTGCGTGCGTATCCTATTGATTCAGGATTCAGAAGCCCTTTGGAGTCACACAGAGAAACAATTTCAGACAACTCTTTTTCTTCATGCTGCATACTCTTAACCACCTTTCTTGCCTATTGTCTTTTAAACGAACAGTTGATATACTCTATATTGTACCAGATTTGAGGGGCATTAGCTCAGCTGGGAGAGCGTTGCGCTGGCAGTGCAAAGGTCAGGGGTTCGAGCCCCCTATGCTCCATAAAAGTAATGACGGCAGTTCTTGAGAGAAATCTCTTAGAACTGTCGTTTTTTTATTCGAGGCTATACTAGTATTACTATATTCCCCTTCGTCATGCATAATGAAACTATTTACTATTGTATAATTATTCACCACGATGTATATTAAATAGTATAGAAAGTAATCGTTATAAGATCTTATCCGATATAGGGAGTATACAAGCAAACGTATACATATACTTGTAGACAGTTGGTAGGTGGTATCTTATAATTGTATTAATTTAGAATATTTATACTAGTGAAGAGAGAGAAGGGGAAATGTATGAAGAAGATGTTTACAGCACTATTACTCATCCTAGTATTGGTCATCGCGGGATGTAGTAGTAACGATGGAGAGGCAGCATCAACAGAAAAGTCCACGTTGAAGAATATTAAAGACAACAAAAAATTGGTGATTGGAATTGCACCAGGTTATTTCCCTTTTGAAATGAAAAGCATCGAAGGCGGTTTTGTCGGCTACGATATCGATCTAGCAAACGCAGTAGGTGAAGCGCTCAATACGGAAGTGGAATTTAAGCAATTCGTATTTGACGGCTTAGGGCCGGCTTTGCAAATAGGTGAAGTCGATATGGTCATCGCAGGTATGACGATTCGTGGGGATCGTGCACTATCCATTAGCATGTCCAATCCTTACTATAAAACAGGTCAGGCGATCATGGTGCCAGCTGCCAATAAAGGTATCAAATCATGGGAAGAGCTTGACGTAAAAGGGAATAAAATCGCGGTAGGTATCGGAACTACGGGTGCGCTGCTTGCGAAGTCTCAGTTCAAAAATGCGGAAGTAGTAGATTTCGAAGATTTCCCGTTGGCAGCTACGACAATGGGTTCAGGACAAGCTGATGCAGTCGTTTACGATGAACCTGCTATTGCGGTATGGCGCTTAGAGCACGAAGGGGAAGTTCATCAGCTCGAAGGTTTGCTGTCTGCTGAAAACTTAGGGATTGCAGTGAAGAAAAATGATTTTGAAACGATTCAATGGTTGAATTCATTTTTGCATAGCTATGTGGATAGCCCGGAAGAATTAGCATCAAGAAGTCGCTGGTTTGAGGAAAGCGACTGGCTAGATAAGGTTTCGGGAGAATAATATGGGCGGTTATGAATATGACTTCAGTGTAATATCGCAAAATATGGATATCTTTATTGCAGGGGCGTTGAAAACACTTGAAATTTCAGCGATCGCATTATTACTGGCTATTCCTCTAGGTATTATGATTGGAATGGGTAGGATTTCCCGCAATAGTTTCATCCGTATTCTTTCCTCAGCTTATGTAGAAGTCATGCGCGGCGTGCCGTTGCTAGTATTGTTGATTTGGATTTTCTTTGTACTCGGCCAATTTTTAAAACTCGGTTCTTATTGGGCATCGATTATCGGTCTAGCTGTCTTTACCGCAGCATTCATAGCAGAAATTGTTCGTTCAGGAATACAAGGAGTGCCAAGAGGGCAGATGGAAGCGGCTCGTTCGTCAGGTATGACGTACTGGCAGGCAATGCGCTTGATCGTCTTACCGCAAGCGTTCCGACGAGTTCTACCGCCACTAGCTTCACAATTCATCATGCTAATTAAAGACTCTTCTTTGATCTCGGTCATCGGTGCAACGGAATTAACGTTGAACGCAAAGAATCTCGTTGCCACTAGTATGCGTTCCATTGAAGTATGGACATTCATCGGTTTCGTTTACTTTGCGATGACGTTCACGTTATCCATGATCATTCGGGCGATCGAACAAAAATTATTAGCGAGAGAAAATTCATGAAGTTTGATGTGAAGGAGTGCCAGAAATGATTTCTATAAAAAACGTAAATAAAACATTCGGTATGAACCAAGTGCTGACAGATGTCACGCTTGAAGTACCTAAATCAAACGTTGTGGCCATCATAGGCCCAAGTGGAGCAGGAAAGTCTACATTAATTCGCACGATCAATGCGCTCGAGCCAATTGATGACGGAGAAATTGTAGTAGACGGCGTTTCCATCCACGATAGAAAAGTGAATATTAATAAAGCGCGTTCTGAAATCGGCTTCGTTTTCCAAAGCTTTAATCTCTATCCTTTCCTCACGGCGTTGCAAAATGTCACACTTGCGCCTATCAATGTAAAAGGACTAAGCAAAAGTGCAGCGGAAACGCGAGGGAAGGAGTTACTGACTTCGCTTGGTCTCGGCGATAAATTCGACGCGTATCCGAACCGGCTATCAGGTGGTCAACAACAACGTGTCGCGATAGCACGTGCACTCGCAATGGATCCGCAAGTGATGCTTTTCGATGAGCCGACTTCAGCACTTGATCCTGAGATGGTCACCGAAGTTCTCGATGCGATCCGTAAACTTGCTGAAAGTGGTATGACGATGGTCGTCGTGACCCATGAAATGGGCTTCGCCAAAGAAATTTGCGATGAAATCATCTTCATGGCAGACGGTAAAGTCGTGGAACAGGCATCACCTGCCAAGTTCTTCACGAATCCTGATTCTGAACGTGCCCAAAACTTTTTATCGAAAGTGTTACATCATTAATTGAACGTCCCTCGTTGTCATATGATATGGCAAGGAGGGATTTTTTTGTACGATCGACAAGCAGCAGTAGACTATGCGGATAAGTGGTGGAATAGCAGAAACCCTGCCTTTCCAAGTTTTGAAGATGACTGTACGAATTTCATTTCACAATGTCTGTTGGCGGGTGGAGCACCTATGCATGGACAACCAAATCGCGAAAAGGGTTGGTGGATGCAAAAAGGTACGTGGAGCTTCAGTTATACCGTTGCTCACTCCATGCGATGGTACTTAGCAACATCTACAAAAGGACTGACTGCAACTCAAGTGAAAACGCCTCAAGAATTACAGTTGGGAGATGTCATTTCATATGATTTCCATGGGGATGGCCGTTTCGATCATACGACGATTGTGACTGCCAAGAATGGGGATATGCCGCTCGTCAATGCGCATACGTATGATGCGTATCATCGTACATGGGATTATAAAGACTCTTATGCTTACTCACCGAATGCGAAGTATATCTTCTTCAAAATTAATGATCATTTCTCATAATTGTCCAGTTTTGCATCAAAGTGTTTCTCATAGCCTCTAGTAACAGACTACCAAGTTAGGGTATAATGAAAAGCAGATACTTATTGCAAAGGAGAAGGTTGAGTGTGAATGAACAAGCATTATCGGTAAGAGAGGCCATCGTCACACGGCGCTCTATTAAGAATTTTAACGGACAACCGATCGAACCAGAGATCATTCCAGAAATTATAGAAGATGCCGTTTGGGCTCCAAACCACGGAAACCGTAATCCTTGGCGATTAATCGTAGCGATAGGTGAACAGTATGAACAGCTTTTGGACGTCTTGAAGGAGTTCGGTGTAGCAAATTGGAAGCAGCTTTCTGACGAGGATCTCGAAAAACAAATGAAGAAGTTCTCGACTGCCAGTGCAGCTGTATTCGTCATCGTACCTGAAGATGTACGCCAAAAAGAGCGGCTGGAGGATTACGCAGCAGCTAGCATACTAATTCAAAATATCCAATTGCTTGCTTGGGATAAAGGAATAGGTACTTGTTGGAAAACACCACCGTTCATCGACAACCCGAAATTTCGCGAACGTTTAGGTGTAGAGGCAGGCGAGCGCATCATCAGCATGTTGCAGTTCGGCTATTTCGACACATCGCCGAAAGCTCCACCGCGTAAGTCGGTAGAGGAAATCCTAACGTACTTTGGTAATTATGAGGACGAAGAAGAGGAATCTTGAGAGTAGTAAAGTACCATTCTTCATGTAAAACAGGCTACCCCTTTTGTGGAGTAGCCTGTTTTTGTTATGTGAAAAGGGGAGAGGCGCTCATAGTTTTTAGTGAGTGATCTATTGCCATGTCTGAGCGCTCAATGCCTCCGCGTAACCGCTCAATCCAGCGTCACGAGCGCTCAATGCCTCCGCGCAACCGCTCAATCCAACGTCACAACCGCTCTATCGCCCCAGTAGCCCCATCAACCCCCTCACAAATCACAACCCGAGTTTTTCAATTTCTCCATAATAACTACTGATGACACGCAATCCTTTATCGAAATTCTCCAAATGGAAATGTTCATTCGGTGCATGGAAGTTTTCGGTATCCAGTCCGAAGCCCATTAAGACAACGGGTAACTTAAGAATTTCATCAAATGCTGCAACGATGGGTATGGAGCCGCCACCGCGTGTATAGACGGTAGGTACACCGTATACTTGCTCGTATGCTCTGCCAGCTGCTTGAATCACTTCGTGGTCGTATGGTGTTAGGTAAGGCTTGCCTTTATCAAATTCAGTGACCGTTACTTCACATCCGACTGGTTCGTGTTTCGCAATGTGTGCACGTAGTTTTTCTATGATTTCATCTGGCTCTTGATCAGGAACTAGACGGCATGTGATTTTTGCACCTGCTTCGGAAGGGAGGACGGTTTTGATGCCTTCTCCTGAAAATCCACCAAATACACCGTTGATCTCGAGTGTAGGACGGGCCCATGTGCGTTCTGTGTACGTGTAGCCGGGCTCCCCAGTTAATTCTTTGACACCGACTTCTTTTTTCACTGCTTCTTTATCGAAGTCGAGAGCTGCCCAACCTGCGCGTTCTTCTTCCGTCAGATCGCGAACTTGATCGTAGAATCCGTCGATGGCGATAGTTCCTTCGGCGTCACGGAATGAAGCTAGAATTTCGACGAGTGCGTGGATTGGATTTTGAACACCGCCACCGTATAGTCCGGAGTGTAAGTCTCCTTTAGGACCTTTCACATCGATTTGTACGCCGGCTAATCCGCGCAGCCCGTAGCAAATGGCGGGCTGGCCAGGTCCGTACATGCCGGTATCTGAAATGACGATGAAATCTGCCGCCAGCTTATCTTGATTATTTTGGATATATTCTTCGAGGCTCGGGCTACCGATCTCTTCTTCCCCTTCAATAATCAGCTTGACGTTAACAGGGAGAGTGCCTTCAACATTCATCAGCGCTTCGATTGCTTTACTGTGCATAAACACTTGCCCTTTATCATCGCTTGCTCCGCGTGCATATAATTTATTATCACGGATTGTTGCTTCAAACGGAGGTGTTTCCCATAAGTGAAGCGGATCAACAGGTTGCACATCGTAGTGGCCATAGATCAGGATGGTTGGCTGACCTTCAGCATGTAACCAGTCTGCATAGACAACGGATTGTCCAGCCGTTTTTTCAATCGACACGTTTTCTAATCCGACAGTTTCGAATTCATTCGCCAGCCATTCCGCCGCTTTTTGCATATCGGATTGATGTTCGGAAAGTGCACTGATGCTTGGAATTGCCAAGAAGCTCGTTAACTCTTCCAAGTGGCGGTCACGGTTGTTTGTGAAATAGTGGTCCAATGCTTGTGATGAAGTCATAGTAAACCCTCTTTTCTTTGGATATTTTCTATATCACAGTATAGCAGAAATTCGTGATGTATTAAGGTTTAGACACTTATGGATAAGGGAACCGAATGATAAAAGTATACGTCCTACCTGTATGTAGCATTAACGATTCAGATTATATATGTGATATACTTATGCAATAAGAAATGTTGAATTCATGTTAATAATATCTGATGAATGATGACAAATAAATGGAGAAACGTTGGAGGAGACGCAATTGTTTATTGCACTGGGACTATGTTTATTATTGTCCTTCTTTTTATCGGGAAGTGAAACAGCTCTGACTGCTATCAATCGAATGAAAGTTCAGTTGCGTGCGGATCAGGGAGACATTAAATCGATAAAATTACGAAAATTGATTTCCAAGCCGGACCGTATGATTACGGCGATACTAATTGGAAATAATATTGCGAATATTTTGATGCCTACGATTGTGACGATGATTGCAATCGATAAAGGATTGAGTATTGGGTTACTGACAGGGATCTTGACGGTTGTTTTGATTATATTCGGAGAAGTATTACCGAAAACGATTGCTGCGACATTTGCGGATCGTATCGCGTATATTGTAGCGCCACCTATTTCGGTACTTGTGAAGTTATTGATTCCATTGACATTGGTTTTATCGTTGTTCACCAATTTCTTTGTTCGCTTGATTTCTAAAGGAACGGTGACGGAAGCAACGTTGACGAAAGAAGATGTGCGTTCGATGGTGGATATTGCGTCTACAGAAGGCACATTCGGTCAGGATGAATCAATCCGTCTAAAAGGTATGCTAGATTTCCGCGATAAAGATGTTAGCGATGTAATGGAAACACACCGTACGGATATTATTTCACTATCGATGGATTCTACGTATGAAGATGTACGCGACGTCGTATTGCAGTATTTCTATACCCGCTATCCAGTATATGAAGAGAGTATCGACAAAGTGGTCGGTATTTTTTATTCGAAAATGTTGATTGAGTGGTCCATGTATCCCGAGCGAAAGTTTTCCGAGGTAATTGATCGCCAACCTTTGTTCGTCGTGCAGACCGCAAGCGTAGAGCTCGTGTTTAAGCGTATGTTAACGCAAAAGAAACATATGGCGATTGTGCTAGATGAATATGGTGGGACACTTGGAATCGTCACACAGGAAGATATTATTGAAGAAATGATTGGACAGGATATAGAGGATGAAACGGACGTGGAGGAAGAGTCGATGGTTTTCGAAAAAGAAGAGAATCATTTAATCTGCCAAGGACGTTTAGAGATTGAAGACGTTATTGAACTACTCGACATAGAGTTACCAACAGATCATGATACAATCGGTGGATTTGTTTTTCAGGAAGTGGGTCATATTCCAGAAGAAGGCGAGAAGTTTAGTTATAATTCATTGTTGTTTGAGATTGAGGAAATGGACCGAACGCGGATTTTGCGCCTAAAGATTACCAAGCAGGAACCGAAAGAAGAGGTTATGGAAGCGTAGAATTTGTCAAGTAATCTTACATAATTGTAAGGTTACTGAAAGAGAAAGCGATAGTTCATAATGTGTTTGTCGGTGATAATAAGGGTACCAGTTATAAAACGGAGGCTACTTATTATGAAAAACGACTTAAACGCATTATACGAAGAATATGGACGCTATATATATCATTTATGTCTTAAACTCACTCGCAATAAGGAAGAAGCAGAAGATCTCATGCAAGACGTATGGGTAAAAGTAGTGCGCTACAGTGGTGAAATGAGTGAAGTCAACCGTATGAAGGCTTGGTTGACGACGATTTGTATGAACACATTCCGCGACCGTTACAGAAAAAATGTACGTCACAGTCAATACGTGATGAATCAACCTGATACATTAGACGTTCCGATCTTGGATTTGGTTCCCAGTAATGCGAAAACTCCTGCTGAGTTGATGGAACAAAGTGATATTTCCGAGCTAGTACAACAGAAGATCAGCGAGTTGGACGGTATTTACCGGAAGACGATTG
Organism: Sporosarcina sp. P25; assembly: GCF_002743235.1. NCBI lineage: Bacteria > Bacillati > Bacillota > Bacilli > Caryophanales > Caryophanaceae > Sporosarcina > Sporosarcina sp. P25. The sequence goes on from NZ_PDYV01000001.1 coordinate 17,549, forward strand.
AGTATTTCTATGTGAATCAATATTCGTTAGTAGAGATCGCAGGGTTGATGAGTGTATCAATCGGCACTGTGAAGTCCCGCTTGTTCCGCGCGAAGAAGTACCTAAAAGAGTTGCTCGTGCAAGACGAAGCAGCCCAAGAGTATGTAATGGCCTAAGCTCACACTTGCTGTGGGCTTTTTTTATGGGGCAGGAGGGGATGGAAGCTCCAGCTGGTGGATGCTTTCCCATGGGTCTGCGGTGAGCCAACCAGTTCGCTACGCTCTCTTTTGGTTGTCTCACCTGTTCAGGCTGATACATCAGGAATCGCCACCAGCTTCCGCTTCCATCCTGCGTTGATCGTGTTGGGACGTAGATAACTCACTGTAGATAGTCTGCAAATTATTGTTTTGTCTTAACGTATTTAAAGACAAGTACTAAAGTTCACAACCACTTACAGAACTTACTTTAATGCACAACAAAAAGTATCTCACACTCGCATTGCAAGGGATCTGCGCGTAGGAGGGGCGACTCCTGGAGGATCAGCCCGACAGGCGAGACAACTAAGAGAGCGCAGCGAACAGTTGGCTCGCCGCGGGCCCTCAGGAAAGCGTCCCCTCCGAAGCGCAAATCCCCACCCCCAATCCACAGTCATCCTCACTATTCCCAAACCCAAAAAACAACCTCCATCAGCTATACACTCGATGGAGGTTGTTCGTATTAATTCGTCGCTTCAGCGAGCTGCTTATTCAAATCCGCGAGGCGCTCTTCCATTTTAGATAGACGAAGCTCCGCGTTTTCAATCATCTTCACATGACCTGTCGACTCTAACTTCTCCATATCGCCCTGTAAGCTGATGTAGTCCATCTTCAGCTCCGCGATCTCTTGCTCCAGCTGATCCTTTGTCATAATGGAAAACTCCTATCATAATGTTTTCCTTTAGTGTAACATATTCTGCCTCGTGCGTTTAGGGAACTCCAGCAAATAACGGATAGCCTCAAGTACCTTTTCATCGCTTGTGCCGATATCGATCTGCAACTGCTTTTTGATGGCGCGTTCCTTACGTGCGTCATGCAACAACGGTTCCATGATTGCATTCAGTAAGTTCGACTGAGTCACTTTACGACCGAGACCAAGATGGGTAAAGCCATTTCGTTCGGTTGGAAAGCCGAGGTTTGATTCGAACTCGTTTTGGGCAAGTACAATACAAGGTACACCGATCACGGCTATTTCATATGGTGTATAGCCCGCATCACACAGAACCATATCGGCTTTAGAGAATAGCTCTGCACGGTTGTCCGGGGCTTGTACGACTTTCGTGTTCGGTCGACTCAATGCCATCATTTGGATTTCACTCACATCATGTTTATAATTCTGGCCGAGTAGCACCAGTACGGACAAAGGAATTTGTAACTGCTTTAAATGTCGCAACGCACGAAACGTGAGATTGCCCGGGTCTTCATCGCCGAATGAAATGACGAGTTGCGAAGAAGATGGAGATTTTCTCTTAAGGCCCGCCTGCCGAAAAGATTCCAGTGTAGCATCTGCCATGAATGTCTGAGGTCCTACAATATAGTGGTCGGCATAAAGTTCTTGGGTTTCCGGGTACAGCGTCTGGATCACCCAGTCTGCTAATTGTCCGCCATCACCGAAATCATCGAAATGTAGAATGCTTGGCACTAGTTCATGAATTTTAGTCATTTCTTCTTTATAGCTTGGACCACTGTCTCGAATCAAAAGATCAGGCTGAAGTTTGCCTATTAATTTAATGAAGGAAGAAGAACCGATTACTTTATGGCATGTGAAATTTTCGCTTGGGACAGGTGTTTCTTGATCGTGTAAAAAGATGACTTGTGCTTCGCTTTTTAGCATATTTGCCAGTATTAATGCACGGCGTAAAGGATAACTTCCCTTACCTTCAGTTATGGAAAGATAGATTACGATTGTTTTTTGGACTTGTTTTTCGATAGGAACCACCCTTTCTGAATCTGCTTGTTCCTCTTACCCTATGAAAAATGGGAATAGTTTATTACAATGGGAAGAAAGCAGTTCAGAAAGGCTTGGAAGAGGGAAGGAGGCGACCTACCTAATGTTCAATTCATTGATTATGGATTTAATGTTGGTCGTGTTAATTGGCGTAGCGTCGCAATGGATAGCATGGCGGACGAGGATGCCAGCGATTGTCGTGATGGCAATTGCCGGGTTATTGGTAGGACCAATTTTCGGTTTGATCAATCCGCAGCAATCCATGGGGGATCTATATTCACCCATCATTACATTCGCAGTGGCGATTATATTATTTGAAGGCAGTTTAAATCTCGATTTTAAAGAAATTAAAGGATTTGGACGTCCTGTTGCGCGAATCGTAACGTTCGGCGCGTTCATTGCGTGGATCGCTGGGTCACTAGCCGCTCACTATATCGCAGGATTGTCGTGGGAAGTGGCATTTATTATTGGAGGACTATTCATCGTCACAGGTCCTACCGTAATCTTGCCTTTACTTAGACAAGCGAGGTTAAAACCCCGTGCAGCCGCGATATTGAAGTGGGAAGGAATTGTCGTTGATCCATTCGGTGCACTTCTAGCAGTATTTGCATTTGAAGTTATCAAATTCATCAATGATGAAGTAACGGCCAAAGCGATGTTGCTATTTTTTGGTGCATCACTGTTTTCCGTACTTCTTGGTTGGGGAACGAGTCGAATTCTAGGAACAGCATTTGAAAAAGGTTGGGTACCGGAATATTTAAAAGCGCCGATATTATTCGGCCTCGTGTTATTTGTCTTCGTATTATCTGATGAAATCATGCATGAGACGGGCTTATTAGCTGTCACGGCGATGGGAATGACGATGGCGAATATGCATTTGACTACTTTAGAAGACATCCGTAATTTTAAAGAGAATATTTCGGTATTGCTTATCTCGGGAATTTTCGTCATGTTGACGGCGTCGTTAGATCCACATATCTTAATCGAAATTTTGAATCCGAAAATTATTCTATACGTACTTGCGATGCTATTTGTCGTCAGACCGCTATCGATATGGGTATCAACAATTGGTACGGATTTGACGAATCGTGAAAAAACACTTATTGGTTGGATTGCGCCACGAGGGATTGTGGCACTGACCGTATCGGGCTATTTCGCTACGATATTGCTTGAGAACGGCTATGAAGATGCGGAGCTCTTAACCGCTTTGACTTTCGCACTTGTATTTGCGACCGTCATCGTCCATGGCTTTTCGATTGGTTGGCTTGCAAAGAAACTTAATTTGACCACGCCGATTGAATCGGGTGTAGTACTAATCGGCAGTACAAGGTTCGTAGCGGAACTTGCGAAGAATATTAGTGACGCTGGTCACAAAGTTTTGGTTGTGGAAAATTCATGGGGCGGTCTTTCCAATGCGCGAAAACTTAGCGTGCCCACATATATGGGGGATATTTTATCCGAGCATACGGGCTATCATTTGGATTTGACACCATACCGTTATATGTTGGCGATGACAAAGACGGATACTTACAACTCACACGTATGCGCCGATTTCACGCCGGATCTAGGAAGAGACTTGTTGTTCCAAACGACCACACATAAACGAAGCGCTGATCAACAGTTCAACCTGGCAACAGGGCAATTCCTATTCACGCCGAACTTGTCCATCCACGAACTAGATGATCGTATCAACCAAGGGCATGTGTTCCGTAAAACGTTGCTGACGAAACAATACAGCTACACACAGTACTTACGCGAGCGCGATGACCAGTCCATATTGTTGTACATCATACGGGCAACTGGTGATATAGAGTTCTACACGGCAGAAAAAGAATTACAAGCACAAACAGGGGATACGATCGTAGCGCTCTCGACGTTGAATAAAACGATCGAGCGGACGATTGACCGACTCGAAGAAAAGAACGGCAAAGCGAGTGTGCCAAAAGAAGTCGTAGAGACGAAGTTCTTGGAAGATACACCGAATGAAAAACCAGCGATTCCAGGCGAGACTCCACCGAAGATCATGAAAGATTGAGTGAATGGAAGTGGACGGTGTTGCACGAGTGTTGGGGTTAGGGATTAGCGCTTCGGAAAGAACGCTCTCCGGAGTGCCCATCCTACACGTCAATCCCTCGTAATATAAGTAGGTGATACGTATTGTTATTCATTAAAGTTAGGACTATTATCGTTTCTATCTATAAACCAAGCCCTTGAACCTAAGTAGGTTTCAGGGCTTTACTAATTCAAACACTTTCGACAGTAAGTGATTAGAAATGGAATCTGATCTGCACTTGAACTTAACTAAGTTTAAAGTCAACAACTATTCGCACACTATCTAAAGTGACGTATCTGCGTAGCTCCACTATCAACGTAGGATTGAAGCGGAAGCTGGGGCGACTCCGGGAGGATCAGCGTGAGTTCGAGACCCTGGACTGAGCTGAAAGCGAGGGAAGCGGCTCGGGCCACGCCCTCCGGAAAGCGTCCCCAGCTGGAGCTTCAATCCCATGCACTAACTAACTATTCACTACAAACACCATTCGATCTTAAACTTCAGCACTTTCCACCACACACTACATCAATCAGTGAATAGCTTTGTTTGATCACATACGAAAAAGGGTACTTATACTACACATATTCCCATAACAAACACTAGTAAATACCGCCCGACTTGCATATCCATATAGTATGAAATGCGTACCGAGTGGATAAAATGAAAACACCAACCTGCGCGAATCCAATCTTTAGATGGATTGGCGGTTCACGCATTACTGCGTAAACTAGTTATACTAGCTACACGTGTAGAAAGTTTCTATTCGGAGGTGGATACCATGAATGCTGTAATAGGGTTTGCGAGCGCCGCCGAACAACTGCAACGGTATGACGCAGTCCATAGAAAGAATGCCGGAAACGCGTATGAACGTCAAGCAGATTTCCGTGAACAGGCGCAAAAGACCAAAGATGAACTAGTGGCATTGCTGCGCGGAAACTCGCAACCAATGGGAAAACTTGAAGAAACGCAAAAAGACTTCCAAAAGCTTGGCGCAGGACAGATGAAAAATATTTCGATTCCACTCGGCAACAACTTGGATGAAACGATTGATTTATGGCGTAAAGTCCGCAAAGAGGCATACTCTGAATCACCACCAACGACAGCGGATTATCAACTAGCCAGTAATGCATCAGCGAAGATCACACAAGCTGAACTACAATTGGCGTTACATAACCGAGCCAAAACTATACGTGATCAAATGGAGAGTGTTGACAGTACGATTACAACTGACAGACCAAATCGAATGCAACAGCAATATAGCCATGCATTTTCCGTCTATCAAATACAAAATCAAGCCCGAATGAATCAGTACGAAATGAATCAGCCACAAATGAATGTCAGCGTATGATTTGATTCCATTGAAAGTGAAGCCTGTTTTGCTGTAACTCAGTAAACGGGCTTTTTCGATGATTTATATTTTGCTAGCTTTCTATTAATACGAAGAGAAAGGAAGTCCTACATATGTCAAAGAAGAAGTTACCGAAAACCAATGCAATTCGCATCATCGAAAGCGAGAAGATACCCTATGAAATCCATAGCTATCAAACGGATGACGGACATAATGATGGGGTTTCAGTTGCGAATAAAACGAATTTACCGGTTTCTCACGTCTATAAAACGCTCGTTGCCATGGCGAGTAAAACAGACTTGCTTGTCTATATCATTCCCGTTTCGGACGAGCTAGACTTGAAAAAAGCAGCGAAAACAGCTGGTTTCAAAAAAGTCGAAATGCTACCTATGAAGGAATTGACGAAAGAAACAGGCTATGTCCGTGGCGGTTGTTCGCCAATCGGTATGAAACGCGAGTTACCGACATTCATTGATCAACAAGCCGAAACAATCGACTGTATTTATGTCAGTGCGGGCAAAGTCGGATTACAAATGAAATTGGCGCCACAGGACTTAGCACATGTCGCAAAAGCAAAATTCAGTGATGTTGTAAAGTAAGGACACAACAACTTTGTTGATTTCTGTTACAATGAATCAATGAAGACACTGATAACTAGAAGAAAGAAGAATGTATATGCGTAATTTATTAGCTTGGCGATGGATATTTTTCATCGGGGGAATGATGATTATGTCGCTTGGCATTTCGTTGATGATTAAAGGTCAGCGGCTTGGGATTGCTCCATGGGACGTGCTCCATCTTGGTTTGTATCAAAACTTCGGATTAACGATAGGATCCTGGAGTATTATATCTGGTTTTGTTATCATTTCGGTGACATCGATTATTTTGAGGCAATGGCCGAGAGTAGGTACATGGCTTAATATGTTGATCATCGGGTTATTTATCGACTTTTTCAACTGGCTTTTACCTGATGTCACTTCATTGACTGCGCAAATTATTTTTTTCATCATCGGTGTATTCGTCCTATCGTATGGGGTAGGAATATATGTGTCACCGAATCTTGGTGCTGGACCACGTGACAGCTTGATGCTGTTGTTTGTTGAAAAGTTTGGCTGGAGTCTTCGATTGGTACGGACTACGATTGAAGCCATTGCTACACTTATCGGTTTCTTACTTGGTGGACCAGTAGGAATTGGTACATTGGTTGTCGTCCTATTCACTGGTCAAATCATTCAGATCGCCTTACCACAATGCAAGAAAATGTTATTGAAGATCACGCATCAAACAGACGAAAAAGTTTTATTACACTATAAAGGAGCATAAGCCCACTCGGCTGTGCTTTTTTTATTTACCTATACATATGATGAAATGAAGAAAGAAAGGATGGTCAATATATACGGACATATTACAGAATATATGGGAACGGCTTATACAGGACAAGGCGTGCAGCATAAATATGAGGAGTTGCTCGTGGAATCAAAGAAGACCATATTTTTGAAGTGTTTGCCTACGCATTCCTTATCACAAGTGTTCAATGACTTGGCGGTTTACTTCGTCAATAGGGGCTATAGTGTGGATAGATTCATGAATCCTGGCCATGTGGATAAAACCGATGCACTTTTCGTTAAAGGACTGGAACTGTTCATCTTGCAGGCATCCCATCCGATTTCATTCGAGCCGACAGATCTTGGCAAACGCCATAAAGTCTTTTGTTTCTATGACGTCTATCACCTAGATCAGCTACTCGAACGGCATGACGAAGTAAGTGCTTTGTTGAAAGAAGAAAGATCACGTTTTAGTCAATCGTTGAAAGAGTTAAAACGAGCAAAAGCGATTCATGATGAATGGGAAGTAGTTAATATTGCCCGAATGGATTGGCCTCGCCACGAAGAAATTACGGAAGAATTAAAGCAACAATTATTTGGAACGATTGAACTAACGAAACCGGCCCATGTCTCGCATCGGATTGTCGGTTCATTGTCAGCTGGCAGCGCACATGACTTCATCCCGTCTATCACGAAACGTACGAAACGTCGCTTTCTGATCAAGGGTTTACCGGGCACAGGCAAGTCGACGATGATGCGAGCGTTAGGAGACGAAGCACAGCGACGTGGGCTAGATGTGCTGTACGGTTGGTGCGGATTGGATCCGGCAAGTATCGATTTAGTACTGTTTCCGGAGTTATCGGTGTGTCTGTTTGATTCGACGCAACCCCATGCCTACGATGCAGAAAGTCCGCGTGATGAATTGGTCGATATCGTGCCGTTATGTGCAGAAGATGAAGAAGCGGAAAAGCAAATTGACGATATACGACGTCGTTATCAAACGGTGATTGGAGAAGCGGGAAGTCAGATGCAAGCCGCTGTGCAATCACAAAACAGCGCAAGAATTCAAATGGACCGTGCGTTAAACGTGGAAGCGTTCGAGAAGAAGTTGCAGGATTTATATGCGTTTATTAAAGCAATTGAAGAGAAATGATTTTGTATAAGATATAAAAAAAACCGCAAATTTGCGGTTTTTTACTTGAATTTATGAATATAAAAGGCTTCATTATACAACCAGTCAAGTGCATCCTGATCGTTTGCAGCCCATCGTTTTTCCATGTCGGGTAACATCCAAACCGTCTGGGAGGCATGTGCGCGTAATGCGGCAATCTTTTTATCTGCTACGTTAGGTGTATGGTGCACAACATGCGGTTCACCAAGTTGATTCAACGTATCATTATCGAATGCTTTCATATACAGTAGCGGCCGATTCGCTTCCAGTATACGGCTCATCGCTTCAATCACAGCCACGCCTGTTGCGTTGTGGTCGGGATGTACAGCAAGCGTCGGGTGGAATGAGATGACTAAAGAAGGATGTAATTCATCAATGAGATCAGTCATCATGTTAACCAGTTTTTCAGGATCTTCAAATTCTATCGTTTTGTCGCGAAGTCCCATCATGCGTAAATCTGTCAATCCCATCGCATCACACGCATCCAGCAATTCTTGTTTCCGGATTTGTGGAAGCGTCTCGCGGTTTGCGAAAGGAGGATTACCGAGATTTCTACCCATTTCGCCGAGTGTCAAGCAAGCATACGTCACAGGTACGCCCATTTCAATATATTCTGCAATCGTTCCGGCGGTGCCGAATGATTCGTCATCGGGATGAGGGAATACAACGAGTACATGTCGTTCTTTTTGCAACATCAAATAATCTCCCTTCTTAATAAGCAAATGGCGTTTCACTGATTTCAAGCGCTACCGCAAGCTTTCCGTCAGGTCCAAGTCCCGCCATCAGTAAACGATTATGCTCGTCGACTGTATAATGTGTGATCCCTTGTGCATAAATCCAGCCACTCGGCAACTTCAGACCGACACGGTGCGGAGATTCGCCTGCCACTTTGCCAAGTTCGTAACGGATAATGACATTACGAATAAACGCGCCCGCATTGAAAAATCCTTCTTGGAAATGTGAAGCATACGATCCATTTGTCGTTTCCAAATGTATGTAGACATCTTTATTGGCAAAGGAGTTCAGTAACTCTTGTAAATGTTTCACGTCAACAGATTCCATACTCATCCTCCTAAATCTTGCAGTCATTTCGCTGCAATCTTTCTATTTAAGTAGTATATAGATATTGCGGTTTGAATGCGATTAGACGGCTCACTAAAGGTCGGAGTGCACCTTTTACGCATGTGTTATACTTCCTGCAGTTCTACCTGTGGCACGTCGAACTGATTTTTCGCACCGTGCATGACAGGTCCTACATACTCATTAAGCTTCCAGCCGTGTGCGATTGCTGCTGTGACAAACTGCTTCGCTTGAATAACCGCGTCTTTAATCGACAAGCCATTCGCCAAATTGGCTGTGATAGCGGCTGCAAATGTACAGCCCGCACCATGATTATGATACGTATCAGATCTTTTTGATTTGAGTAATGTATACGTCAATCCATCGTAGAATAAATCCACTGCTTCTTCATGATCGAGTTGTTTACCACCTTTGATCACGACATTACGTGCACCGAGTTCATGAATTTTCTGTGCTGCTACTTTCATGTCTTCGATTGTTTTCGGTGTTTTCATAGAAGCTAATTGTCCCGCTTCGAATAAGTTCGGCGTAACGATTTCTGCTTTTGGCAGGAGATATGTAATCATCGCATCCGTATTGCCGGGATTCAATACTTCATCTTCCCCTTTACACACCATAACAGGGTCGATCACCACGTGATCCAAACCGGATTCATCAATTGCCTGACCTGCCGTTTGAATGACTTCTTCTGTACTCAACATGCCTGTTTTGATAGCATCGACTCCAGTAGACAATGCCGTTTTCAATTGTGCTTTTACGACATCGATTGGCAATGAATAAACATTATGTGACCAATTTTGATCGGGATCCATCGTGACAACCACTGTCACTGCCGTCATGCCATACGTACCGTGCTCCTGAAAAGTTTTTAAATCCGCCTGAATACCTGCACCGCCTGATGTATCCGAGCCTGCAATCGTTAAGGTTTTCTTCAATGACATAATAAAACGTCTCCTTTGCCTACTAAATTTTGTTGTTACGTATAGTATACAACTAATTGTCGAAATACAAACAACTCGGGTATGATGAAAGTCTAGGAAGCTTGTAATACGTACAGGTTTTGCCATTGAAACCTATTATTCTACAGAACGTACAAATAGAAGCGGAGTGTTGGATCATACGAGAGGATGTGAGCCATGAGTAAGCATGAATCGTCTAAGAGAGAGAAGAAAGATTGGACGAAGGCTGATGCTCAAGCCGCTGTGACATTCACTGGACGGAAAAAGACCAAACGGAAGCGAAGAGGAGGAATTCTCGAACTCGCCTTTACTTTATGGTCTTCGTGGAGAACAACATATATTTTATTAATTGTACTATTGGTCGCCGCACTTATTACCCTGCCAATCGCAGGCTTTTATTTAATGCAACTGGGCTCTACTTTTTCAGAACAAAAGACGGCATTTGTCGAGCGTGTCCAAGAGCTACAGGAACTGACAACGGCGGAAGCTTATACGAAAGTGCTCGTCAAACGTACTGACAATGAATTGTTCGGTAAAAACATCGGTGTTAATTTTCCTGGAACGAAGCGGAATTTATTAGTGGTCATTCCAGGTTCAATCAAGGCCGGAATTGATCTAAGTGAAATCACCGAGCAGGATATGCAAGTGGACGAAGAAGAGAAACGTATTGAGCTGACGATACCAAAAGCTGAATTCGTCGGTGGTGCGGAATTGTATTTCGATAAAGTGGAAGTCTATTCTGTAGAAGGATTATTTCGTGGAAAAGCAGACATTAAAGAAGGCTATGAATTAGCGAATGAAGCCAAAACGCTAATAATGGAAGAGGCATCCGAACAAGGTGTCCTGGAATCCGCAGAGAAAAATGCAGTAAAAACACTAAAAGATATGTTTTCATTTGCAGGCTATCAACTAGATATTGAATTTAAGGAGTGATGCATATGGTAGCAGAATTTCGTAATGATTGGGATCACATATTAAAAGATGAATTCGATAAACCGTATTATCAGGAGCTGCGTACTTTTCTTCGCGAAGAATACACAAATCACATCATCTATCCACAAATGTCTGATATGTGGACAGCTTTTAAACTGACGCCTTTTCAGGATGTCAAAGTCGTGATTTTGGGCCAAGATCCGTATCATGGGCCCAAACAAGCTCATGGTATGAGTTTTTCTGTGCAGCCTGGCGTGAAAGTGCCACCAAGTTTACGCAATATCTTTAAAGAGCTATCATCAGATATTGGAATGGATGTTCCGACTGAAGGAATATTGACAGGATGGGCCGAACAAGGTGTATTATTATTGAATACGGTATTGACTGTGCGCGAAGGAGCAGCTGCTTCGCATCGCGGAAAAGGTTGGGAACTCTTTACGGACGAAGTCATTCGTAAACTGTCGATGCGCAGTGCACCAATTGTTTTCATTTTATGGGGAAGACATGCGCAAGAAAAAGCGGCATTGATCAATCGCAGACGTCATGCCATTATCGAATCGCCTCATCCGAGTCCTTTCAGTGCATCTAGAGGATTCTTTGGCAGTAAGCCGTTTTCTAAAACGAATGACTATTTACGCAAGTGGGGAAGAGAGCCAATTGATTGGGCGAAAACTACCAAGTGAATAACTAGAAAGGATGTGTACGATGGCAGTCAATTGCTTCGACTGTATCTTCTTTTATACAACTTGGGACCCGGCAAGTCCGCGGGGCTGTAAGGCATATGGATTCAAGACGAAAATGTTGCCATCTATAGTGGTAAAGCGCTCTTCTGGTATGGAGTGTATGAAATTCGAACCGAAAAAGGGGATGAAAATGCGATGATCACAGCTGCACAATTGCTTGGAGAAATGGAGCAACAAGTACGCTTGGCGAAACAAACACAGAATGAGGCGACGCGAAGAGAAGCCATTTATGCTGTGCGGACGTTATGTAATTTGATGCTCGGTGATGACAGACCTTCTGCACCGGCCATCCCGCAAGCTATACAAATGAGCACTGTACATGCAACGCCGATTACGTCACTGAGCGAGCAACCATTACGTGAAGAAGATGCCAACGGTGAGTCGTTATTTGATTTTTAATAGCGCCACAAACCGTTCAAACACCTGTCATGTCTACGTGTTTTACTATGGTAGACTGGAAACAGGGTATACAATATTCGTTAGAAAGAAGGAATAATTATGCCGTTTTTTATTATTGCAGGAGCTATTAATGCCGCGATTGCAGTTGGGTTTGGGGCGTTTGGTGCACACGCATTGAAAGATCGTCTGTCCGAACATTACTTAGCCGTCTGGGAAACCGCGGTACAATACCAGATGTTCCATGCGATTGCATTACTCGCAATCGGTATTTTGATGAGCAACGCATTGCTTGGACCATCGACGCAACTATCATGGGCTGGCTATTTAATTCTAGCTGGTATCGTTATTTTCTCAGGAAGCCTGTATGTACTCAGCTTGTCTGGAATCGGAATTCTTGGCGCTATCACACCGATTGGTGGAGTTGCATTCATCGCGGGATGGATTATGTTGATCATTGCGGCAGTGAAATTCGGAAGATAACAAAGGAAAACCGCTCAAGGTGAGCGGTTTTTTCTTATGGCGTTTGGTCGAAGTAATTTAATTCCTCTGGGAACTCCGCATAATCGAAGTAGATCATAGGGAATAAATAGCGTCGCCCTGTATTGGCTTGGCTGAGGATGACGTGATCGCGTCCTGCAGCTTCTACCATACCTGTGATAGCTATCGTGTTTTTGCCTGCTTCTACCGCATGCTCGAATGAAAAATGAAAGACGCCGGGTTTTCCTCTGTTAAGCCGTAAAATATTCTCGATGTACGACTGTTCTCTAAAAGGTGTAGTTGGTACGTTCCCCTGTATATTTGTTTGTGGTGGTACCATTTGTTGCTGGGCATAGCCAGGATTCCAATAATATTGAACCATTTCAACATCCTCTCCAGATCTGTTAGTTTTACTTGCGGGCAGTCTTGTTGGGCGAGGGAAAGGTGCGTTTCGTGCTGAAGTAGCCTGTGTGAAACGGGCAAGCGCTTTTATTCCCTTTTTTTGTCGCGATGACAGCTAAAGCAAAACCCCCTTGGTTGTATCTTATGTTGGAAGGGTGGTGGGTATGAATGATGTTTTTTGGAGAGGAGTTCGAGTGCTGGGGGAAGGTAACGTTACGCTGCGTTCCAGGCGGACGCGTTCGGGAGGGCCCGCGGTAAGCCAACCAGGTCGCTTCGCTTCCTTTTGGTTGTCTTACCTGTCGAGCTGATCCTCCCCGAGTCGCCGCCTTCCACTTCGCTTCACTAGTGTTTCTATTGTGAATTGGAATGGGGAATTCAAGGTCTGAGTGAAGGTAGCGTTACGCTACGTTCCAGGCGGACGCGTTCGGGAGGGCCCGCGGTAAGCCAACCAGGTCGCTTCGCTTCCTATTGGTTGTCTTACCTGTCGAGCTGATCCTCCCCGAGTCGCCGCCCTCCACTTCGCTTCACTAGTGTTTTTATTGTGAATTGGAATGGGGAGTTCAAGGTCTGGGGGAAGGTAGCGTTACGCTACGTTCCAGGCGGACGCGTTCGGGAGGGCTCGCGGTAAGCCAACCAGGTCGCTTCGCTTCCTTTTGGTTGTCTTACCTGTCGAGCTGATCCTCCCCGAGTCGCCGCCTTCCACTTCGCTTCACTAGTGTTTCTATTGTGAATTGGAATGGAGAATTCAAGGTCTGGGGAAGGTAACGTTGCGCACAAAAAAGCCGCGAATTATTTCATTCGCGGCTTAGGTCTAAACGTATTATACTTCAAAAAATGCTGCGCGCTTGTCCGCGTCTAAAATCGTACCGATGAAGAATGAGCCAAATACGCCGTAACGTGCACTGACTTCGTCAAAACGCATTTCATAGACGAGCTTCTTGAACTGCAATATGTCATCAGAGAACAACGTGACGCCCCACTCGTAATCATCAAAGCCGACGGATCCGGAAATGATTTGCTTCACTTTACCTGCATATCCGCGGCCAATCATGCCGTGGCTGCGCATTAAACTTTTGCGGTTGTCCATGTCGAGCATGTACCAATTGTCTTCGCCTTCGCGCTTCTTGTCCATTGGATAGAAACAAACATATTGGCTACGTGGTAATTCAGGATACAAGCGTCCGCGTACATATGGGTTCTGATATGGATCTTCGTCAGATTCACCTGCTAGGTAATTTGATAACTCGACTACCGACACATAAGAATACGCTGGGATTGTGTAATCCGCAATGGTTAACTTATTGAATTCCGCTTCCAACTGCTGAAGTTCATCCATTGTAGGACGTAATGTCATTAGCATGAAGTCTGCCTTTTGGCCAACTACTGTATAAAACGCGTGACTACCTGTTTTAGCCTCATCCGCTTCTTGTATACGCTCCAAAAATGTTAGGAATTCATTGACTGCTGCCTGGCGCTCTTCTTTTGAAATCATTTTCCAAGAAGCCCAGTCCATCGTGCGAAAATCGTGAAGTACATACCAACCGTCTAATGTAATAGCTGCTTCATTCACTTGAATTCAGTCTCCTTTTAAATTAAAGTAGTTTCTACTTTAAGTGTATCATAAACAGTCTTTGCTCGTTAAGGAATAAGGTAAGACCCACGACATACATTACAAAAACGAATAGCTAGTTGACAGTTGTCTGAAAACTTAAGGATTCATAGTGTATTAATTTGTCTTTTCAGGTATGATGAATAGGAAAATATAACAAAGGGTGGGAATTACATATGGCAGATCTTTTTGAAGGTATTCGTAAAACGTTGGAAGGTAAGGGAAAGACGATTGTATTACCTGAAGGGGAAGACGTTAGAATACTAGAAGCAGCTGTACATCTTCAACAAGAGGGGATTATTACACCAGTTTTATTAGGTAATGAAGAAGCGGTAAATAAAGCAGCAAAAGATAGTGGCTTCGATATTTCTGAAATTAAGCTGATTGATCCTGCAAACGCTTCCTATTTTGAAGAACTGGCGGAGAAATTCGTTGAACGGCGTGCAGGAAAAGCTACAATTGAGCAAGCGCGCGAGCAATTGAAAGATGTAAACTATTTCGGAACTATGCTAATCTATACAGGACGTGTAGACGGTTTGGTGAGCGGAGCTGCCCATTCGACGGCGGATACAGTTCGTCCGGCATTGCAAATCATCAAGACGAAGCCTGGCATTTCAAAAACTAGCGGTGCTTTCATTATGATGAAAGCAGAAGAGCGTCTAATTTTTGCAGACTGTGCCATTACTGTGAATCCTTCCGCTAAAGAGTTGGCTGAAATCGCTGTGGAAAGTACGAAAACTGCAAAAGCATTCGGCATTGATCCGCGCGTTGCCATGCTTTCATTCTCTACTAAAGGTTCTGCTGTGACAGAAGAGACGGAAAAAGTAGTGGAGGCGGCTAGAATTGCTAAAGAATTAGCACCTGATCTATTGATTGATGGAGAATTTCAATTTGATGCAGCGTATGTACCCAGTGTAGCAGCGAAAAAAGCGCCCGAATCTGTCATCAAAGGCGATGCAAACGTCTTTATTTTCCCGACACTCGATGCTGGAAACATCGGCTACAAATTGACAGAACGTCTGGGTGGCTATGAAGCAATCGGTCCAATCCTTCAAGGCTTGAATGGCCCTGTCAACGACTTGTCACGCGGCTGTTCTGCGGAAGATGTCTACAAACTATCAATCATCACGGCAGCTCAGAGCTTATCATGACAGGCTCGTAGTTTGTGAACCGTCTACATATAATCCAGATCACTCACTATAGGAGAGCTAGAGATGTCACAAGATAAACGTTTACTAAATCAACCAGCTTGGCGTTTCATCGACGAATCGATTTCAGCACGTAATCGTTCCGCACTCGAATCATTCGCTATGGATGATACGTTATGCCAATTAGTTGGACAGCGACAAAGTGTACCGGTTGTCAGGACATGGGTACACGACAAGACAATCGTGTTAGGTATTCAAGATCATCGGATGCCGTTCATTCAACAAGCGATGGAAGGAATCGAGCGACACGGCTATCGTTCAATCGTCCGCAATTCGGGCGGTCTTGCAGTCGTGCTAGATGAAGGGATATTAAATATCTCCTTAATCTTTTCTGAACAAAAGTCTTCAATTGATATTCCGGTAGGCTACGAAGCGATGTTATCACTAGTTCAGCTATTATTTCCTGAACTTGGCGAACGGATAGAAGCCTATGAAATTGTCGGATCTTATTGTCCTGGATCGTATGATTTAAGTGTCGATGGCAAGAAATTCGCAGGGGTTTCTCAACGGCGTCTGCGTCAAGGAGTCGCTGTGCAAGTGTATTTATGCATTGAAGGCAGTGGTTCCGAACGCGCAAAATTAATTCGTGAAGTTTATGACAAAGGCTTACAGGGTCAGCAGACGAAATTCAGCTATCCTGTGATCCAACCGGATACAATGGCGTCATTATCGGAAATTCTGGATACACAATTGACGGTCAATGAAATCGTTATTCGTCTGCAAATAGTATTGCGTTCGTTGACGGAAGATGTGCGTCACGGTGGGTTAACAGACGAGGAAATGGAATTGTACGGATTTTATTTGCAACGTGTCTTTGAACGCAATCAAAAGATGTTATCATAGTACGAAAAAAAGCTGCCAATCAGTTATTGATTGGCGGCTCTTTTGATGTGATTAAATTCCCATTCGGTTCCATTTTAAACAACGGTGCGACGTGCTCACTTTCTTCATTCAAAGCGATTAATCGACGTGCACGATTCATGATTTGGACGAATTGCTCATAATCATCTTTCAACGTTCTATTCTCTTTTTTCAGATCTTCAATTTGCGCTTCTAGCGATTTCATTTGTTCCGTCGCTGTTTTTGCCGTCTGTCTCCATCGCAGAGCATCCGTATCCGCACCGCCGTTATGATGCATGCGAATTAAATAGGCAATGACCGTATCGAGTGATAGGGCGGATAGTGGAACTTGGATTTTCTCCTGACCATCTGCGCCTGTCTCGGGGTTATACATTTGTTGGTTACGTCTTTTAAAATCTGTACCTAGTACACGTAACGTTTGCTTTCTCTCTTTCTTCGCTTCAGAGAGTTCACCCTCGTAGTCTCTTCGCACGACGGCATTCCATCTGAACCCACAAGCTGCCGCTGTTCGGTTCAGTGCGTCACCTACTTCCTCAAATGCACCTAACTGTGTACTTCCTTCTCTTACATGTCGTAGCACCGTCTCTGCCAATAATTCATCGTCTTGTTCTAACCAAGCGTCTTGTCTAACTTTCACCATCTCCATGCCTCCTGTCTTGTACTCTCTTTCTACTGCCATTATGACCACGAAACGAATCTTTTATTCAGAGAGTCACAAAATTCTATGAAGATGGTAATAAAATGGGCGTTTATTTTGGGTGAGTAGGAGTTAAGTAAAGTGAGTGGGGGTAGGCTGACAAGGTGTTGGGGAGGGGATTTGCGCTTCGGAGGGGACGCTTTTACTGAGAGCCCGCGGCGAGCCAACCAGTCGCAAGCTCCCTTGGTTGTCTCTTCTGTCGGGCTGATCCTTTGGGACGCCAATCCCTTGCAATGCGAGTAGGTGTTACATTTTGTTGTGCATGGAAGTTAGGTTTGTAATCTATTTTGAACTTGAATAAGTTTAGCCAAAATAATATCTTACATATTAGCTACAGTGAGTGATCTAAGTACCACCACTCAATAAGTAGGATGGAAGCGGAAATTGGGGGCGACTCCCGATGGATCAGCCCGATCAGGTGAGACAACTAAAGGAACGCAGTGACTAGTTGGCTCACCGCGGGCCCATGGGAAAGCGTCCCCCAACTGGAGCTTCCATCCCCAAGTAGACACTAAGTCCTTCACGTTTATAAACACGTTTCATCATCAACCGTTTAAAATCCGTCATAGTGTACTATGTCGCGTCACGTCGTTTTTTGTTATACTGGAACGAATGAAGGATGAGGTGACGACATGGCGTACCAAAACGAAAAACTGCCCGAAGAAAAAGTGTTTAAAGACCCCGTGCATCGCTACATACATGTAAGAGATCGCGTAATATGGGACCTCGTCAACACACGCGAGTTCCAGCGTCTGCGCAGAATTCGCCAGCTTGGCACCACCTACTTAGTGTTCCACGGCGCAGAACACAGCCGCTTCCAGCATTCGCTCGGTGTCTATGAAATCGTCAGACGAATTCTCGATGATGGCTTCAGTGGGCGTGAAGAATGGGACGAAGAACAGCGGCTCGTCGCACTTTGTGCCGCACTATTGCATGATCTAGGACACGGGCCGTTCTCCCACGCATTTGAAAAAGTATTCAATCTGGATCACGAACAATTCACCCAGCAAATTTTATTGGAACAGACAGAAGTCCATGAAGTGCTGCGTCGTGTGTCGCCAGATTTCCCTCAAAAAGTGGCGGATGTTATCGACAAAACGTATCCCGATAAACTGGTCGTCAGCTTGATTTCCAGTCAAATCGACGCAGACCGTATGGATTATCTTCAACGCGATGCATATTACACAGGCGTTTCCTACGGCCATTTCGACATGGAACGGATTTTGCGTGTCATGCGCCCGACTGAAGACCAAGTAGTCATCAAGCATAGCGGCATGCATGCGGTGGAAGACTATATCATGAGCCGCTATCAGATGTACTGGCAAGTGTATTTCCACCCAGTGTCGCGAAGTGCAGAAGTGATTCTGATAAAAATTTTACACAGAGCGAAATATTTATTCGAAACGGGGTATGCATTTAAGCAAGAACCCGTGCACTTCATTTCGTTTTTTGCACAAGAGTTCAAATTGAAAGAGTATATAGCTCTTGATGAGGGCGTGTTATTGACGTATTTCCAGATGTGGATGGAAGAAGATGACACGATTTTAGCGGATTTGTGCGATCGCTTCGTGAATAGACGGTTGTTTCAATATGCCGAGTTCGATCCTGCAGTGCAATATATGAAATTCGGTGAACTTATTACATTGTTTAAAGAAGCAGGACTCGATCCTGACTATTATTTAGTGACGGATTCTTCATCAGACTTACCTTATGACTTTTATCGTCCAGGTGAAGAGAATGAACGTGTGCCGATTTATTTACAACTAGAAAATGGCGATTTGCGTGAACTGTCGCGAATGTCCGATGTGGTCGAAGCGATATCAGGAAAACGCAGAACAGATCATAAAATTTATTATCCTGAAGACTTGTTAGTAGATGGAAACCCGTTGCATGAGAAGATTTTGGAATTGTTAAGAGGTTAAGAGAGGGGTTGCGGGACTTGCTGCAAGAGCATGCAAAAATCGTTCAGTTTATATCGTTGGCGAATGAAGTAAATGGCCGTAAGAAAATGCAGAAGATGGTTTATATATTGAAGAAAATGAATTTCCCGTTTGCCGAGAAATATGAGCTCCATATGTATGGTCCTTATTCGGAAGAACTGACATTGCGAGTGGAAGAATTGTGTGAAATGGGCTTTTTGGCTGAACGTTTCGAGGACAAGGGTTCGTATAAGCAATATTGCTATCAAGTGACGGATGAAGGATCGAAATTCCTTACCACAGCAGAAGCACCGAAAGAACAGTTGCCAAAATGTATCGAACGATTAAATGAAAAGTCATCACGCTTTTTGGAATTGGTCTCCACATTGCTATTTTTCGATCAGCTGGACAAAGAAGATCAAATTGCTAAAGTACGTATCGTGAAAAACAAATTGAATTTTACTGATCAGGAAATGGATCAAGCTTTTGCCTTCATCGAAGAGATGCAAGTGAGTTCAGTCAGTTAAATGGATCAAGTAAAAAGGATTCTCACGATGAGAATCCTTTTGCTGATTTTACTGGTCACTCATAAGTTTCCCATTTTTAAAAAGATGATTTTTTGGCATTTCTTCAATGAAAACTGTTACGCTATCAGTAGTAGCACCAGTCGTTTCTACAACGGCTTGCGTAACTTTTTCACATAATGCACGTTTTTGTTCATCAGTGCGGCCTTCAAGCATTTTTACAGTAACGTATGGCATTTTGTTTCCTCCTTAGCAGAAAATTCAGGTATAGTACATATAATAACAGAGACGGAGGGCGATTTACATGGCAAGTGAGCAAAATTCAAAACCAAAGTTAGGCTTTACGATAATAAAAAATGACCCAACAGATGGACACAAAGGATTCGGCATAGGTTCGTTATCATTAGAAAACATCTCGCCTGTGATCATCGATGTAGAAGCGGGTACGGCGCAAGTGGAAATGGGTGCTATGCATGCCCGTAGTGATACGGAACGAGGAATTAAATTCACAACGGATCGCAAAGATTCTGAAGGCGGCAAACCATACTGGCTCGTTTGGGTGACAATTGATTACCGTGAGGAAGGTCCGTATTACGCAGGAATCACAGCTTGTGAAATGGTCGTCAACCGTGAAAAGAGACGCGGCTATAAGTTACTTGCAGACCACGTCAACCGTATGGACAAATCTATGAAACGTCAAATTATCGTAGACGATATGGACGATCGTTCGAAAAAAATTCTTAAGGACTTTCTGATATCACATAACGCAGAACTGTGGGAACGCAGTACACCTGAATTACACGAAGGTTTGCGTACAGAGTTAGACGTAAAACGGGATAATTGAAAAGTACAATTCTCGTCAAATGCGTCAAAAATGTGACAATTTGCATTACGTCCTCTTTGAGGTTGAATGTCTGCATCAAAGGAAGTAAACTAAACATACAGCTTTGCGCTGTAATCTAGGACACCCGCTATATAGACAGTCGTTTGATGAAACCACAAACCCAAGCAGTGAAGATTCATTCGATCACTACATAACGGTCAAAAAAGCCTCGCTCTCCGCGGATACGGAGAACGGGGCTTTTTTCAATGGGTATTTGGTGAGTGAAATATACTTCAAGTGCTCATAGTTTATGGCTGAGCGCTCTATGCAGGTGTGTGTTCGCTCATAGTTTGTCGCTACGCGCTCTATGTTGGCGCGCGATCGCTCATAGTCCATCGTTAAGCGCTCTATGCCGGCGTGTGTTCGCTCATAGTCCGTCGTTAAGCGCTCTATGTTGGCGCGCGATCGCTCATAGTCCGTCGTTAAGCGCTCTATGTTGGCGCGCGATCGCTCATAGTCCATCGTTAAGCGCTCTATGCCAGCGTGAGTTCGCTCATAGTCCGTCGTTAAGCGCTCTATACCAACGTGCGTTCGCTCATACTCCAGCGCTAACCGCTCTATCATCCCCGCTACCCGCTCATACCCCGAATGCTTCAAATCACTCAAAAAATGAAAACGGGAATAACTCCATTTTAGAATTTTCCTCTTCTCCGGAATGTTGTTCTCTCAACGAGCGATCCGTGCATAATTTCTTCGGCACATCTTTATCCTTCACATAGATCAACCGTTGCTTTGCACATTCATTGACCGCAATCCCGCCGGTTTCGATATCCACAATGACGCCTTGCACGCCAGAAGGGGGGAGGAATGGTTGTGGGGCTGTTCCTTCGTGTGCCGCTTCCATGAAATCAATCCATACCTTTTTCGAAACGGATTTATCCTCCAAATTTTCGAGTTGCTTGCCGCGGTCAAAGCCTGTCCAAATGCCCGCTGTTAATGTGGGCGAGAATCCAATCAAATATTGATCCGAAATCGTCGTTCCGGACTTCGCTGCATAAGTCCGCGTTTGTTTCGGTCGCATCGACAAGCCTGTAGAGGTTAAATAGTCATTGAAGACAGGGTCGAACATCCCCGTCATCAAATGCGTTAGCACAAATGCGTCTTGTTCCGACATCGCTTGCTTCGGTTTTTTCGAAGGATGTTCATAGACCAGTTTTCCGTTCGCATCTGTAATCGATAGAATCATTTGAGGTTCGACTTGTTTACCTTTTGACGCAATACGATTATACGCTGTCGTCATCTCGTACAATGTCACATCGGATGTTCCAAGCGCGACCGCTGGAGATTCGGGAAATGCCACATCGATGCCTAGCCGTTGCGCCATTTTTGTGTACGGCTTGTAACCGACTTGCTCAAGCGTCTTGACTGCATAGATATTATCTGAAATGGCAATCGCCTGTGCCAATGAAATCGGCTTCACCGCAAACTCCCCGTTAATATTGCTCGGCTCATATGTCGAACGACCGTCATCATAGGTAAACAGTGTCTTTTCGGCCGTCATGAAGGTTAACGGGCTCATGCCTTTTTCCATTGCTGCCGCATAGAGGATCGGCTTCATTGCAGACCCTGGCTGACGTTTCGCTTGAGTCACTCGGTTAAAGGAGCTGTCGCCAAAATCCACTCCACCTACCATCGACGTGACGAAACCCGTGTCTGCAGCCATGGAGATGAATCCAACTTGCAGGTCATTTGCAGGCATCGCTTGTTTAATGGCTTGTTCCGCGGCTTGCTGGTGCTGTTGATTCAACGTCGTTCGGATTTGCCAGCCACCTTCTGCGGGTACACGGCCTTTAGACGCGAGGATATCTTCCGCCTGTTGCCATGCAGCATCCAAAAAATAAGGAGCCACTTGCTTCATATCTTTCCAACTCTCTGTTTTTAGCACAATTCTCTCCTCCACCGCGCGTTCCTTTTGCGCAGTTGAAATATAATCATATTGCTCCATTTGATCGAGTACGAGCAGTTGGCGGTTGCGTGAATTCTCGGGATTATCAAGAGGTGAATAAATGGAAGGACCTTTTGCGATTGCTGCAATCGTGGCGGCCTCTTCCAATGTCAGCTCTTTCGCGGCTTTAGAAAAATAAAACCGGCTGGCCGCTTCCACACCGTACATTCCATGACCGAAGTAGACAGTATTTAAATAACCTTCCAAAATCGTATCCTTGTCATAGAAAATTTCGAGGCGATAAGCAAACAGCGCCTCATGGATTTTTCGTGTCCAAGACTTTTCGTGTGTTAAATACAGATTCCGCGCATATTGCATGGTAATCGTACTCGCACCTTGCGCCTTGCTCATCGTTTTAACGTCCTTCAGAATGGCACCGGCAAGTCGTTTATAATCAAATCCATTATGCGAATAAAATTTCTTATCTTCTGTTGCTACAAAAGCATCTGTCAGAAAAGGGGATATATCGGACAGCTTCATCCAATACCGTCTATGTTGTGAAAAGTGATCCCCGATCTGATGCCCACTATGATCGAGGAACAATGAAGCCTTTGGTACGCTCAATGAAGGGGCACCAAGTACTTGGGCATATATTCGAAGGGCGATTAAGACAGTCACGATCGCGGCTATCGACGTGATCGACAGGGATAATACAATCTTTTTCCACCTTTTTCTATTAGTGGACTTTATATAATCGGTACGTTTCATTGCTCATCACATCCCGTTCCATTCAGTATCTTTTGACAGTATGGGACGGTTATGGACGGATTAAACGGACTGTAGGAAAAGTTTAGACGTGTAACATTGAAACTGGTGCCGGAAGAAGTGTATAATGAGTGAATCTATTTACTTAAGGCGGTGAACGAATGGAAGCGCCAAAAATGGAAGTTCAGCTCCGTTCCGTTATTCAACATCCAGACCAGCAAGCGGAAACGCATACGATGCAGGCAACTGGAGAACTCATTGAGAAAAAAGGACAGGCCTATTTATTGTTTGAAGAACGAACAGAAGGAATGCCAGTAGTCCGAACGACCGTGAAATTACATGCTGAAGATGCCTTCATCATGCGTAAAGGCGGCGTGCAGATGCGATTGCCGTTCAGACAAGACGATATGCGCCTCGGCACGTACGGTAATGGCCCTGCAGTTATGGATTTAGCCGTTTATACCAATCAACTGGAGTGGGTTCCTGGACGCTTTACGGTAGCGTACGACTTACATTCAGAAGAAAGCTTATTAGGGAAATACCATTTGACAATAACCTACTCGGAGGTAACACAATGAATGCAGTAGAGCAGATTCAACATGAAATTAAAGAAGCATTGCACCAAGCCATTGAGAAAGCGCAACTAGTCGAAAGTGCAGATATTCCCGACATTAAATTGGAATCACCAAGAAGTAAAGAGAACGGAGATTATGCAGCGAATATCGCTATGCAGTTGACAAAACTAGCGAAAAAGCCGCCACGTGCAATTGCGGAAAGTATTTTAGAGCACCTCGATACGAAGAACACCGCAATCGACTCCATTGAAATCGCTGGACCTGGCTTCCTCAATATCCGCTTGAAAACAGACAGCCTCGGGGATATCGTGAAATCTGTCCTGGATCAAGGAGCAGACTACGGACGTTCCGATAGCGGACAGCAACAGAAGATCCAAGTTGAATTCGTATCAGCGAACCCAACAGGCGATTTGCACTTAGGACACGCACGTGGGGCATCCCTTGGAGATTCATTATGTAATATTCTCGACAAAGCAGGCTATGACGTAGCGCGTGAATACTATATCAATGATGCAGGTAATCAAATAAATAATTTAGCGTTATCGATCGACGTTCGTTATTTCGAAGCACTTGGATTGGAAAAAGAAATGCCAGAAGATGGCTATCGCGGCGCAGATATTATTACGATCGCAAAAGGCCTCGTCGAACAATACGGCGACAAGTATGTCCATGTTCCAGAACAAGAGCGACTTGCATTTTTCCGTGAACACGGCTTGAATATCGAACTGGATAAACTAAAGAAAGACTTGACGGACTTCCGCGTTCATTTCGACAACTGGTTCTCGGAAACGTCTCTATATAACAACGGTAAAATCGATGTTGCGCTCAATAAATTACGTGAAAATGGCCATGTCTTTGAAGAAGACGGTGCTACTTGGTTCCGTTCCACTACATTTGGCGACGATAAAGACCGTGTATTGATCAAACAAGACGGTTCATTCACATACTTAACGCCAGACATTGCTTATCACCAAGACAAGCTGAGTCGTGGATTTGATAAACTTATCAATATTTGGGGAGCAGACCACCACGGATATATTCCACGTATGAAAGCAGCTATCCAGGCGCTTGGCTATGACCGCGACACGCTTGAAGTAGAAGTGGCGCAAATGGTTCAGCTTTACAAAGACGGAGAAAAATTCAAAATGAGCAAACGCACAGGAAAAGCCGTCACATTGCGTGAACTCGTAGAAGAAGTAGGACTAGACGCTGTACGTTATTTCTTCGCGATGCGCTCAGGCGATGCACAAATGGACTTCGATTTAGATTTGGCCGTATCCAAATCCAATGAAAACCCTGTCTACTACGCACAATACGCACACGCACGTATTTGTTCGATCTTGCGTCAGGCAAAAGAACAGAATGTAGAAGCGTCAACAGAAAACGTCACGCTATTGCAAGACGAAAAAGAGTTAGAGCTACTGAAGAAACTCGGTGACTTCCCGAAACTAATCAGCGACTCGGCTCGTATGCGCGCACCGCACCGCGTGACAACTTACATTCAGGAACTAGCAGCTACATTCCATAGTTTCTACAATGCGAACAAGGTGCTAGATCCGGAAAACAAAGACCTTTCCGAAGCACGTTTGGCATTGATTACAGCTACTAAAACAACGATTGCCAACGCGTTGAAACTTGTAGGCGTTGAAGCACCTGAAAGAATGTAATATATCGAAAATGGCCAAGCGGGTTTACTGCTTGGCTTTTTCTTTATGAATGGTAAAGGGGAAGGCAACGTTTCGCTATGTTCCAGGCGGACGCGTTTCGGGAGGGCCCGCGGTAAGCCAACCAGGTCGCTTCGCTTCCTTTTGGTTGTCTCACCTGATCGGGCTAATCCTCCCCGAGTCGCCGCCTTGCACTTCGCTTCACTGGTGTTTCTTTCTTGAGATAGAGAGTGAAGTTCAAGGGCTTACGGGTGATTAAATTTTGAGGTTGGAAAAGGTAAGGCAACGTTTCGCTACGTTCCAGGCGGACGCGTTTGGGAGGGCCCGCGGTGAGCCCCCTAGTCGCTACGCTCCTTTAGTGGTCTCACCTGATCGGGCTAATCCTCCCCGAGTCGCCGCCTTGCACTTCGCTTCACTGGTGTTTCTATCCTGTGATGGAGAGCGAGGTTCAAGGGCTTACGGGTGATTAAATTTTGAGGTGGGAAAGGGGAAGGCAACGTTTCGCAGCGTTCCAGGCGGACGCGTTCGGGAGGTCTCATCGCGAGGCCTCTCAGCAAAGCGTCCCCCTGCTGGAGCCTCACTCCCTATGTCATACCCAAACTCCTCCTATCCCCTGTACAACCAACACTATTATCGCTATAATAAATCATAATTACATATCTTCTAAAAAGGTTCTCGAAAATTGAGATGAAAAGCGAAATCGGTTCAAATCCGATGCGGTCCCGCCACTGTACGTGCGATGCACAAGCCAGGTCACCTGCCTTTTTGGAAAATGAAGTTCCGCAGCAACCTACGAGGATAGGTGTGATGGAAGAGATCACGCATTGATTTCATCCCACCTAATCCTTCGAACTATCGGAGGGTTTTTTTCATGTCTGCGGCTTGCGTAATGCAACACACATATTGAAGGAGGAACACACATGAAGAAGTTTTGGCAACTACTGCTGACGGCTATGCTTGCGGTACTACTACTTGCAGCATGCGGAAGCGACAGTACAAAAGAAGAAACACCGGCAGATAAAAACCAAGCGGGTGAAGAAGCGAAAACAGAACAAGAGTCAACGGATACAACGAGTTACCCATACACCCTGACAGATGCAATTGGCGAAGAAATTACATTTGAACAAGCGCCGGAAACTGTCATTTCATTAATTCCAAGTAACACGGAAATTTTATTCGGTATTGATGCTGGCGATCAAGTCATCGCTGTAACAGAAAACGATGATTATCCTAAAGAAGTAACGGAGCTTGATACCGTAGGGGACTTTACGGTCAACATAGAAAAAGTGATTTCATTGCAACCGGAAGCGGTATTCGCACATGAAATGATGATGGGCTCGAATGAAGAAGGATTGAACCAAATTCGTGACGCAGGCATCCCTGTGATCGTCGTACAGAATGCAGGAACATTTGAAGAGACATATGAAACGATTGAAATGATTGGTGAAGTCATGGACAAAAATGCGGAAGCCAATCAAATCGTCGAAGATATGAAAACGAAAATTGCTGATATCGAAAAGAAAGCAGCAGATATCACGGATAAGAAGCGCGTGTTCGTTGAAAACTCCGATGCACCTGAAATCTATACGGCAGGAAAAGGCACATTCCCACAGCAGTTTTTGGATATCATTAACGCTGAGAACATTGTGACGGAAGAAGGCTGGATTATGATCAGTCCTGAAACGATTGTAGATGAAAATCCGGATGTGATTTTGGCGATCTATAGCTATGTTCCAAATGTCGTAGAAAATATTAAAACGCGTGACGGCTTTGATGCGGTGACTGCGATCAAAGAAGATCAAGTCATTCAACTGGATGAAGATATTACAAGCCGTACAGGTCCACGTTTAGCTGACGGATTAGAATTGTTTGCGAAAGCAATCTATCCTGAGGTATTCGGTGAATAAAACCGTTCTCGCCTACGTCGTGTCGATCGCCACATTGCTTGTGGCGATCTGGCTCGGTGTATCGATCGGTACAGTGAAAATACCAATAGAGACGCTATGGGATCAATCGGACACGACCGCAAGTAATATTTTGTGGAAGATTCGTATGCCGCGTGTGTTGCTGGCTGGAATCGTCGGTGCCTCATTGGCTATTTCAGGGGCTGCTTTTCAAGGGCTACTGAAAAACCCATTAGCTGATCCTTACACCCTCGGAGTGTCATCCGGTGCCTCTGTCGGCGCCGTGATCACACTCTTTTTTGGTATATCGCTGCCGGTCCTTGGCGCTTTCACCTTACCTGTATTTAGTATGATCGGTGCTGCAGTGACGATGTTTTTAGTGATCGGTTTTGCTCGAATGGTCGACCGGTCAATGAAAATGGAAACTATTATTTTAACAGGAATTATTTTCGGTTCATTTCTCGGCTCTGTGTTGTCGCTGATGATCGCGTTGACGCAAGAAGAACTCCGTCAGATTGTTGGTTGGCTTCTTGGTAGCGTATCGATGCGTGGCTGGAATTACATTGTAATGGTCTTGCCGTTTTTCATCATCGGCTCATTCATGCTGTGGCTTAATCGCCGCGAATTGAACGCTTTATTATTCGGTGAAGAACGTGCGCATCATCTTGGAGTCAATGTCAAACAGCGTAAATTGATGATTTTGCTAGGCGGATCGGTATTAACTGGCTCGGCTGTTGCGGTGTCCGGAACAATCGGCTTCGTTGGCCTAGTTGTCCCCCATATGACACGTATGTTATGGGGCTCCGATCACCGTCATGTACTGCCGTTATCATTATGTAACGGTGCATCATTATTGATCATTTGCGATCTCGTAGCACGAACGATTATTTCACCGGCTGAATTACCGGTCGGTGTCATTACAGCATTCATTGGCGCTCCGGTGTTTGCCTATATCTTTTACAAACAACGTAGAAAAGGAGCGATGTGAAGATGTTGCAAGTGGAAAACGTATCGGGAGGCTACGGCAAGGAACCGATTGTGCGAAATGTGTCGTTCCACGTGGAAAAAGGAGAAGTTCTCGGAATTTTAGGGCCGAATGGTAGCGGGAAATCCACGTTATTGAAAATTATATCGGGAATTTTGCCGAAACAAAGCGGGAAGGTCATGATTGCAGGAAAACCTTCTGGCGCCTATACCCAAAAGCAATTCGCGCAGCAAGTAGCCGTCTTGCCGCAGCTCCATGCCCATGCCTTTTCTCATAGCGTGAAAGACACTGTTGCTCTCGGTCGTTATCCGTATCAATCGGGGATTTTCTCGAGCTGGTCGGAGTTGGATGAGCGAGCAGTGCAGGAAGCGATGAACTATACAGGTGTCACGCGATATGAAAATACCGCCATTGAATTATTATCTGGCGGCGAGCAACAACGCGTATTTGTTGCGCAAGCGCTCGCCCAGCAAGCTCCTATTTTATTATTGGATGAACCGACGAACCATTTAGACATCGCGCATCAGCAACAATTGCTCGATACGATCCGCAATCAAGCGAGGCAGAAAGGGATCACAGTCATTTCGGTATTTCATGACATCAATCTGGCCGCTCTTTATTGCGATCGTCTATTGCTGTTGAAGAACGGGGAAGTAGCATCAATCGGCGAACCGCAAGACGTCGTGCTCGAGCAAGAGATTCATCACGTATACAATGCACGCGTCAAAACACAGCCCCATCCTGAAATGCCGAAGCCACAAATGACGCTGTTGCCGAACTTGCAAGAAAAGGTGCAACTATTCAGTGTAAAGAAAGCGGACGTAACGATTCAAGAAGATCATGTATTGTTGCAATCAAGCCAACCGCTGAAGACGATTTCTTCCGCTGTCCATAATGCGGGGCTTGGTTGGTACAAGACGTTTGTCAATCGAGGCGTGCGTGCGGATTATATGATCGATGATGTACAGCGCGAGAACACGGAATACTTGCGAACGCTTGGCTATCATTTGACAGATACAGTCGCCATGATGACTGCCGTTAGTCCGGAGCACGTTGAAGTAGAAGAATATGAAGGACAGTTCGGCTCGATTGTCGTGGCCGTGACAGCGGGTGTCGGAAACGCGGTAGATGTTTCGAAGTCTTGGCAACGTGAAGATATTCCTTACATAGGTACGATCAATACATGGGTATTCATTAATGGTGAATTAAGTGAAGAAGCTTTCGTTCAGGCGTTGATTACCGCAACAGAAGCGAAGGCGAAAGCACTGCAAGACGAGCAAGTGAAGGATCCTGAATCGAGCACGGTCGCTACAGGGACTTCGACAGATAGCTTGTTGATCGCATCTACGCAACAAGGAGAATACTTGCCGTACGCGGGGCCGATTACTCAACTCGGTAAGTTGATCGGTAAAGGGGTCTATGATTGTACGGTACGGGCAATTCATTCGTATCGATTAGCAGTAGGTGACCATCGATGATCCCTGCACATTTTATTGCGATTGCGATTGGCATGGTACTCGATCGAATCATTGGGGATCCACCCAACTGGCCGCATCCAGTCAAGTGGCTAGGCACGACGATTAGTAACTTGACGAAGCTATTGAATAAAGGCCGTATGCGCACAATAAAAGGTGCGATTGTATGGTTACTTATTTGTATGACGACATTTCTACTCGCCATTTGGCTCGTCAGTATCGCCTATCGCCTACATCTATTGGCGGGAATCGCAATCGAAGCGCTGCTCATTGCGGCGGGACTTGCACAAAAAAGTTTGCGAGACGCGGCGTTGCTCGTCTATGAGCCATTGAAGTCAGGAGATATGGACGAAGCCCGTGAAAAGCTAAGTTGGATTGTCGGCAGGGATACAAAGAAGCTCGACGAGAGTGCGATAGCCCGTGCTACGATTGAAACGGTTTCGGAAAATACGTCTGACGGCATCACGGCACCGTTATTTTGGGCGTTCTTGCTCGGGGCACCTGGTCTATGGTTATATAAAGCGGTCAATACACTCGACTCCATGGTAGGGTACAACGATGAGCGTTATCGGGAATTCGGAAAAGTTTCCGCACGCATGGATGATCTCTTTAACTGGATTCCTTCAAGAATTACAGGATTGCTCATTTTATTATGTACTCCGAATGAAGGTGGACATTCAATTAAAAAGCGAATTAGCGGTTGGTTAAGCGATGCAAAAAAACATATGAGCCCGAACAGCGGCTATTTGGAAGCAGCAACAGCTTGGCAACTCAATATCCAGTTAGGTGGGCGCAGTACATATCGCGGAGTAGTGTCGGAACGGGCGGTACTTGGCCCGTCAGTCGTTGCGAATAAAGAACATATCCGCTCCACAACATATCAAATGCAAGTCGTGTCTTGGACTTTCTGGTCACTCGGCACAGTAGTAGGAGGAATTTTCTATGCGATTGCCTGAACACGGTGCAAACAGCAAAAGACTGTATACATCAATAAATATTCCGATGCCTGATGAAGTGTTGGATTTCAGTGAAAACTGCAATCCAGCAGGACCACCACCGTCCGTAGTGGAAGCATGGCCTACGTTAATATCAACACTTAACGGCTATCCCGATCCAGATGGTCAGCCGTTTCGCTCGGCAGTTTCGGTTTTTCATCAAGTAGACGAACAACAAGTACTGATCGGTAATGGCGCCGCAGACATACTATCTTTATTGGCAGGGAATTACCGAGGCAAACGGGTCCTCTTGATTGACCCAACCTTTTCCGAATATCGCGCTACGCTTGAAGTGAATGGTGCAGAGGTCGTATCGCTTCAAGCAAGTGAAGCGGAAGGTTTTGAATTGCCTATGCGTCAAATTCTTGAGGCATTGCCTACAGCGGATGCGATCTATATTTGCACCCCTAATAACCCAACAGGCTTGTTGCCTACAAAAAACGAGCTACTAACGATTATAGAAGCAGCCAAAAACAGTTCGACAGATGTTGTGCTAGACGAAGCGTTCATTGATTTCGTTGATGAATCAAAATCCTTTATTCCGCAAGTCGCGAACTATTCGAATTTATTCATTGTCCGCTCGATGACGAAAATGTACGCGATTCCTGGTATCCGTCTAGGGTATGTAATCGCACATCCTGAACGGATCGAAAAGCTGAAACAACGAGCTTCGCATTGGCATGTCAACGGACTCGCTGCTGAAATCGGTGTGTTCTGTTTACAGGAAGAAGTGTACCGTCAACAAGCAATTTTGCACGCGCAAACAGAACGCATAAAGATGACACAGTTCTTGCGCTCACATAGTTGTGAAGTGCTTGACTCTTCCGCTAACTATCTCGTCATGAAGCCCATGCAAGATGCGAAGAAGCTTTATAAAGATTTATTGAATCAAGGGATCGTCCTGCGACATTCGGAAAACTTCCGCGGGATGGACGGGCGTTGGTTACGGATCGGAATGAAATCCGAAACGATGATGGATACACTGCGGGAGGCGATGGATCCATGGTTCAAGCGACAGTAACATTCATCAGTGGCGGGGCGCGCAGTGGAAAAAGTGCCTATGCGGAACGCCTACTTACGAATCAAAAGGCAAGTCGCCTCGTCTACATTGCATCTGGTGTAGTAGCCGATGAAGAGATGAAGCGTCGAATTGATCAACATAAAGAAGATCGTCGACATGCGAATTGGCACACAATCGAGCAACCGAAAAATCTCCAGGAAGTGTTGCCGTTTCTAAAATCGGGTGATCTCGTTCTATGGGACTGCCTGACTACGTGGCTCGCCAATGAAATGTATGAAGGATACGAAGAAGGTTCTCCTTGCGTTCATCGCTCGGGATGTTTAGAACAAAAGCAGAAACAACTACTTCACACGGTAAAGCAAATGAAAGAAATCGTTTCACAGCTAGTCATTGTTTCAAATGAAGTCCTCGATGAGTGGCCGCAATACGAAGAAGAGACGGAAATCTACCGCCAAACAATTGGCACGCTTCATCAACAAATCGTGGAGTTTGCAGATCATGCAATTGAAATGGATCACGGCATTCCGATCGTCTGGAAAGGTGAGAGTTTATGAACGGATTAATGATCGTAGGCACTGCGTCAGATGTAGGTAAAACGATGATTTGCAACGCACTATGCCGACTGCTTTCGAATGAAGGCGTCCATGTCGCACCTTTTAAATCACAAAATATGTCGGGCTTCTCTGAAACATTAGCGGACGGACGTGAAATCAGTCGCTCCCAATTTCAACAGGCAGAAGCGGCGCGTACTCAACCAATTGTTGAAATGAATCCCATTTTGATGAAGCCACGAGGGGATATGCGGGCTGATGTTCTTTTCATGGGCGTACCGCTCGAGACGATAGATGGGCAATTCTTTCGTGAAGAGTGGTTCGATAAAGGTCTTGCAACGATCCAAGGAGCATTAGATTATTTGTCCGATCACTACGACATGCTAATCATCGAAGGGGCGGGAAGTACCGCAGAAGTAAACTTGATGGACCGTGAACTGACGAATATGCGCGTTGCGGAGCTGGCAGATGTACCTGTCATACTAGTTGCGGACATTTCTAAAGGTGGCGCTTTTGCATCGATTGTCGGCACACTTCAACTTCTTTCAGCAGAAAGACGTCAGCGTGTCAAAGGGATTATCATCAATAAATTTTACGGCGACGCGTCCTTTTTCGAAGACGGGGTGAAATTCATTGAACAATACACCGGGATTCCGGTTGTAGGTATCATTCCGGTCTTAGAAAACCATGGAATTCCAGAAGAAGACATGGATCGTAACACGCTTCCTGCAACAGAAGGAGTCGATGTTTACGAACAATGGGCTGCTCACGTGAAGCAACATGTCGACTGGCCGTTGATTCAATCTATTTTGGCGTAAAGGAGCGGGAAGATGAATAGCATTTTATTAGCGCTCCAATTTTTCACGTCGCTACCTGTCCATAAAGAATTGCCGCTTGGGAAAAAAGAAGTGTCCGGTATGTACATCGCGTTGCCGTTCGTCGGTGGAGCAATCGGTTTACTACTAGCAGGCGTTGCGTATATTACGAGTGATTTCAATAGTTTCCTTTCGGCGGTACTGATTTTGCTAGCAGGTCTCATTGCGACTGGCGGTTTGCATGTAGACGGTTTTGCGGATCTCGGCGATGCATTCTTTTCCTATCAAGATCGTAAAAAACGTCTGACCATCATGGATGACCCGCGGCTCGGCGCATTTGGCACATTGTCGTTACTCGTTTTACTTTGCTTGAAAATCGGTTTATTCATGGAAATTCTACAGCTTGTAAACGGTTGGGCATTGCTTGTTGCGGTGCCGGTTCTCTCTCGTGCCGCTTTAGTAGCGTATTACACACTAACGAAAACCGCAAAGACAAGCGGCATTGCGTACTTTTTTAAACAACAATTCCTAAGCGGACGGATGCTAGTTGCGTCGAGCACCATTACTATCGTGACGATTATTCTGCTAACTATTCAATTGCGCTCCATTTTATTACTCCCCATTATGCTACTCGTCATATGCTTGTCGATCTGGCTTTATCATCGCTGGACGATCAAACATTTCGGAGGCGTCACAGGGGATCTATGCGGAGCATTCATTGAAGGAATGGAGGTGCTCTTATGGCTCGTCCTTATCGTATATTTCTCGTTCGGCATTTAAAGACGATTGCCAATGAACAGCGAGTTTATTGTGGATGGACGGATAGCGGATTAGTGTCACTAGAAGGCGAGGCCATTGAATTACCAGTAGCTGTCCAACAGGTAATTGGAAGTGATTTGATCAGAACCCGTCAAACCGCGACCATTTATTTTCCACAAGCAGAATTTGCAGCTGATCTACGCTGGCGGGAATGTCATTTCGGGGATTTTGAAGAACAGACGTATGATCAGTTGAAAAATGACCCCGACTATCGCAACTGGCTAGACGATTCATGGAACATCCCACCGCGCAATGGGGAAACATTGCAACAAGTAAAGTCACGCGTGTTGGATGCATTAGCTGAGTTGCCGAATGAAGCGGTCGTCGTGACGCATGGCGGCGTGATTCGCGTAGTGCTCGATACATTCACACAAAACCATCGTTCGTTTTGGGAATGGAACGTAACGAACGGATCCATTTGGCAACTCGAATGGGCTAGCGAGAAAGAATTCAAGGAGGGGAAGCCATGCACGTCTTTATCGGAGGTGCCTATAACGGCAAAACGGATTATGTGAGACGTTGGATTGGCGATACGGCAGCTTGTTTCTGTACAATGGATACAACAGCAACCGCTAAACCCGGTGAATCACTCATCATTTCGGATTTGCATGAGTGGCTAAAGACTACAGACATAACAGAAAGAGAAGCAAGCAATGCCGTGCGAGAAATCAGCGACCCGAACACCGTCTTCATTTTAACGGAAATCGGGCGGGGCATTGTGCCAATTGATGCACAGCAACGCGAACTCCGCGATCGATGTGGCCGTTTGTATCAGCAATTATTTGCAGAAGCGACAACTGTTACAAGAATCTGGTATGGTATTCCTCAAACAATTAAAGGAGTGAAGTGAAATGAAAATCTACACAAAGACTGGCGATAAAGGTACGACAAGTTTAATTGGTGGACGCGTCGCAAAAGACGATTTGCGTGTCGAAGCATATGGCACGATCGATGAACTAAATTCATTCATCGGTAAAGCAATGACGGAACTAGACGGGGAGAAGTTTGCGGATATCCTGACTGATCTTGAAACGATCCAAAATGAATTATTCGACGGTGGTGGAGACTTAGCAAACGTCATGAAAGAGCGTCATTACAAGCTCGACGAAGAACCTATCACTGTTCTAGAAAACCGAATCGATAAGCTAATGGAAGAAGCGCCCGAACTAGAGCGCTTCATTCTCCCTGGCGGCTCACCAGCGGCTGCGACATTACACATCGCGCGCACGGTCACACGCCGCGCAGAACGGGTGACCGTCACATTGATGAACGCAGCAGACGACGTATCACCCGTCGTGGGGCGCTATTTGAACCGTCTGTCAGATTACCTATTCGTGGCGGCACGCATCGTGAACGCTCGACTCGGCATTTCAGACAATGAATATGTCCGTAGCGCAAAAGTATTCCGCACGAATGTGAAAAAGGATAAGTGATCATACGTAAACAGGGACCCCTGATAATTCCAGAGTCCCTGTTTTTTATGGCGCGCTCAATCAGTCGGGGTATCCGCTCAATCCGTTCCGGTATCCGCTCAATGTTGGTGTCTAAGCGCTCAATGTCGATGCAAAACCGCTCTATCAATCCCCGCATCCGCTCAATGTCGACGCCTAAGCGCTCTATCCGCCCCGTCATCCGCTCAATGTCGACGCCAAAGCGCTCAATCCGTCCCGGTCTCCGCTCAATGTCAACGCCTAAGCGCTCAATCCGTCCCGTCATCCGCTCAATGTCAACGCAAAACCGCTCAATCCGTCCCCGCATCCGCTCAATCACAACGCCAAACCGCTCAATCCACACAATCACTTCAAACCCGAATCACATCATACAGTTCCATAAACTCTTTCTTACGCAAAATCTTCGGCACAGGATACAACGGGTTCGCTTCCGCTGAGGCGCGTTTAACCATTAGTGGAATATCTTCTACCATAATCCCATCCATTCGCTCCGGAATATTCATCGCATGATTCAACGCTCGAATGGCCTCAATGAACTTCTCAGCTTTCATTCGCTTCGTATCCGAATGATTTGTAACGCCAATTAAATCAGCCAACTCGGAAAGGGGAGTGTATACAGTTTTGCCGTAATACTCAAGTACGTGTGGCAAAATAATCGCATTTGCTAATCCGTGTGGTACGTTGTAAAATCCGCTGAGCGTGTGTGCAATTGCATGGATATTGCCGACATATGCTCGAGTAAATGCTTTACCGGCCAAATAAGAAGCTCGTTGCATATTCGTTCGCGCGGTCAAATTATCTCCATTGCGATAGGCTTCGTATAAATTCGTGAACACGAGTTGTACTACTGCCCGGCTATCATTCCACGTGTCTTTCGTATTACTGTTGCCAATATATGCTTCGACTGCATGAGTTAAGGCGTCCATTCCGGTAGCTGCGGTAATCGCTGGCGGCAACTTCATCGTCAACAATGGATCGAGTACAGCATAATGAGGGATCAGTGACGTGTCATTGATCGCATACTTCTCATGCGTCTCACTATTTGTCACTACCGCAGCGAGAGTCGCTTCACTTCCGCTTCCCGCTGTCGTAGGTACCGTGAACAACGTGGGGATTCGCTTGCGCACGTGGAATAAGCCTTTCAATTCGGGAATTTGTTTCTCGGGCCTCGCAATTCTTGCACCTACTGCTTTTGCACAATCAATCGGAGAACCGCCACCGAACGCAATTAATGCTTGACATTCATTCGCTACGTACAAACCTCGTGCTTCTTCAATGTTGACTATTGTAGGATTTGCGACAGTTTGGTCATATACCAAGTATTTGATACCGAGTGAATCGAGACCGAGTAGCATGACGTCTAGTAAGCCGAGTTTGGCGATGTTGCGATCTGTAATAATGAAAACATTATCCAGTCCAAGACTTTTCACTTTCCCCGCAAGGCCTTCCACACTACCAGGTCCAACTAGTAACTCAGGCTCTCGCCAAGGTAAAAAGTTCATTCCCACTTTGAGCCCTCTTTGAAATAATCGTGCATACACTCGCTTCATAACAAAACCCCTTTCTATTGTTAGCAACACATTATGAAAACGTTAGCATGAAGTGGTTAAATTTGCTATATTGAGTTACAATGAAAAAGAATATTCCTATTAGTTTGATAGTAATGTTATACTAGTTGTATAGAGCATAGATTTTCTCTAATTTGGAAATTCTAGCCCCTAGGTAAATTTGTAAATTAAAGTAATGTAGAATAAAGCCTATAAGGGCGGGCTTAGATGATAGAATAATGTTAATAAATAAAAAAGTACTTGACAAAAAGACCTTTCAACCATAGTGAGAAAATAAAAAATAAACTTATAAAAACAGTTGACTGAATGATCATTCATTATTACACTATACATAGAATATAATTGAAAGCGGTTTCTCAAAGGGAATCTCAAGTAGAAGAAATGGAAGGGGAATAAGAGATGAATATATTACTCATCGCAAACTGGATATTATTTGTAGCAGTCGTCGTATACGGCTTTGGTCTATTCCTATACTTATTAAAAACTCGCTACGAATTCATCCGACTGGGGAGAAAAGAAGAGTTCGACAATGACGTCAAAGCGCGTCTGAAGAAAATTTGGGTATACGTATTCGGACAAAAGAAACTACTGAAAGATAAAAAGAGTGGGGCCATTCACGTCATGTTCTTCTATGGTTTCCTACTCGTACAATTCGGGGCAATTGATCTGATCTGGAAAGGATTAAAGCCCGGATCACATCTGCCACTCGGCCCATTGTATCCGGCATTTACATTCTTCCAGGAAATCGTCGTATTCGTTATCCTAGTAGCGGTCGTATGGGCGTTCTATCGTCG
Organism: Sporosarcina sp. P25; assembly: GCF_002743235.1. Classification (NCBI taxonomy): domain Bacteria; kingdom Bacillati; phylum Bacillota; class Bacilli; order Caryophanales; family Caryophanaceae; genus Sporosarcina; species Sporosarcina sp. P25. The sequence continues at coordinate 55,366 of NZ_PDYV01000001.1, forward strand.
TTATATGGAGAAACTAGTGCGTCTGAAACGCGGCTGGAAATCGGGTCTAGTTCTGATATTTATTGGACTACTTATGATTTCTACACTTGTTGCTAACGGCGCGAATATGATTTGGCATAATGAAGGCACTACATGGACAGAGCCAATGGCATCGATCATCGCAACAGTATTTAGCGGTGTTCCGACAAGCGTGGCCGTAGCGATATTCTTTGTCGGCTGGTGGGTACACTTACTGACATTGCTGACGTTCCTAGTGTATGTACCACAATCTAAGCACGCACACTTGATCGCAGGTCCAGCAAACGTGTATTTCCACCGCTTAGATCATGCGGGACGTTTGAAGCCAATCGATTTTGAAGCACTTGAAGAAATTGAAGACGAGGACGAAATGCCGCCACTTGGTGTTGGCAAGATCACGGATTTCACACAAGCGCAAATGATCGATTTCTATGCATGTGTAGAATGTGGACGCTGTACGAATATGTGTCCGGCAACGGGTACAGGTAAAATGCTGTCACCAATGGACTTGATCACCAAGCTCCGCGACCACCTAACAAACACCGGTGCAGTCATGACGAAACAACAACCGTGGGTACCTCAACTAATGTTTAAAAACTCACAAGGAAATCAATTGGCACTCGCTGCTACGGCAGATGGAATGACAATTGATGAACTATATAGTCCTTCATTAATCGGCGACGTCATTACAGAAGAAGAGATTTGGGCATGTACGACGTGCCGTAACTGTGAAGACCAGTGTCCGGTAATGAATGAACACGTAGATAAGATTATCGATCTTCGCCGTTATCTGGTGATGACGGAAGGAAAGATGGATGCGGATGCACAGCGCGCGATGACAAACATTGAACGCCAAGGTAATCCATGGGGACTTAACCGTAAAGAGAAAGAAAACTGGAGAGACGCACGTCCAGACTTGCACATCCCAACGGTGAAGGAAGCAAAGAAAGCAGGAGAAGACTTCGAATACTTACTATGGGTTGGTTCTATGGGTGCGTTTGATAACCGCTCACAGAAAATCGCTCTATCTTTCGCACATTTATTGAATGAAGCAGGGGTAAGCTTTGCGATTCTCGGTAACAAAGAGAAGAACTCCGGAGACACACCACGTCGTCTCGGAAATGAATTCTTATTCCAAGAGCTCGCAACAGCGAATATCGCGGAATTCGAAAAAGCGAACGTATCGAAAATTGTGACGATCGATCCGCACGCTTACAATATCTTCAAAAATGAATATCCAGATTTCGGTCTGCAAGTCATCGTTAAACACCATACCGAGTTGCTTCATGAACTGGTCATGGCAGGCAAGCTAGTACCGAAATATGCAATCGATGAAGTCATCACATTCCACGACTCTTGTTACTTAGGTCGCTATAACGACGTCTATGATCAGCCGAGAGAAATTCTAAAAGCGATTCCAGGCGTTCAGTTAGTAGAAATGGAACGTAGCCGTGAAGAAGGTATGTGTTGTGGAGCAGGTGGCGGTATGATGTGGATGGAAGAAGATACAGGCCAGCGCGTCAACGTAGCTCGTACTGAGCAAGCGCTTGAAGTTAGCCCAGGAATCATTTCATCTGGCTGTCCGTATTGTTTGACCATGTTGTCTGACGGAACGAAAGCGGTTGAAGTCGAAGAACAAGTCGGCACATATGATATTGCTGAACTATTGGAACGGTCGATCTTTGGAGAATTCCAAACAATCACTGAGCCTGAAGAAGAAGTGGTAGAAGAAATAGTAGTTGTGGAAGAAGTAGTAGAATCGAAGGAATTGATTTCGGAGCCTGAGTTAGCTGTAACGGTTGAAACAGGGGATGAAACATCGAAAATCGGCGATGGAAAAAGGAATTAAAATTATTGCGAATATCGTGTCAATACCGTACAATTAAGTTATCTAAAACGCTAACAATTGAATGAACTAAACAATAAGAGGGGCTATGCACCCTCTTATTTAGTAGTCATGTATCGAGCGAGCGTTCAGTCAGCATATAAACTAGGGGGAATGGGAAAATGAGAACAGTTATTTTACAAGGTGCTAGAACACCATTTGGAAAATTAAGCGGTGCATTGCAATCACAAACAGCAAGCGATCTAGGGGGCATTGCGATCAAAGAAGCATTGGCCCGTGCTGGCGTACAAGGCGATCAAGTGGATGAAGTGATTATGGGGACTGTTTTACAAGCAGGGCAAGGGCAGATTCCTTCACGTCAAGCAGCTGTCAAAGGTGGCATTCCATATGGCGTCAAAACGGAAACGATCAATAAAGTATGCGCTTCCGGAATGCGCAGTATCACACTTGCTGACCAGCTAATTCGTCTTGGTGATGAGACAACAATTGTCGCAGGCGGTATGGAATCGATGACCAATGCACCCTATTATGCAAATGTCCGTTCAGGTTTGAAAATGGGCGATAGCACATTGGTAGATGGCATGATTTATGATGGATTGACGTGTTCATTCTCCGAAGGCAATGTTCACATGGGCACATACGGAAACAGGACAGCAAACGACTTCTCAGTAAGCCGTGAAACGCAGGACAAATGGTCATTACGTAGTCATGAACGCGCACTGGAAGCGATGGAAAAAGGAGTGTTCGCAGAGGAGATCGTTGGAGTTAGCATTCCTCAACGGAAAGGTGATCCAATCGTTGTGACAGAAGATGAAGGCCCACGTAGAGGCAGTTCACTTGAAGCATTGGCGAAACTACGCCCAGCGTTCGGTAAAGACGGTAGTGTCACAGCTGGAAACGCACCCGGCATTAACGACGGTGCATGTGCTGTAGTGTTAATGAATGAAGACGAAGCGAAAAAGCAAGGCAAAGAACCGCTTGCTGTTATTCTAGGTCACGCGGAAGTAGCCATCGAACCGGAACGTTTCCCAGAAACACCAGGTCACGTCATTAAGGCATTACTTGAGAAAACAGGGAAAACAGCAGACGACATTGATTTATACGAAATCAATGAAGCATTCGCAGTCGTTGCGCTCGCAAGCTCACAAATTGCTGGACTGGACGAAGAAAAAGTGAACGTCAATGGTGGCGCAGTCGCACTAGGTCACCCAATCGGTGCAAGTGGAGCGCGTGTTGTACTTACATTGGCGAATGAACTAAAACGTCGCGGTGGTGGAATCGGTATCGCAGCAATCTGTTCAGGTGGCGGCCAAGGCGATGCGATCATGATTGAAGTACCCAAAACTAACTGAGCGGGGGCATTCCAGATGACAATTGAAAAAGTATTTGTAATTGGCGCAGGACAAATGGGCGGAGGAATTGCTCAAGTCTGCGCACAGGCGGGCTATCAAGTAACTCTTCATGATCTCAATGAAGAAGCATATGACCGAGGTTTTAAAGTCATCACGAAAAACTTAACGCGCAACGTGGAAAAAGGCCGTATGACTGAGGAAGAGAAAGAAGCCGTCCTCGGTCGTTTCACAAAATCACTAGATATGCAAAATGCAAAAGATGCCGACATCGTCATCGAAGCGGCAGTTGAAAATATGGCAATCAAAACAAAGATCTTCGCAGAGCTAGATGAGATCACACCGGAACATACTATTTTAGCGACGAACACATCTTCATTGCCCATCACGGAAATCGGTGCGGCTACAAAACGTCCAGGAAAAGTAATTGGTATGCACTTCATGAATCCAGTACCAGTCATGCAGCTTGTCGAAGTCATCCGAGGACTTGCAACAGATGATGATGTCTACGAAGCAGTTGAAGAGATGACGAAAAAGCTCAACAAAACACCTGTTGAAGTAAACGATGCACCAGGCTTTGTCGCAAACCGTGTGTTGATGCCGATGATCAACGAAGCGATCTTCACATTATACGAAGGTGTCGCAACGAAAGAAGCGATTGACGATGTTATGAAAATGGGGATGAATCATCCGATGGGGCCACTGCAACTGGCAGATTTCATTGGACTCGACACATGCCTCTACATTATGGAAACATTGTATGAAGGATTCGGCGACTCGAAATATCGTCCATGCCCATTGCTACGTAAATACGTCAAAGCAGGTTGGCACGGCAAAAAAACAGGGCGCGGTTTCTATTCATACGAATAAATGAATTAAGTTGAAAGCAAGAGGTGAAAAGGATGGACTTTACATTAACAGAAGAACAACTAATGATGCGCCAAATGGTTCGTGATTTCGCAAAAAACGAGATCGAACCTTGGATTCCACGGATGGAAGATGGGGAATTTCCACGTGAACTACTAGAAAAAATGGGTGAGCTCGGATTGATGGGAATTACAGCACCTGAACAGTATGGAGGTTCAGAAATGGACTTCTTGTCATATATCATCGCAATTCACGAACTATCAAAAGTCAGCGCCGTCATGGGAGTCGTGTTGTCTGTTCATACTTCTGTTGGAATGAATCCGATCCTCTACTTTGGTACGGAAGAACAAAAGAATCGCTACTTGCCAAAAATGGCATCCGGTGAATACTTGGGTGCATTTTGCCTGACAGAAGCATCGTCCGGATCAGACGCAGGTTCATTGAAAACGAAAGCGAAGCGAGTCGACGACCATTACATAATCAATGGCTCGAAAATGTTCATCACAAACGGTGGGGAAGCGGACGTCTACATCGTCTTTGCTAACACCGCTCCTGAAAAAGGAACGTATGGCATTACCGCATTCATTGTTGACCGGGATACACCGGGATTATCTATAGGCAAAGATGAAAAGAAAATGGGTCTAAACGGCTCGCGAACCGTCGCGCTTAGCTTCGACAATATGAAAGTACCTGTGGAAAATAGACTGGGTGAAGAAGAAGGCGGCTTCAAAATCGCCATGGCCAATCTTGACGTCGGTCGAATCGGCATCGCCGCTCAAGCGTTAGGCATAGCAGAAGCCTCACTAGAAGCTGCCGTTGCCTATGCAAAAGAACGCGAGCAATTCGGCAAACCCATCGCAGCCAATCAAGGCATAGGCTTCAAACTAGCCGACATGGCCACCGCAACAGAAGCGGCTCGACTACTAGTCTACCGCGCAGCTTGGCTACGTTCAGAGGGTAAACCATGCGGCAAAGAAGCGTCCATGGCCAAACTATTTGCATCCCAAGCCTCCGTAGATAACTCCATAGAAGCCGTCCAAGTATTCGGCGGCTATGGCTACACGAAGGATTATCCAGTAGAACGTTACTTCCGCGACGCGAAAGTATGCCAAATCTACGAAGGCACAAGCGAAATTCAAAAAGTAGTCATCGCCAAACATCTAACAAACTAACGTTAGAAGCGCTTAGGGGAGTGCAATGCGCGGTTCAGCCACACTTTGGCACTGTCAGCACAAACTACGCCATGGCAACCACCGCAACTTACTATTTTCAATGACGTTCTTTTGCTTCACCAGTATAAAATTAGGGATTGGAGCGGAAGAAGGGGCGACTCCTGGGGATTAGCGTGATCTTGAGACCCCAGACAGATGCCTTAATTTCTGCAAAGTACGCAGAAATACGGCAAAGCGAACCCTTCGCTGTTCGCTTGGCTCAAGATTGCGCCCCCGGAAAGCGTCCCCTTCTGTAGCTCCAATCCCCAAACCACAAACTAACATCAAGCGTTACTATTTCCAATGAAACTTTCATTAATCAAACAAAAGGGTGGGAGAACAATGGACTTTAAATTATCAGAAGAACACGAAATGATTAGAAAAATGGTACGGGACTTTGCACAAAAAGAAGTAGCACCAACTGCAGCACAACGAGATGAAGACGAAACTTTCGACATGGACATCTTCCACAAGATGGCCGAACTTGGACTTACAGGCATTCCATGGCCGGAAGAATACGGCGGCATCGGTAGCGACTACCTAGCCTACGTCATTGCAGTAGAAGAACTATCTCGTGTTTGCGCATCTACAGGTGTCGTCTTGTCTGCACACACGTCTCTAGCAGGATGGCCACTATTCAAATACGGTAACGAAGAACAGAAACAAAAATACTTACGTCCACTTGCGGAAGGTACGAAGATGGGGGCATACTGCCTGACAGAAGCAGGTTCAGGATCAGACGCAGGCGGCATGAAAACTACAGCGAAGCTTGACGGTGACGACTACGTGCTAAATGGCTCGAAAATCTTCATTACAAATGGCGGGATTGCTGACACATATATCGTGTTTGCTGTAACTGATCCGGAATCCAAACATAAAGGAACAAGCGCATTCATTGTAGAAAGCACTTTTGAAGGATTCTCTGTAGGTAAGAAAGAAAAGAAAATGGGAATACGTTCTTCGCCGACAACAGAAGTCGTATTAGATAACTGTCGCGTGCCAAAAGAAAACCTTCTTGGAGAAGAAGGGGACGGATTCATTATCGCAATGAAAACGCTCGATGGCGGACGTAACGGAATTGCTGCTCAAGCAGTGGGTATTGCACAAGGCGCACTTGACGCTGCTGTCGATTACTCGAAAGAACGTACACAATTCGGCAAGCCGATCGTGGCCAACCAAGGCATTAGTTTTAAATTAGCAGATATGGCGACAGCGATCGAAGCATCTCGTCTGTTGACATACCAGGCTGCATGGCTCGAATCTAACGACTTGCCATACGGTAAAGCGTCTGCCATGGCGAAACTAATGGCTGGTGACACAGCAATGAAAGTCACAACAGAAGCCGTTCAAGTATTCGGTGGCTACGGTTATACAAAAGATTATCCAGTGGAGCGCTATATGCGTGACGCAAAAATCACGCAAATTTATGAAGGTACTCAAGAAATTCAACGTCTCGTCATTTCTCGTATGCTGACGAAATAACAGGAGGTCTAATGCAATGCCGAAACATGAAGTGAAATCTACCGTCAAAGATGAAGAACTTATTCAGAAGCGACGCGCACAAATTAGTCGGGGCGCTGTGAAATTATTTATCGACAAAGGATTTCACCGAACGACTACACGTGAAATCGCCAAAGAAGCGGGCTTCAGTATTGGCACATTATACGAATATATTCGGACAAAAGAAGATGTTCTGTATCTTGTCTGTGACAATATTTATAATGAAGTCAATGTTCGTTTATCTGAGCACGATAATAATGACAACACGGTAGAAGGGCTACGTGTGGCGATTGCACGGTATTACGAAGTCATCGATCAAATGTCGGATGAGTTTCTCGTCATGTACCAAGAGTCGAAATCGTTACCGAGCGAAGCGCTTCGGTATGTACTTACTAAAGAACTAGAAATGGTCGAGCAATTTGAGACGATCATACGGAAGTGCATGGAAGCTGGGAATCTACGCATCGGACCGGATGAAGTATCATTGATCGCGCATCATATCCTCGTTTCGGGCCAAATGTGGTCATTCAGAAGATGGGCACTGCGCAGAGAATATACTTTACAACGCTACATTGAGATACAAACTGATCAAATTATCAAAGGTTTAGAGAAATAAATAACTTGCGGATTCCGCCATGGAGATATTCGTGGCGGTGGTCAGCATGTACGGAAGGTGGAAGGCAAATGGTAACTGAGGAAATCTATAAACCGAAACACCATATTCGTTTCGTGACGGCATCTAGTTTATTCGACGGGCATGATGCATCGATCAACATCATGCGCAGAATATTACAGGCAACCGGAGCGGAAGTTATTCATCTCGGACATAATCGATCTGTTGAGGAAGTTGTAAACGCTGCCATTCAAGAAGATGTACAAGGAATCGCTATGTCTTCCTACCAAGGCGGTCATGTGGAGTATTTCAAATACATGCATGACTTGTTGAAGGAAAGAGGCGCTTCCCATATTAAAATATTCGGTGGTGGTGGAGGAGTCATCATCCCGAAAGAAATCAAAGAGTTGCATGAATACGGTATCGAATGGATCTTTTCACCGGAAGACGGTCGGAAACTAGGTCTACAAGGTATGATCAATAAAATCATGGAACTATCGGATTTCTCCACGACTCCCGAAAGCGAAGAGGCTAACCTGGAACAACTGACAGCAGAAACGCCAGGTATCCTAGCGAATTTAATCACGTACGTAGAAGAAAACCATTTGAACAAAGATGAAGCGACGAAGCAATTACTCGATCGCGCACGCGCCATGTCTAAACAAACGCCAGTACTAGGGATCACAGGTACGGGTGGTGCAGGTAAAAGTTCATTGACGGATGAATTAATTCGTCGTTTCTTGCGTGAGTTCCCTGACAAAAGAGTGGCAATCCTTTCTGTAGATCCAACGAAGCAAAAAACGGGCGGTGCTTTACTTGGCGACCGGATTCGTATGAATGCAATCTTTAATAACCGTGTCTACATGCGTAGTCTGGCAACACGTGGATCACGTTCAGAGTTAACAACGGCTATCCATGATGTCCTTGATATCACAAAAGCGGCTGGCTATGACTTGATAATTGTAGAGACGAGCGGAATTGGGCAAGGAGATGCACGCATTACGGATGTATCCGACGTTTCGATGTACGTGATGACGAGTGAATTTGGAGCGCCGACACAGTTAGAGAAAATCGATATGATCGATTTTGCTGACTTAATTGTTATCAATAAATTTGAGCGAAAAGGTTCGGAAGATGCATTGATTCAAGTACGCAAACAATATCAACGTAGCCATTTGCTATTTGATCATGATCTTGACACGATGCCTGTATATGGCACGATTGCAAGCCAGTTTAACGATAAAGGCACCAACACACTTTTTGCAGCGCTTGTTGAAAAACTCAACAATGCAACGGATTCTGATTGGACGACAAGTTACACAGACTTCGTGACGAATCAAAAGCAAACCGTCATTATTCCGCCTGACCGTAGCCACTACTTGCGTGAAATCGCCTCAACAATCCGTAACTACCATGCGAAATCCAAACAGCAAGCAGAGCTGGCACGTCGCGTATTCCAACTTGAAGGTGCGATGGAAGCGGTGAAAGAAGCAGATTCCAATGAAGCGTTACTAGATTCATTGAATAGCTTGAAAGAAGGCGTCGAAGAGCAATTAACAAGCGAATCGAAGCGTGCTTTGAAAAACTGGGGGCCTTTGAAAGAGTCTTATGAGCAGGATGAATATGTCGTGAAAATACGCGACAAAGAAATCCGTACGACGCTTAATACTGTGAGTCTATCTGGCTTGAAGGTGCCGAAAGTAGTATTGCCACAATACAAAGATTATGGTGAAATTCTACGCTTTGTATACAGTGAGAACGTTCCTGGTTCATTCCCATACACTGGAGGCGTCTTTCCATTCAAACGTGAAGGCGAAGATCCGCGCCGTCAGTTCGCTGGGGAAGGAACACCTGAACGTACGAATCGTCGTTTCCATTATGTCTCAAAAGACGACGACGCAAAACGTTTATCCACAGCGTTTGACTCTGTAACATTATACGGAGAAGATCCCGATGAGCGTCCTGATATCTACGGAAAAGTTGGCGAATCAGGCGTGAGCATTTGTACACTTGAAGATATGAAAAAGCTCTATGACGGCTTTGATCTTTGTTCGCCTATGACGTCTGTTTCCATGACAATCAATGGACCGGCGCCAATTATTTTAGCAATGTTCATGAACGCCGCAATCGATCAGCAAGTACGTAAAAAAGAAGAAGAACTTGGACGGACACTTACTGTCGCAGAGTTCACTGAAGTACGTGAAATGACATTCCAAACAGTTCGTGGAACAGTACAAGCGGATATTTTGAAAGAAGACCAAGGGCAAAATACATGTATCTTCTCTACAGAATTTGCATTGCGTCTAATGGGCGATATCCAACAATATTTCATCGATAAAAAAGTTCGTAATTACTATTCTGTATCGATTTCGGGCTATCATATCGCAGAAGCAGGTTCGAATCCGATTTCCCAGCTAGCGTTCACACTGGCAAACGGCTTCACATATGTGGAATATTACTTGAGCCGTGGCATGCATATTGACGACTTTGCACCGAACCTGTCGTTCTTCTTCTCGAACGGCCTGGATCCCGAGTATACGGTAATCGGTCGCGTGGCGCGTCGCATTTGGGCGATTACGATGCGTGACAAATACGGAGCGAATGAACGCAGTCAAAAGTTGAAATACCATATTCAAACGTCTGGCCGTAGTTTGCATGCTCAAGAAATTGATTTCAACGACATCCGCACCACGTTACAAGCATTGATGGCGTTGCAAGATAACTGTAACTCGCTCCACACGAATGCATACGACGAAGCCATTACGACACCGACAGAAGAATCTGTTCGTCGTGCGATGGCAATTCAGATGATCATCATGAAAGAACACGGCTTGTCGAAAAACGAAAATCCGCTTCAAGGGGCTTACATTATTGAAGAAATGACAAGTCTCGTGGAAGAAGCGGTATTACAAGAATTCGATCGACTGAACGACCGGGGTGGTGTACTTGGCTCTATGGAGACACAGTACCAGCGCGGCAAGATTCAGGAAGAGTCGATGTATTATGAAATGAAAAAACACTCAGGAGAGTTACCGATCATCGGCGTCAATACGTACTTGAATCCGAATCCGCCATCTGAGGAAGATATCGATAATATGGAGTTGGCCCGTGCGACACAACAAGAAAAAGAGTCCCAAATTACCAACTTGCGCGCTTTCCAAGCCCAGCATGCTGACGAAGCAGACCAAGCGCTTGCTGATCTTCAGGAAGTGGCGATTACAGGAGGCAATGTATTCGCTGAGTTGATGAAGACTGTGCGAGTAGCCAGCCTTGGACAAATTACTAACGCACTTTATGAAGTAGGCGGGCAGTACCGCCGTAATATGTAACGCATCTCAAGAGGGGATGTCACAGAAGCCATAACTTCTGGCGGCATCCTTTTTTTTATATGGGATTAAAGTCAAAGTCAGAGTGTAGGTGCATGGGCTAAATGCATGGGATTGCAACTCCAGCTGGGGACGCGTTCCGGAGGGCGTGGCTTAAGCCAAGTGAACAGCGAAGGGTTCGCTTTGCCGTATTTCTGTGTGCTTTGCAGAAATTAAGGCATCTGTCCGGGATCTCAAGGCGCACGCTGATCCTCCCGGAGTCGCCCCAGCTTCCGTTTCAATCCTTACGAAGGGAGTGGGAGGACACAGAATACTAACTAGATATGGAATGTGAAATACTTTTGTTTCTGGTCTTATTTAAGGTCAAGTGCAGAATAGATTTTGAAACTGGTTATAGTGGGTGGAAATTAGTAGCAGAGACTCTCATTGCAAGGGATTGGCGCGTAGGAGGGGCGACTCCTGGAGGATCAGTTCGACAGGTGAGACAACCAAGGGAGCTTGCGACTGGTTGGCTCACCGCGGACGCTCAGGAAAGCGTCCCCTCCGAAGCGCAAATCCCTTACTGAACACTAATTCCAGCCACTTTATTTTATGTATCCTATGAAACCCAACGCGTTGTATAAAATTCATTCCTCGTCAAAGTGGATAATTTAGTAAGTTAGTCAGTATAATAAGAACAACAAACAAAAGGGACGTGCTGAATGTGAGATGGTACTATCATGCAATTATAATAGCTCTTTTAACTACACTTACACTCATCTTCTACAGCAGCGGACTCGGCGTAATCCCTTTTACCTTTACGGCGGTCTACCTGGGGTATTTGACCATTACGGAGTATAGAAATATAAAGAGAAGTAAAAGAATGTAGCATATTGGTAGAAATAACGTATATAATGTACACTATGCTTATATGCTACAGGACAAAAAACGTCGATCGACCAAATCATTAACTGACTTGGTCGGTTCAGCGTGTGATTGATAGAAGAAAGGACGTGCCATACATTGAATATCCATGACATGACAAAAGAAGAACTTTTGGAAGAATCGTTAATCAACATTACGCACCAAGTACTGACAGAGCGACGTGAATCCCTTACGTTGGCGGAATTGATGGAAGAGTTCCGTAAACTTACAGGTATAACCGAGAAAGAATTGAAAGCGAAAATGCTTCAATTTTATACAGACCTAAACATCGATGGTAGATTCCTTGCGATCCAAGACAGCCGTTGGGGCTTACGCGAATGGTATCCAGTGGATCAGATCGAAGAAGAAACTGCACCTGTCGTAAAAGTGCGCAAGAAGAAAAAGAAGAAAAAAGATTATGACGAAGATGATATCGAAGATGAAGATGATGACGAAGAAGAAATCTTCGATGAGGAATACGTTGAACTTGGCGAAGAAGATGACGCAGACGACGAAGAAGAGGAAGAAGAGGAAGTAGTCGAAATCGATGAAGATTTAATCGATCCTGACGACGACCTGGAAGTTATTCCTGAAGTAGAACTCGATATCGATGAAGAAGATGAAGATGAAGAGGAAGAAGAAGAAGAGTACGAGGAAGAGAAATAATTTCTTGACTTTTAGTGCCCAAAAATATAAGATTTGGATGGGCTCCTGAAAAGGACACATAAATTCGTGTATACGCGCTCCTAATTGTAGTTACGCTACAAACGGGGCGCTTTTTTGATTGTATATCGACCCTAATAGCTTGGAAAAAGAATAAATGGAGGCACTACACATGACAAAATATATTTTCATTACAGGCGGCGTCGTCTCTTCTTTAGGTAAAGGTATTAACGCGGCATCACTCGGACGTTTACTCAAGAATCGCGGTTTGAAAGTAACGAACCAAAAATTCGATCCATATATCAATATTGATCCACGCATGATGAGCCCGTACCAGCACGGGGAAGTTTTCGTAACAGAAGACGGAGCGGAAACGGATCTGGACATCGGTCACTACGAGCGTTTTATCGACATCGAATGTAACCGTTACTCCAACGTAACGATGGGGAAAGTGTATGATCTAGTATTGCGCAAAGAACGCGCTGGCGAATACAACGGAGCAACAGTTCAAGTAATCCCTCATATTACCAATGAAATTAAAGAATTGATCAAACGTGCGGGCCAAACATTGAACGCGGATGTTGTTATTACGGAAATTGGGGGAAGCGTAGGGGATATCGAATCATTGCCATACCTTGAAGCTATTCGCCAATTGAAAACGGACCTTGCGAAAGATGACGTCATGTACATTCATAACACGCTCATTCCATATTTGCATGCAGCTGGGGAAATGAAAACGAAGCCGACACAGCATAGTGTGAAGGAATTGCGTAGTCTTGGAATTCAGCCGAATATGATCGTTGTGCGAAGCGAATATCCAGTACCGCAAGAAATGAAAGACAAGATCGCATTATTCTGTAATATCAAGCCAGAAGAAGTGATCGAAGCACTTGATGCGGAAACTCTATATGAAGTACCTCTTCGTTTGCATGAGCAAAACATGGATCAGCTAGTCGTCGATTACTTGGGTCTTGAAACACCACAGCCTGAACTTTCGGAAGTGGAAGACTTAGTGAGATTGGTTAAGTCACTAAAAGAAAAAGTAACAATCGGTTTAGTTGGGAAGTATGTAGAATTACAAGATGCATACATTTCAGCAGTAGAAGCGATGCGTCACGCTGGATACGCGTTCGATGCAGACATCGATATTAAGTGGATCAACTCGGCGGATCTGACTTCTGAAAACGTTGCGGAACTTCTTGGTGACGTAGATGGTATTCTGGTGCCAGGTGGCTTCGGAGATCGTGCAATCGATGGTAAAATTGAAGCGATCACGTATGCACGTGAACAGAAGATTCCATTCTTTGGTATCAGTTTAGGTCTACAGTTAGCAGCTACTGAAATCGCACGTAACGTCATCGGTCTGAAAACAGCTCATTCACTTGAGTTCGACACAGAGACGGAGCACCAGATTACGACATTCCATCCGGATTGCCGTACAGCACGCGAAGCAGACAGTACATTGCGCTTAGGTGCTTATCCATGTAAAGTAGCCGAAAACACGAAGGCTTCTGCTGCATATGGCGAAGAGTTAGTGTACGAGCGTCATCGCCACCGTTATGAAATGAACTTGGCATACCGCGCGCAATTGGAAGAGGCAGGGTTCATCGTTTCTGGAATTAGTCCGGACGGTCGCTTGATCGAAATTATGGAGATGAAAGATCATCCATACTTCGTCGCTTGCCAGTTCCACCCAGAATTTGCTTCCCGTCCAAATCGTCCATCACCACTGATCCGCGATTTTATCCGCGCGGCGCTTGAGCATAAAAACTAAAAAAAATGCCCACAGAAGATTTTCTTCTGTGGGCATTTTTGACTTTATATATGACTAGAGATAAGAAAGTGGAGTGAGTGCATGGGATTTCCGCTCCAGATGGGGACGCGTTCTGGAGGGCGCGGCCCAAGCCAAGTGAACAGCGAAGGGTTCGCTTTGCCGTATTTCTGTGTACTTTGCAGAAATTAAGGCATCTGTCCGGGGTCTTGAACTCGCGCTGATCCTCCCAGAGTCGCCCCCATCTTCCGCTACAATCCTACTTTTGTAGTGGATGGATGTAGACGACTTACTGGAAGTAGTATGCAAATATTCTTTAGCTCTAAACTTAGTTCAGTTCAAGTTCAAATAAAAGTCCAACAGAAAAAGTAATTACAATCGGAACTTCAATGGACCCTGATAAGTATCACCCATTCACATTGCAAGGAATTGGAGCGAGAGCCGTAACGAAGGACGGCTTTTGCGAGTAAAAGCGCAGCGAAGGGGTGTGGTTCACCGCCCACCCATAAGACACGCGTCCCCTCCGTAGCGCAAATCCCCACCCTAACACCACTGCCAGCCTATCCCAGATTAAAGCCCGTCTTCTTCATCCGCCAACATATCATCAATCGACAGCTTTACCGCCTCATACACAAACAACGCAGCAAGCGCGTGGGGTTGTACGATTCTTTCGCCCGTAGGACCTGGAATCAATCCTTTTTTCAAACCTGTCGAAATATACGTGTAGGCAAGAGAAGCGAGTTCATTATCGTCATCATCCTTATCGGCAGCCAACACAGCAAACGGGATGAATTGATCTGCAAGCTTCCGTGCTAGCTCAAGCGCCTCTGGGCGATCTGTCTTTCGCACAAGTAACCATACGCGATCCGCCGTCGTCAGCTCTAACTCTTTTGTATAGCGAATAGCTCCATCCAACGGTTCGACACCATCTAGTGCAGTTGCAGTAACAGCCGCCAATTCATCAAAAGCTGCCAAGACGATTCGTCCTTCGCCTACTACCGCTTGCGCCAATAAACGAGCAGTTTCTTCCATTGACTCTTCTTGTCCTTCTGCTATTCTTTCCAGTAGACCCCTAATTTGTGTAGTCAATATTTTCATGAAAATCCCTCCAAAAGCTCAGTATAAGTGAGAAAAGAAAGAAGTGCAAAATAGTTGACGAAAAATAGAGGAGTTTTTAGAAATTTCTTGAATAGTAAGACATATACAAATAGAAGCATTAGTGAATTTCTATAAATCGGGAATCACTATATACTTATAATAATAATAGGATTAAACCGATGGAGTTAGATCAAATATGTAAAATAAGGTGATCGGGATGGGGGAAATTTGGATGAAGCATTTATTAATTGTGGATGACCAACCAGGGATTCGATTATTACTGGAGGAAATCTTCAAACCAACAGGAATAATGACAGCGCTTGCATCAAATGGGAAAGAAGCGTTAGAAATAGTTCAGAAACAAAATCCAGATTGTATTTTACTTGATATGAAGATGCCCGGTATGAATGGGGTCGAAGTACTACGAGAAATCCGAACCCTCTCACCTGACGCAATTGTCATGATGATGACGGCGTACAGTGAAATTGAATTACTAGAAGATGCCAACAAACTTGGTATTGATCAGCACTTTACCAAGCCGTTTGATATATTCGAAGTGCGTGATAGTGTCTTAAAAAGGTTGGAATCACTAGACGGCTGATAGTAGTAATCAGCGTATGAATTTGATATGCTAGTGGATAGAAATTAATATAATAAAAACACATAAAATTCGTGGGAAACTCAAGGAGGAATTTAATATGCCGCTGGTCTCGATGAAGGAAATGATGATTCAAGGTAAAGAGCAAGGATATGCAATCGGTCAATTTAACCTGAATAACCTGGAATATACGCAAGCGATCTTACAAGCAGCTGAAGAAGAGAAATCACCTGTTATTTTAGGTGTATCAGAAGGCGCTGCACGTTATATGGGCGGATTCAAAACAGTCGTTATGATGGTCAAAGGATTAATGGAAGACTACGGGACGACTGTGCCGGTAGCGATTCATTTGGATCATGGTTCTAGCTTTGAGAAGTGTAAAGAAGCGATCGAAGCAGGTTTCACTTCTGTTATGATTGATGCATCTTCTAAATCACTTGAAGAAAACATTGAAATCACGAAAAAAGTGGTAGATTTCGCGAAGCAACATAATGTATCGGTAGAAGCTGAACTTGGCGTAGTAGGCGGTCAAGAAGACGACGTGATTGCAGACGGCGTTATTTATGCAGATCCAGCTGAATGTAAAGAGCTTGTAGAAAAGACAGGTATAGATTGTCTGGCACCTGCACTTGGTTCTGTACATGGACCGTATAAAGGTGAACCGAATCTTGGGTTTGAAGAGATGGAAGAAATTTCACAACAAGGAGATATTCCACTTGTGTTGCACGGAGGTACAGGTATTCCGACGAAGGATATCCAACGTGCCATTTCACTTGGTACGTCTAAAATCAACGTCAACACAGAAAATCAAATTCAAGGAACACAAGTTGTGCGCGACGTCTTAAACGAAGATTCCGAAGTCTATGATCCACGTAAGTACCTTGGACCAATGCGCGAAGCGATTAAAGCTACAGTAATCGGCAAAATGCGTGAGTTTGGTAGTTCAAAGCAAGCGTAATTACAGAATTTCGATAGAACAAAGGAGGAGCGCAATATGTCTCCTTCTTTTGCTTTTTAGCTAAATAAATAGCCAACAACTAGGAGGACAACACACGTGAAATTTTTTATAGATACAGCCAATTTTGAGGAAATTAAAGAAGCGCATAGCTGGGGGATCATCTCTGGTGTCACGACCAACCCATCGCTTGTTGCGAAAGAAAATATTTCATTCCATGACCGCTTGAAAGAAATTACAGCACTCGTACCGGGTTCTGTCAGTGCGGAAGTAATCGCTCTAGATGCAGAAGGTATGATTGAAGAAGGGCGCAAACTTGCGGCACTTGCAGAGAACATCACGGTGAAATTACCGATGACACCTGAAGGGTTGAAAGCTTGTTCTGTATTTGCAGCAGAAGGTATCAAAACGAACGTTACTCTCGTTTTCAGTGCTAATCAAGCCTTGCTTGCAGCTCGCGCAGGCGCGACATACGTTTCACCGTTCATCGGACGTTTAGACGACATTGGCCAAAATGGTGTTGAATTAATCGAAACGATCTCGGATATCTTTACAATTCACGACTTAGATACACAAATTATCGCAGCTTCCATCAGACATCCACAGCATATTACGGCTGCCGCACTGGCAGGAGCGCATATTGCAACAACTCCATTCAACGTACTTCAGAGTCTGTTTGCACATCCATTGACAACTAAAGGAATTGACCAGTTTTTGAAGGACTGGGAAACCAGAACGAATAAGTGATAGAACAAAAGGAGCTTGAAATGGACGTTTATAAAATCAAAGGGGGAAAACGACTGCAAGGAACGATCAGAGTGAGTGGAGCGAAGAACAGCGCAGTGGCACTTATTCCCGCTGCTATTCTAGCTGACTCACCTGTTACAATTGCAGGTCTTCCCGAAATTTCAGATGTCTATACATTGCAGGCGCTCGTCGAAGAAATCGGCGGCAAAGTGGAAATGAAAGATGGCACGATGATTATCGATCCAACTGAAATCATTTCTATGCCATTGCCTAACGGTAACGTCAAAAAACTTCGTGCATCCTACTATATGATGGGAGCGATGCTTGGCAAGTTCAAGCATGCAGTCATCGGATTACCTGGAGGTTGTCATTTAGGGCCACGTCCGATTGATCAACACATAAAAGGCTTTGAAGCACTTGGTGCAAAAGTCGAAAATGAACATGGCGCTATTTATTTGCGTGCAGATGAGTTGTATGGCGCGAAAATTTATTTAGACGTCGTCAGCGTGGGAGCTACGATTAATATTATGCTGGCCGCTGTTAAAGCAAAAGGTAAAACGGTTATTGAAAACGCTGCGAAAGAACCTGAAATTATTGATGTTGCGACTTTGCTTTCCAATATGGGCGCGAATATTAAAGGTGCAGGAACGAACGTTATTCGAATCGAAGGCGTAGAAACCTTGCACGGTACGAAACATACCATCATTCCGGACCGTATTGAAACAGGTACACATATGATAATGGCAGCTGCAATTGGAGATGGCATCACAATCGATAATGTCATTCCGTTGCACGTTGAAGCTGTTACAGCGAAACTTCGTGAAATGGGCGTGAAAGTAGAAGTCGGTGAAGAACAGATTTTCATTCCGAAAACTGAAAAACTTCATGCCGTCGATGTGAAAACTCTCGTCTATCCGGGGTTCCCGACAGACTTGCAGCAACCATTTGGCGTTTTGTCGACACAAGCAGAAGGTTCATCCATTCTGACAGACACGATCTATCCAGCACGTTTTAAACAAATCGATGAGCTTCGTCGAATGAATGCTGACGGTAGAGTAGAAGGTCGATCAGCCATCATAACAGGACCAACAGAATTGCAAGCTGCAACAGTGGAAGCTACAGATTTACGTGCCGGCGCTGCGCTATTGATTGCGGGCTTATTAGCAAGCGGAGAAACAGAAATTCATGAAATTGAACATATTGAACGTGGATATGGCGACATTATTGAGAAGCTGCAAAATCTCGGTGCCGATATCAATAAAGTAAAAGTGCTCACTCCATCTTCAATTTCTGAGTGACGCAAATTGTCAAAACGTGTATAATGGACTCAAACGACACATCCATTACGTAGAAAGTAGCCGATGGATGCGGACGTAGGCAAATGAAAGGTAATACGCAATACGCGCCTTACCGCAAACAGGAGGAACAAAACATTATGGAACGTAGTTTATCAATGGAATTAGTACGTGTAACAGAGGCAGCAGCCGTTGCGGCAGCCCGTTGGATGGGACGCGGTTTAAAGAACGAAGCAGATGACGCGGCAACAGAAGCTATGCGTACGGTATTCGATACAATTCCTATGGAAGGCGTAGTCGTTATTGGTGAAGGTGAAATGGACGAAGCACCTATGCTGTATATCGGTGAAGAGCTTGGAACAGGCCACGGACCTGCTGTAGATATCGCTGTTGATCCAGTCGAAGGTACGAATATCGTAGCAGCAGGTGGATGGAACGCATTAGCAGTTCTTGCTGTTGCAGATAAAGGCAACTTGCTAAATGCACCGGATATGTACATGGACAAAATCGCAGTAGGACCTGAAGCGGTTGGTAAAATTGACATCGACGCAAGTGTTACAGATAACTTAAAGGCTGTAGCAAAAGCGAAAAATAAATCAGTATCTGACTTAGTAGCATCTGTCTTGAATCGTGAACGCCACGCAGCAATCATCGAAGAAATTCGTGAAGCGGGTGCACGTATTAAATTGATCGAAGATGGCGACGTAGCAGCTGCTATTAACACAGCGTTCGATGATACAGGTGTGGATATTTTATTCGGTAGAGGCGGTGCTCCTGAAGGGGTAATCGCAGCGGTCGGATTGAAATGTCTTGGCGGAGAAATCCAAGGGCGTCTCGTTCCTTCAAATGATGAAGAGAGAGAACGTTGCATCAAAATGGGCATCGACGTAGACAAAGTGCTAATGATGGACGATTTGGTAAAAGGAGACGACTGTATTTTCGCAGCAACTGGCGTAACAGACGGCGAATTGATGGATGGCGTACAGTTTAAAGGTTCGTACTGCCGAACTCAGTCGATCGTTATGCGCTCGAAATCAGGAACTATTCGTTTCGTAGAAGGTCGCCACAGCATGAAGAAAAAACCTCTTCTCGTAATGCAAGACTAACTCCCTCAATACCCGGCGTCACAGCCGGGTTTCTATTTCCTAAAACTATCTAGATCCATAATGTCCGGCTACTGAAGGAAAGGAAGTACACCATGTACTTTCCTTTCTATTTACTATGCCGAATTTCCCATACAATAAATGAAGAGTGGTGTACGCATAGATGACAATGATTACCCTTGCGGACCTTGAGAATATGACGCTTAAAGAGTTATACTCTCTTGCAAAGCAGTTTAAGATTACCAACTATAGCAAACTGACAAAGAAAGAATTGGTCTTCGCTATATTAAAATCCCGCGCCGAACAAGAAGGCTTTTTCTTCATGGAAGGCGTCCTCGAAATTATTCAATCTGAAGGATACGGATTCCTACGTCCTATTAATTACTCATCCAGTTCAGAAGATATCTACATCTCAGCATCCCAAATCCGTCGCTTTGATCTGCGTAACGGTGACAAAGTAACAGGTAAAGTCCGTCCGCCAAAAGAAAACGAACGTTTCTATGGTTTATTACAAGTGGAAGCGGTCAATGGGCAAAATCCGGAAGTCGCACGCGAACGCGTTCATTTCCCGGCATTGACACCTTTGTATCCGGATCGTCAAATTAATTTGGAAACGTCAAAGAGCAATGTTTCCACACGTATCATGGACCTCGTCTCGCCAGTCGGATTTGGTCAACGTGGATTAATCGTCGCTCCTCCGAAAGCTGGTAAAACGATGTTGCTGAAAGAAATTGCCAATTCGATTACAACAAATCATCCTGACGCGGAACTCATTGTACTACTGATCGACGAACGTCCAGAAGAAGTAACGGACATCGAACGTTCTGTTAAAGCAGATGTAGTCAGTTCCACATTCGATGAAGTACCTCAAAACCACGTCAAAGTGGCTGAACTCGTACTTGAGCGCGCGATGCGTCTCGTCGAAAGTAAACGCGACGTCATTATCTTAATGGACTCCATCACACGGTTGGCACGCGCATTCAACTTGGTCATCCCACCAAGCGGACGCACACTATCTGGAGGAATCGACCCAGCGGCTTTCCACCGACCAAAGAGATTCTTTGGCGCTGCACGTAACATCGAAGAAGGCGGAAGCTTAACCATCCTTGCCACAGCCCTAGTCGAAACCGGCTCGCGCATGGACGAAGTCATCTACGAAGAATTTAAAGGAACCGGCAACATGGAGCTACACCTAGACCGTAACCTAGCCGAACGCAGAATCTTCCCAGCACTCGATATCCGTCGCTCCGGCACACGAAAAGAAGAACTACTCATTCCGAAAGACAACTTGGAAAAATTGTGGGCCATTAGAAAAACATTTTCAGATTCCCACGACTTCACCGAACGCTTCATGAAAAAATTGAGCCAGTCCGAAAACAACGAAGAATTCTTCAACAAGCTTAACGAAGAAATGAAAGCAAAAAAAGGTAAGGGACTCATCTGATGTACTAAGATTGAAAGTTGACTTTCTGCTCTTAATCCAACATGAAAAAGTAATGTGTGTACTCATAAGGCAAGGTTGCAGCGAAAGTTGGGGGACGACTCCGGGAAGATTAGCTCAACGAGTGGTCCTCCGGAAAGCGTAACCCAGCTGTAGCGGAAACCCAACCCTTCGCCAAGTCCGCTTATCCATTAAATACCCAAATCAAACAGTTGCACAACGTATCGGATTTTGCTATACTAATCAAGTACAGTTTTCTGTACACCGCATATACGGCTGACAAACACGGGTCGTGTACGGCATCGATCGTTTTATTGGCAACTGGTCAATGAAACATCCATAATTTCACACTCTGTTCCAGATGGTTCAGGGCGAAAGGAGAGATATCGATGAAAGCAGGAATTCATCCCAATTACAAACTTGCAACAGTAACTTGCTCATGTGGCAATACATTTGAAACAGGTTCTGTAAAAGAAGATATTCGAGTGGAAGTATGCTCAGAATGTCACCCATTCTATACTGGCCGTCAGAAGTTTGCTACTGCAGATGGACGAGTTGACCGTTTCAACAAAAAATACGGCATCAAGTCAGAAGAACAAGAGTAATAAAAGCCAGATACCCGTCAGGTGCAGTCGTGCCAGACGGGTATTTTTATTAATTTATTGCGTAGTTGTGTGAAAAGCGCTCTATCTGTGTGTGTACTCGCTCATAGTTGCACGCAAAGCGCTCAATCTGCGTGTGAATCCGCTCATAGTTGCGCGAAAGGCGCTCTATCCGCGTGGCTATCCGCTCATAGTTGCGCGAAAAGCGCTCTAACTGTGTGGCTATCCGCTCATAGTTGCGCGAAAAGCGCTCAATCCGCGTGTGTACCCGCTCATAGTTGCACGCAAAGCGCTCTATCTGCGTGTGTACCCGCTCATAGTTGCACGCAAAGCGCTCAATCCGCGTGTGAATCCGCTCATAGTTGCACGCAAAGCGCTCAATCCGCGTGTGTACTCGCTCATAGTTGCACGCAAAGCGCTCAATTCGCGTGTGTACCCGCTCATAGTGGCACGCAAAGCGCTCAATCCGCGTGTGTACCCGCTCATAGTCGCACATTATTCGCTCTAATCACATCACCACATACATAAGCACGACATCGAAAGGAGATTGACCATGTACGTTTCAATGCAAGGCGGCTGGATGGAAGTCATCTGCGGCAGTATGTTTTCAGGTAAATCGGAGGAGCTCATTCGCCGCATTCGTCGCGCGGAATTTGCCAAACAAAAGATTGCGGTATTCAAACCGGCGATTGACGATCGGTATAGTGAGGAAGCTGTTGTCAGCCATGATGGCACGTCAACTATTGCCAATCCCATTTCCAAAGCGAGCGAAATACTGGACCTCGTATCAGATGATTTCGATGTGGTCGCCATTGATGAAGCTCAATTTTTCGACAAAGATATTATAGATGTCGCGATCGCACTTGCTGATCGCGGATTTCGCGTGATCATTGCAGGACTCGATCAAGACTTCAGAGGTGAACCGTTCGGGCCGATGCCGGAGTTAATGGCAGTGGCCGAACTGGTAACAAAACTTCAAGCGGTCTGTACCGTTTGTGGATCACCTTCAAGCCGAACGCAACGATTAATAGATGGACAACCTGCATGCCAAGATGATCCTATCATTCTTGTCGGTGCATCCGAAGCGTACGAACCACGTTGCCGTCAGCACCACCAAGTACCCGTCAGTCGTGCGCAGCATGCAAAATAAACATATATCCGTCTATCCTAAAGCAAGAAAGGATAGACGGTTCTGCTATATACTAGTATATAACCCATTATTTCAGAAGAGGTGAACCGACTATGTTCGATAGACTACAAGCAGTGGAAGACCGTTATGATCGACTCAATGAACTACTTAGTGACCCGGAAATTGTCAATGATCTAGATAAATTACGAAACTATTCAAAAGAACAATCTGATTTACAAGACACGGTCGAAGTATACCGTGAATACAAAAGTGTCTACACTCAATATAACCATGCGAAAGAAATGCAAGATGAGCCACTTGATGACGAAATGAAAGAATTAGTCAAAATGGAAATCGATGAACTCGAAGACCGTATCGAGTCGCTTGAAGAACAATTAAAAGTATTATTAATTCCCAAAGACCCGAATGACAATAAAAGTGTCATCATGGAAATCCGAGGCGCCGCAGGTGGAGACGAGGCGGCCTTATTTGCCAGTAGTTTATATCGTATGTATACACGCTACGCGGAAATGAATCATTGGAAAGTGGAAGTGATCGATTCATCACCAACTGAACTTGGCGGATTCAAAGAAATTATTTTCATGATCGATGGCAAAGGTGCTTATTCCAAGTTGAAGTACGAAAACGGAGCGCACCGCGTGCAACGTGTACCGGAAACGGAATCAGGTGGACGAACACATACGTCGACTGCTACCGTTGCGTGCTTGCCTGAAGCAGAGGAAGTAGAAATTGAGATTCATGACAAAGATATCCGTACCGATACATTCGCTTCATCGGGACCGGGCGGACAATCCGTCAACACGACCATGTCTGCAGTGCGCCTTACGCATTTGCCGACTGGGACGACGGTATCGATTCAAGACGAAAAATCCCAAATCAAAAATAAAGAAAAAGCGATGAAAGTCTTGCGTGCGCGTGTCTACGATAAGTTTATGCAAGAAGTGCAAGCGGAATACGATGAAAAACGGAAAACGGCCGTTGGATCAGGGGATCGTTCTGAGCGCATTCGCACATACAACTTCCCGCAAAATCGTGTGACTGACCACCGAATCGGTTTGACCATCCAAAAACTCGATCAGATTATAGAAGGGAAATTGGATGAAGTAATCGATGCATTGATTATAGAAGAACAAGCACATCGCTTGGAAAGTTTGGATCGCAATGACTGAGACAATGTATGAGTCTGTACAACGAGCGCAACAATTGCTTCAAGCGCGCGATATGGACACGCATGCTGCTGAACTGGCTATGCGTTCTGTCACGGGAATGAGTCGGGCTCATTATGTAGCCAGTTTCCGTGAACCTATTTCGCGTGAAACGTATGAACAATACTGGTCAATCATCACGGAATTATTGACTGGTAAACCCATTCAATATATTCTCGGTGAAGAGTCTTTTTACGGCTATTTATTCGAGGTCAATGAACACGTCTTGATTCCACGTCCTGAAACGGAAGAACTCGTCCACTATGCATTACAACGAGCGAATCAATTATTCGAGGACCGAGTTATACAAGTGGCGGATATTGGAACGGGGAGTGGAGCGATTGCTGTCGCGTTCAAAAAAGAACGACCGACTGCCAACGTAACCGCCACTGATTTCAGTGAAAAGGCGCTAGAAGTCGCAAAACGCAATGCAAAGCGCAATGAAGCGGATGTAACCTTTATGCAAGGAGATATGGAAGAACCGTTGAAATCGCAAAAATGGGATATCATCCTATCCAATCCACCGTACATCGCAGACCATGAAAAATCTGTTATGTCGCCAACTGTTTACGATTTCGAACCACAAACGGCATTGTTCGCTGAAGAAGACGGACTCTATTTTTATCGCAGACTAGCAGAGAATCTTTTGCCTTTGATGAATCGCCCTGCGCTCATTGGTTTCGAAATTGGCTATCAGCAAGGAGCTATCGTGCAAGGTTATTTGCAAAAATCCTTTCCGGAAGCGACTGTGGAAATCGTTCAGGATATCAATAAAAAAGATCGAATGATATTTTGTGAGATTCGATGAATAAAATCTCCTCCTGCGGGACAAGATAGAGTGCAGGAGGGGATGACATGTTACAAGATTATCCGATTAACCAACAACCGACTCATACTTCGAAACTATTGGCGTTTATAGAATTTGTACTTATATTACTTACTATTCAAGCGGTGTTACTTGTATTCGGTCAGCAGGCAGCTACAGGAGAAGCGACGCAATTTCGCGTTCTCGCAAACTCTAATACGGTAGCAGATCAACAAGTGAAACGAAATGTACAAGAGAAAATTGCACCATTACTTGAGCAGGCGATCAATCAATCTACGAACATGCAGCAAATCAATGATAAACTTCAAATATTAGAGCCGACGCTTCTTGAAATCGCAAAAGCAGAAGGGAACGGCGCGCACGTAACGCTCGAGCACAGTGCCGCAGTGATTCCACCAAAACGAGTAGGGTATTTTATTCAGCCTCAAGATATTTACGATGCATATGTCGTGAAAATCGGTGCGGGTCGTGGGGATAATTGGTGGTGTTCATTGTTTCCGAATGTTTGTTTCCCGGAAGAAGCTACAGTGAATGAAACAGAAGAAGAACCTGTTACATTCTTCATTTGGGAGTGGATAAAGTCACTGTTCGAATGAAACTATTCACATTTATTGTGGATAAGATCGATAAAATGTGTATAAAAAGGGGTTGAGCAAGTGGACACTATACAAAAAATAGTGGATAACCTAGTGGATAACGATAGAGTCTATGAACAGGCTGTGGATATCCTGAATTCTGGAGGGATAGTTGCCTTCCCGACTGAAACAGTTTACGGTTTAGGAGCCATTGCGACAAATGAGCAAGCAGTACAGCGGATTTTCGAAGCAAAAGGAAGACCTTCAGATAATCCGCTGATCGTACATATTGGGAAGCAGTCAGACGTTGAAAAATTCGCAACTGATATTCCCGAAATTGCAGGTATATTAATGAAAGCATTTTGGCCGGGGCCATTGACGTTGATTATGGAGAAAAAGCCTGGAGTCATTGCAGATGTCGTCACGGCGGGACTTAGTACAGTAGCCATCCGTATGCCTGACCACCCGATAGCATTGGCATTATTGCGCAAGCTGGATCAGCCGTTAGCAGCACCAAGTGCAAATCGTAGCGGAAAGCCAAGCCCTACGGAAGCAGATCATGTCTATCACGATTTAATCGGAAGAGTTCCGCTGATTTTGGATGGTGGAGAGACAGGGGTAGGCCTCGAATCGACCATTTTGGATATCACAGTTACACCGCCTGTCATTTTGCGTCCGGGTGGCATTACGAAAGAGCAGCTGGAAGAATTGATTGGCACCGTCCATATGGCGAAGCTACCTACAGATCAAACGTCAACACCGCGCGCGCCGGGGATGAAATATGCCCATTATGCACCTGAAGCACCGCTATTTATCATAGAGCCGAATGCAGATTCTATTGCGCATGCGTTAGAGACTATTCATCTACAAAATAAGCGAGTCGCGATCATTGGACCTGATGAGTTATACACAGAAAACGCGGATTGGTACTTTTCCACAGGTTCTATCAACAGTCGGGAAGCGATGGCATCGAGTCTCTACAAAGCGATTCGCCAATGCGATCACACGGAGGCAGATATAATCCTCGCAATTGAGACTGATCATTCGGGTATCGGTGCAGCGGTGATGAACCGTCTCGATAAAGCTTCAGACGGCAAGCGTTTCACTGAATAACATTTCACTAATGATGAATAGCTCCCTTTAGCACCCGCATAAGATAAGTAGATGCGAGACTTGCGAGGGGGCTACTTTTTTGATAGAAATCATAGCGGCTATCGTTACAACGATCGATATCCTAATCGTCTATACATTACTCCGATTGCGGCGAGGTCGATTGATGATCATGCTGTGGACTACTATACTGAATGTCTTGCTGCCACTTATCGGTTTCTACGCAGGGGAATGGGTGATGATCTATTTTGTAGGATGGGGTCATGCGCTCTCAAGTGTACTCTTGTCACTCATAGGTCTTCACATTTTACTCTCGGACAGTGAACAGCCATCAGTCGTTAATAAAATATCTCCATTTTTCTTGGCGCTGATCGTCAGTATAGATGCATTCGGAGTAAGTGTGACATTCGGTATGATGCAGCTGAACAAATGGCTGTTTGTTTTGGCGTCCGGCTTCTTTTCTGTTCTATTTTCGGGCATCGCTTTATTGTACACAGGCCGTTTGCGTATAATTAATGGTACATTTATTCGACGATTGGCAGGTATTATATTCATATGCATGGGTGTATTGTCCTTGTTTTTATAAAAAAAGTGTTTCTTTTTTCTCATAAATCCGTTATTCTGTAAAGTAGGTGAAGAAAATGAATATTTATTTTATTTGTACAGGCAACACATGTAGAAGTCCTTTGGCAGAAGCATTAGTCAATCACGCCAATGTGCCAGGTATTACGGCGAAATCAGCAGGTATCCATGCGATAGATGGCTTGCCGATTTCCAAGAACTCAGCACAGTTGTTGACGGAAGAAAAAATACCTTTCACTCCTTATTCTAATGAAGTTACGTCAGCTGATATGGAGTGGGCAGATATTGTTTTAACGATGACAGCAAACCATCGAGATATCCTACACAGTCGTTTTCCTGCAATGAAAGAAAAAGTGTTTACATTAAAAGAATACGCGGGGACAATGACGGATCTTGATGTACATGATCCATATGGTGGAGATTTGGAAACATACCGCACCACATTTTATGAGCTGACTAAACTCATTAACTCCGTCATCCGACAGCAAACGGAGGAGAACTTATGAATGAACCGAAAAAAGTAGGGCTACGGGCGAAACTCGTCTTATTTATTGTGATTCTGGCAGTCATCACATATACGACGAGTGCGGTATTCATTAACTGGGTCCAGCCAACATTCTTCCCGAATGTACGGCCATTCGTTTTTCAACTGCTTACATATGCGATGGGCATTATGTGGTCAGGTATTTTAGCGGCCATGTTCAGCACTATTTTGACCAAGCCATTGCAACGTTTGGAAACTGCTGCTATGAAAGTGGCGGATGGGAAAATTGGTACGGACATTCAACTGCCAAACTCATCGGATGAAATTCATTCCGTCTCCAAAGCTTTCCAGCAAGTGGTCGTCAATTTGCGCAACATTATCGAACAAATCGAATCCAACTTTCAAGCTACTGCTCAATCTGTCGATGAATTGACAAAGGAGACGAGCGCAGCGTCCGGCCAATCCGATGCCATTGCACGTACTATTGGAGAAATTTCCGATGGTGCAGAAAACACGTCGGAGTCGATTCGGGAAACAGTCAATGCGATTGAAGACATTCGTCAACTCGCGGTGGAAGTCAATCATCGAGCGGGACAATCATCCGAGCAATCTAAAGTGATGTTAAAGGAATTACACGCGACAACAGAAATCTTCCAATCGGTATTAGCGGGAATTCATCAAATGAGCAGCCAAAGCGAGCATTCATTGGAAACGATACAAGTACTAGATGAAAACGCACATAAAATCGGTGAAATCGTGGAACTTGTCGGCAACATCGCGGGGCAGACAAATCTTCTGGCGCTTAATGCTTCTATAGAGGCGGCGCGGGCAGGAGAGCATGGTAAAGGCTTCGCTGTCGTGGCGGAAGAAGTCCGTAATTTAGCGGATGAAAGTGCCAAGGCTGTCCAGATGATTTCTGGACTTGTTCAAACGATCCAATCAGACGTCAAACAAGTCGTAGCTGAAATGAAGCAACAAGTGGAAACGGCATCCACTGAGGCCAAACGTGCGACGAAAACAAATGGAAACGTTGAAACGATGACCGCCACCATTCAGACAATGGCACTTTATGTAGAAGAAATCAGCCAAATCGTCGGCGATCAAATGCAGACGATCGAGCATACGGCTAAACAGTCGATGGAAGTAGCAACGATTGCAGAACATACTTCCGCGGGAGCAGAAGAAGTTCGTGCGGCCACTGAAGAGCAGGTGGCGTCGATAGATCAAACCAAGAACAAGGCGTTGGAGCTGAAGGAGCAATCGGAAGAATTATATAAAGTGATCCGGAAGTTCGACCGAACGCCAATGTAATACGTAATGACGATTCTGAGGTGTTTCACGCTCTGGATCGTTTTTTATTTGTGGAGCTTCTTTCTTTAGAACCATAACCGGAATAAATACTACACAGTAGTGCAGGTCCCAAAGGTGAAACATTCTGAATCAAATGCCCAATCTTCATCTTGCAACGACGAAAAAACGACTTCTTATAGCTTAAACACGTACAATCATTTCGTTTTATTCATATAACATTCGTCTTTATGACAAAACTTCAACGTTTCAAAATGATAATTTCAAAAATAGTACAGTAAAACCGATGATTTTTTTATTGAACAATGATAGAATAAGCGATAAGTAAAAATAGAAATGAGGGTGCGCAGTGAAAGTTGCAATTTCTTCAGACCACGGAGGCAACAATCTCCGAAAAGAGATCACCAATCTATTAACCGAACTCGACATAGAATATATCGACTACGGACCGGATGCCGACACTTCCGTCGACTATCCAGACTATGCAGTACCAGTAGCGAATGACGTCGTAGCGGGGAAAGTAGACCGCGGAATCTTGATTTGTGGCACAGGAATCGGCATGTCCATTTCCGCCAATAAAATCAAAGGCATCCGTTGCGCGCTCGTTCATGATGTATTTAGCGCAAAAGCAACACGCGGACATAATGATTCCAACATGTTAGCAATGGGAGAACGCGTAATTGGACCAGGGCTAGCGCGAGAAATCGTTAGTACTTGGCTTGAGACAGAATTTGAAGGCGGCCGTCACGAGCGTCGTATAAATAAAATGATGGAGCTTGAAAAGAACTAAAGAAAGCAGGTGGAACATGTGGATGCCATTCAATTATGGAAACTGCAGCTAGAACAAGCATTGACCGAATTTGCCGAACAAGCACCACCTGCCGAGGAGACGATTTTCGTTATCGGCTGTTCTACTTCTGAAGTAGCAGGTGCACGCATCGGTACGAATGGTGCCCTGGAAATAGGAGAAGCCTTATTCGCGCCGCTTCAAGCGTTTGCGGATAAACACCATGTACATTTAGCTTTCCAAGGCTGTGAGCACATCAACCGTGCCATTACATTGGAACGCAAGACGGCGCAGCAATTTCATTTGGAACCTGTATCCGTCGTACCCGTTTTTAAAGCGGGTGGCTCGATGTCTACCTATGCGTACAAACAATTCAGCGATCCTGTCGTAGTGGAATCAGTGCAAGCGAATGCCGGCATCGACATCGGACAAACGTTAATTGGCATGCAAATGAAGCCAGTTGTCGTACCGATCCGTACGTCGATTAATAAAATCGGTGAAGCTGTCATCACACTTGCGACAACTCGTCCAAAATTAATTGGCGGAAGTCGTGCGAAATACGAATAAACCGTGTACAATACAAGAAAATATAAAACTATCAGAATAAAAGGGGATACTATCCAATGGACTTAAGCAATGTACAACACAATGATGCAGCAGTTTATGAAGCAATCATGGCTGAAAAGAACCGTCAAAACTCGAACATCGAATTAATCGCATCTGAAAACTTCGTAACGGAAGCAGTAATGGAAGCACAAGGATCATACTTGACGAATAAATATGCTGAAGGATATCCAGGCAAGCGTTACTACGGCGGATGTGAGCACGTAGACGTAGTCGAAAACATCGCACGCGATCGCGTAAAAGAAATTTTTGGCGCGGCATATGCAAACGTACAGCCACACTCCGGTGCTCAAGCAAACATGGCAGTTTACTTCACAGCACTTGAGCCGGGCGACACAGTTCTTGGGATGAACCTTTCTCACGGCGGCCACTTAACACACGGTTCACCAGTTAACTTCTCCGGAAAGCTTTATAATTTCGTAGATTACGGTGTAACAAAAGAAGAAGAAGTGATCGACTATGAAGACGTTCGTCAAAAAGCGCTTGAGCACAAGCCGAAAATGATCGTTGCGGGTGCAAGTGCATATCCACGCGCAATCGACTTCGCGAAATTCCGTGAAATTGCGGATGAAGTCGGCGCATATTTGATGGTAGATATGGCGCACATCGCGGGTCTAGTCGCAGTAGGTGAGCATCAAAACCCAGTACCACACGCGCACTTCGTGACCTCTACAACGCATAAAACATTGCGTGGACCACGTGGCGGGATCATTCTATTGAATGAAGAAACAGCTGAAGAATTTGGCAAGAAAATCGACAAAACAGTATTCCCGGGCGTTCAAGGTGGTCCTTTGATGCACGTAATTGCTGCAAAAGCGGTAGCGTTCAAAGAAGTATTGGATCCTTCATTCAAAGAATATGCACAACAAGTAAAGAAAAACGCTGTAGCATTGGCTGAAAAACTACAATCAGAAGGTATCGACGTCGTTTCTGGCGGCACAGACAACCACATTGTACTTGTAAAGCTAAAATCACTTGAACTAACAGGTAAAGTAGCAGAGCACGTACTGGACGAAATCGGTATCACAGTAAATAAAAACACAGTACCATTCGATACAGAAGGACCATTCATCACTTCTGGTATCCGCATCGGTACACCGGCTGTTACTACTCGTGGTTTCGTAGAAGAAGATATGGTGGAAGTGGGACGTATCATCGCAACATTATTGAAAAACCACGAAGACCCGTCAGCAAAAGACGAAGCACGCAAAGCCGTTACAGCTCTAACAGATCAGCATCCTCTATATAAGTAAGAAAACTAGCGCCTTGACCTTGTGTCGGGCGCTTTTTTATGTGGTGGGCGAGTGTGTATGAGCGGAAGTTTGGTGTTATAGAGCGGTTAAGTGGGAAGATAGAGCGGTTTGACCAGCTGATAGAGCGCTTAAGCATGAAGATAGAGCGGATCAGCCGGCCAATAGAGCGCTTAAGCGTGGGGATAGAGCGGCCCGCCCAGCTTATAGAGCGCTCTAGCGTGAGGATAGAGCGGATTCGCCGGCCAATAGAGCGATTAAGCGTGAAGATAGAGCGGCCCAGCCAGCTAATAGAGCGCTCAAGCATGAAGATAGAGCGAATCCACCAACCAATAGAGCGCTCCCAAAAGAAATATGATTCTTCACAAGATTAAATGTCCACCCTGCTTTATTTTCATTATGACAAATCACACAAGTTCACTGCGCCTGCCGCTTGATTTCTGTTATAATGTACAAGATATTCCGAAAAGGAGCGATACCAATGGGAAAAGTACATGTATTTGATCATCCATTAATTCAGCACAAATTGACGTTTATACGAAAGGCCGATACAGGAACGAAAGAATTCCGCGAGCTTGTGAACGAATTAGCCACACTTATGGCTTTCGAAATCACACGTGATCTTCCGACGCAAGAAATCACGATCCAGACACCTGTCTGCGAAGCTAAATCTCGTATCTTGGCAGGAAAGAAATTAGGGATTGTTCCGATTTTACGTGCGGGAATCGGCATGGTAGACGGGATTATCGATTTAATTCCGGCTGCAAAAGTAGGACATGTTGGATTATTCCGCGACCCAGAAACTCTAAAGCCTGTTGAATACTTTGTAAAATTGCCTTCTGACGTGGCTGAGCGCGAATTCATCGTAGTGGATCCGATGCTTGCGACAGGGGGAACTGCAGTTGAAGCCATCAATTCAATGAAAAAGCGTGGCGCGGTTAACATTAAATTTATGTGTTTAGTTGCAGCTCCTGAAGGCGTCGAAGTTCTGACGAAAGCACATCCTGATGTGGACGTGTATATCGCGGCGCTAGACGAAAAGTTGGACGAACACGGCTATATCGTCCCTGGACTAGGTGACGCGGGTGACCGTTTATTCGGCACGAAATAATGGAGGGATCATTCATTGACTAAGAAATGGAAAGTGATGACGATTTTCGGTACGAGACCGGAAGCTATCAAAATGGCGCCGCTTGTTCTTGAATTGGAAAAGCACCCGGATGAAATCGAATCCATCGTCACAGTCACTGCCCAGCATCGTCAAATGCTGGACCAGGTGCTGGAAACATTTAAAATCACACCAGACTATGATTTGAATATCATGAAAGAACGCCAAACGCTCATCGATGTGGCAACACGTGGCCTAGAAGGTTTGGACAAAGTAATGAAAGAAGCGCAACCGGATATCGTGCTCGTCCACGGTGATACATCGACGACATTTATCGGCAGTCTCGCTGCGTTCTATAATCAAATTTCAGTAGGTCACGTTGAAGCGGGGTTGCGTACATGGAATAAATATTCGCCATACCCTGAAGAAATGAACCGTCAATTGACAGGCGTGATTGCCGATCTACATTTCTCACCGACTGAGAAATCAGCACAAAATCTGATCGATGAAGGTAAAAACAAAGATCGCATCTACGTCACAGGCAACACGGCAATTGACGCATTGCAAACGACGGTAGATCCGGATTATCATCACCCGATTTTTGATCAGCTGGGAGACGACCGGTTAGTGCTATTGACTGCACATCGCCGTGAAAACCTCGGTGAACCCATGCGCAATATGTTCCGTGCAATCAATCGCTTGCTCGACAAACACGATGACATCCAAGTGATCTATCCAGTACACATGAATCCGGCTGTTCGTGAAGTGGCGGATGAATTGTTAGGCGACAACGACCGCATTCATCTAATCGAGCCGCTAGAAGTACTCGACTTTCACAACTTCGCAGCGCGTTCGCACATCATCCTCACAGACTCAGGCGGCATCCAAGAAGAAGCACCATCGCTTGGAAAACCTGTTATTGTTCTGCGAGACACAACCGAACGCCCAGAAGGTATCGATGCAGGAACATTGCGCCTGGCGGGAACAGAAGAAGAAAACATCTTCCAACTTTCCGACGCGCTGCTATCCGACGATGCGGAGTACGAAAAAATGTCCAAGGCTCATAACCCATACGGTGATGGCCATGCATCTGCACGAATAGTAGAGTCGCTACTCAAATATTTATCTTCATTATAAGAACCGAAACAGCAGAGAATTCTCATCTGCTGTTTTTTTGTCCGCCAATAAAAGTGGCTAAGACAAGAGAGGGGAGGGGCTTGTAGTTCGGGATGAAGCTCCAGCTGGCGTATGTTTAAAACCTATTTACTAAGTGGTTGAAATTACATCACTCACCGACAATAGTATTTGAACTATAGTTATTTTGTGAATTCAGCTCACCCCAACACTCTGCCGACCTCCCATAGCAATAAACCACTGTACTCTAGAACATTTCATTCTGAAAACACTAACAATATTTCACTCTAAAAAAACGATGAAATAACCATATATAACCAGAAAACAAATATGTCGAATGTTTGACAATGAGAACACATTGTGAATTTATTCACCTGAATCAATTGACATAAAAAACCCTCTATTGTATGCTAACAAAGGGTAAGATTGATAAGGAACTCATACATAAATTGAGTACAGAAATCATGTTTCGTAGGTTTCAAGTCTTCACTCGGAAGCGCTACATCCTAACTCTTTGTCGACGTCGCACATAGCAACGTCACCTGGTGGACGGAAAAGGCGATTCACTTACAATTTCCAGATTTCTTCACAAGGAATCTATGTCGTTGAAAAAGATCAAAACGACAAAGACTCACTGCTCGACACAAGTCGGGAATTACTGAACACTTCAGACGCTGTAATCCAAAATACGAATTGGGAGAATAAACAATGCAAAGTATGCAGGAAATTTTCAAACAGCAGAAGAAGAGTTTCTTTTTTTTGCTTGCATTGTTCGTGCTCGGTTGGTTCTTCTTGGACTACCGGACTATCTTCGCTGGGCTCATCTTAGGTTCACTTTTCGGTATGTATAACTTTTGGATTCTCGTTCGACGGATGGAACGGTTTGACCGGTCTATCGATGAAGGGAAGCGAGCGAAGTCATTAGGTATGGGCTTACGTTTTGCATCAGGTGTAGGGGCTACGGCCATTGCACTCGTTATGCCGGAGGAGTTTGATCTGATCAGCACGGTAATCGGGTTAATGATACCCTATGCATTGCTGTTTACTGGTCATCTGCTGTTCCATTTAAAGCAATGACACTTTACTAGCAAGGGGAGGTGAACAAAAACGTGAATCATGAAAATCCACAGTTTATTTTATTCGGAATCGGGTTTAACCCATCGAATATACTGATGTTATTTGTAACGTGTCTGATTGTCTTCCTGATTGCAGTTGCATCTACACGGCGGCTTCAGATGAAACCTACGGGTATGCAGAACTTCATGGAGTGGGTCATGGACTTTGTCAAAGGCATCATCAAAAATAACATGGACTGGAAAACGGGAGGCCGCTTCCACGTACTAGGCATCACTTTGATCATGTTTGTCTTTGTTGCAAATATGATTGGACTTCCATTCGCAATCGTATGGGATCACCAACTCTGGTGGAAATCACCGACAGCCGATCCAGTTATCACGTTAACCCTCGCTGCTACAGTTGTTGCGTTAACGCATTACTATGGTGTGAAACAGCTCGGAATGGGCAAGTATTTGAAAACGTACTTCCAGCCAATTCCATTCTTGGCACCATTGAAGGTCATTGAGGAATTCGCAAATACGTTGACACTCGGTCTTCGTCTTTACGGTAACATTTTCGCAGGTGAAATCTTGATTGGTTTACTTGCAACATTGGGTGCTTCAAGCATCTTCGGTCTTGCCGGAGCTGTTATACCAGCACTTGCATGGCTCGGTTTCTCGGTATTCATCGGGGCGATCCAAGCATTTATCTTCGTTATGTTAACGATGGTCTATATGGCTCACAAGGTCAGCACAGATCACTAAACATATATTTACCCTGTAACCAGGGAACAAAACTACAAAGAATATTAGGAGGAAATACAAAATGGCAGGTATGGGTTTATTAGCAGCAGCTATTGCAGTTGGTCTAGGTGCACTTGGTGCAGGTATCGGTAACGGTTTAATCGTTTCTAAGACAGTTGAAGGGATCGCTCGTCAACCAGAAGCACGTGGCGTTCTACAAACAACAATGTTCATTGGTGTTGCATTGGTTGAGGCACTTCCAATCATCGCAACAGTTATTGCGTTTATCGTAATGAACAAATAATATTTGTGTTATATGGCGAAGCATGCAGTCTAGGTCTTCGCCATTGCTTTATGTCAACAACTAAACAATTGATAGATCTGAATGAATAGAGTGTTCCAATTAGAGTAAGAAACGAAAGAGTCATGAGCTCTTGAAGGGAGTGAAACAATCGTGTTGGATACCTTCGTCCTCTTATCAGCAAACGCTGACGCAGGATTTTTAGCTAGTTTAAACCAACGTCTAAATTTAGGCGACATTATCGTCACTGTAGTATTTTTCACGATTCTCATGGTACTTCTAAAGAAGTTTGCATGGGGTCCGTTAATGGGCGTGATGGATCAACGGGCGCAATTAATCGCTACTGAGATCGAACAAGCCGAAGCAAGTCGTCAAGAATCTGCAAAGCTTCTTGAAGAGCAACGTGTTCTGTTAAAAGAAGCACGCGAAAGCGCACAATCTATCGTAGAGAGTGCGAAGAAACAAGGTGAAGCTCAACGTGAAGAGCTAATTATGGCTGCACGCGCTGAAGCAAACCGTATGAAAGAATCTGCAACTCTCGAAATCGTTACCGAAAAAGAGAAAGCCGTTGCAGCAGTTCGCGAAGAATTCGTATCTCTTTCTATCTTGGCTGCGTCTAAGGTTCTTGGGAAAGAAATTTCTGAGGAAGATAACCGTGCATTGATCGAAGAAACGATTGTGAAGGCAGGCGAAGGGCGATGAGCCAATCGGTAATCGCAAAACGTTATGCCGTTGCATTATTCGAAGCAGCACAGGAAAAGCAACAAACGCTTTCCGTGCAAACTGATTTAAAACAATTGCAAAAAGTATTCGCTGAAGAAAAGCAATTTGACGAGTTATTAATTTCGCCAAAGTTTTCTATTCAGAAGAAGAAAGAATTGATTGGACAGCTTTTCAATGGAGCAAACCAACTTGTATTGAACACACTATATGTGTTGATCGATGCAGGCCGTATTGAAGAAATAGGCAATCTAATCGAAGACTTCCAGGAACTCGCTAACGAGGCTTCCGGAGTTGCCGAAGCGAAAGTCTACTCTACACGTTTGCTTTCAGATGAAGAAAGCACAGCTATCTCTACTGCCTTTGCACACAAAGTAGGAAAACAATCATTGCATATCGAGAACATTATTGATCCAAGCTTGATCGGTGGCATCCGCCTTCAGATCGGCAACCAAATTTACGACAGTAGTGTCAGTGCAAAGCTGGCGCGTCTGGAACGTCAATTAATCAATTAATTTGAATTAAGAGGGGTGACATACATGGGCATCAAAGCTGAGGAAATTAGCGGTCTGATCAAACAACAGATCGAAAATTATCAGTCTGAAATGGAAGTAAGTGAAACAGGTACTGTAATCCGTGTAGGTGACGGTATCGCACTTGCTCATGGCCTCGACAATGTCATGGCGGGGGAACTTCTTGAGTTCTCTACCGGCGTAATGGGTCTGGCACAAAACTTGGAAGCGAACAACGTAGGTATCGTTATCCTTGGGCCATACACAGACATTAAAGAAGGCGATGAAGTTCGTCGTACAGGCCGTATTATGGAAGTACCAGTCGGAGAAGAATTGATCGGACGTGTAGTCAATTCACTTGGACAACCAGTTGATGGACTAGGTCCAATCAATACAACAAAAACTCGTCCTATCGAAAGCCCTGCACAAGGGGTTATGGCGCGTAAATCAGTTCACGAACCATTGCAAACAGGAATCAAAGCGATTGACGCTCTAGTTCCAATCGGCCGTGGACAACGTGAATTAATCATCGGTGACCGTCAAACAGGTAAAACTACTGTTGCAATTGACGCTATCCTAAACCAAGCTGACCAAGACATGATCTGTATCTATGTTGCAATTGGTCAAAAAGAATCTACTGTTCGTGGAGTTGTTGAAACTCTACGCAGAAACGGTGCACTCGATTACACAATCGTAGTTACTGCATCTGCATCAAGCCCGTCGCCAATGCTTTTCTTGGCACCATACACAGGCATTTCGATGGCAGAAGAATTCATGTTCGCAGGCAAGCACGTGCTAATCGTTTATGATGATCTATCTAAACAAGCAGCAGCTTACCGTGAACTGTCCTTGCTACTTCGTCGTCCTCCAGGTCGTGAAGCATATCCAGGGGATGTCTTCTACCTACACAGCCGCCTACTTGAGCGTGCTGCGAAGTTGAATGACGAACTAGGAGCAGGATCTATTACAGCATTGCCGTTCGTTGAGACACAAGCAGGAGATATCTCTGCTTATATCCCAACAAACGTAATTTCTATTACAGACGGACAAATCTTCTTGCAGTCTGACCTATTCTTCTCAGGTGTACGTCCAGCGATCAACGCCGGTCTTTCCGTATCCCGTGTTGGTGGATCAGCGCAAATTAAAGCAATGAAGAAAGTTGCCGGTACACTTCGTTTGGACTTGGCAGCATTCCGTGAACTAGAAGCATTCTCACAATTCGGTTCGGATCTTGACCCTACTACGAGAGCGAAACTGGACCGCGGTCACCGCACAGTTGAAATCTTGAAGCAGGACTTGAACAAGCCGTTGAAAGTCGAATACCAAGTAATCAGTCTATATGCACTGACACGCGGTTACCTCGACGATATTCCAGTAAAAGACGTATTGCGTTTTGAAAGTGAAATCACTAGCTGGTTAGAATCCAACCATACGGAAGTGTATGACCACATTCGTACAACGAAAGATCTTCCAGCTGATGACGTAATGAGCGCAGCGTTCAACGAATTCAAGAAAAACTTTGTGACTTCTGAAGCATAACTTTTCATTGAATGGATCTAAAAATAAAGGTGGTGAATAGCCAGTGGCGTCCTTACGCGAGATAGAAAGCCGTATTGCTTCAACAAAAAAGACGAGTCAAATCACGAGAGCGATGCAAATGGTATCTGCTTCCAAACTGAACCGTGCCGAAGTGAATGCGAAGAAATTCGTACCTTACATGGATAAAGTAGAAGAAGTAGTTGGTGCCATTGCAGCCGTAACGAAAGATTCCGGACATCCTCTATTAACTGCACGTCCCGTAAAGAAGTCTGCGTACATCGTAGTCACTTCTGACCGTGGACTAGTTGGTGGATATAACTCGCACATTTTCCGTGCAGTTACCCGTGCAATCGAACAACGCCATAAATCGAAAGATGAAGTGGTCATTATCGCGATCGGTCGTAAAGGCTATGAATTCTTCGACCGTCTGGGTTACCAGATTGAAGAAAGCCTGATCGGACTTTCGGATCACCCTCGTTTTGAAGAAGTAAAAGATATCGCGAATCGGGCTGTTGGCATGTTCACAGAAGGCGTTTATGATGAAGTGTACTTGTATTACAACCACTTCATCTCCGCCATCTCCAACGAAGCAACTGAACGTAAATTGCTTCCACTCACAGATATTTCATCTGTATCTGCTTCATCATCTTATGAGTTCGAGCCTTCAGCAGAAGCGATTCTCGAAACACTTCTCCCACAATACACGGAGAGCCTCATTTATGGAGCGGTACTCGATGGAAAAGCGAGCGAACATGCTTCCAGTATGACAGCGATGAAGACGGCGACAGACAATGCGTCTGACCTAATCGATTCGTTAACATTACAATTTAACCGCGCTCGTCAAGCAGCGATCACTCAGGAAATCACTGAAATCGTAGCCGGCGTAGCAGCACTCGAATAATAGATTTGAAACAGTAAGACAGGAGGGAAAAGCATGAGTAATGGACATATTCTTCAAGTTATGGGTCCGGTTGTCGACGTAAAGTTTGAAAACGGACAACTTCCAGCGATCTATAACGCATTGAAGGTTAATATCGATCGTTCCAACGGAGTGGTTGAAGTATTGACTTTAGAAGTAGCACTTCACCTTGGTGATGATGCAGTTCGTACGATTGCGATGTCCTCGACAGATGGTCTGAAACGCGGTACGTCAGTTATTAATACAGGCGCACCAATTTCTGTTCCAGTCGGCGACGTTACACTCGGACGTGTATTTAACGTACTAGGTGAGGAAATTGACCTGCGTGAGCCAGTTCCTGCTGATTCACAACGTGACCCGATTCACCGTTCTGCACCAACATTTGAATTCCTTTCTACAGAGGTAGAAATTCTTGAAACTGGAATTAAAGTAGTTGACTTGCTTGCACCATACATCAAGGGTGGTAAAATCGGACTCTTCGGTGGTGCGGGAGTTGGTAAAACAGTTCTAATTCAGGAATTAATCAACAACATCGCACAAGAACACGGTGGTATTTCCGTATTCGCAGGTGTTGGAGAACGTACTCGTGAAGGAAATGACTTGTACTTTGAAATGACAGATTCAGGCGTTATCAAGAAAACGGCAATGGTATTCGGTCAAATGAACGAGCCACCAGGCGCACGTATGCGTGTGGCACTTTCTGGCTTGACTATGGCTGAGTATTTCCGTGATGAGCAAGGACAAGACGTTCTATTGTTCATCGATAACATCTTCCGCTTTACACAAGCAGGTTCTGAAGTTTCTGCACTACTTGGACGTATGCCTTCTGCGGTTGGTTACCAGCCAACATTGGCAACTGAAATGGGTCAGTTACAAGAACGAATCACTTCTACAAATAAAGGATCAGTTACATCGATCCAAGCAATCTACGTACCAGCGGATGACTATACGGATCCAGCTCCGGCAACAACTTTCGCTCACTTAGATGCAACAACGAACTTGGAGCGTAAACTTTCAGAGATGGGTATCTACCCAGCTGTGGATCCACTAGCTTCTTCTTCACGTGCATTGAGTGCAGAAATCGTTGGACCGGAACACTACCGTGTAGCGCGTGAAGTACAAACAACTCTTCAACGATACCGTGAATTGCAAGATATCATCGCAATCTTAGGTATGGACGAGTTAGACGAAGATGACAAGCAGATCGTTGATCGCGCTCGTCGTATTCAGTTCTTCTTGTCACAAAACTTCCACGTTGCTGAGCAGTTTACAGGACAAAAAGGTTCTTACGTTCCAGTTCCTGAAACAATCAAAGGCTTTGCTGAAATTCTAGAAGGTAAGTATGACCACTTACCGGAAGATGCTTTCCGTTTAGTTGGACGTATCGAAGAAGTTATCGCAAAAGCAAAAGCTATGGGTGTAGAAGTCTAAGAAAAGGGACCAGGAGGGAAAAAAATGAGTAAAATCAAAGTGAATATCGTCACTCCCGACGGCCCTGTTGTTGAAATGGATGCGAACATGGTGATTGCAGTTACCGAAGCTGGTGAGATCGGGGTTCTACCCGGTCACATCGCGATGGTCGCGCCGCTTCAAATTGGTGCACTTCGCCTAAAAACAGATGGCAAAACAGAAACAGTCGCAGTCCACGGAGGCTTCATCGAGGTCCGTCCTGAAGTTGTCACTGTATTGGCACAGAGTGCGGAACTGGCTGAGTCCATTGATATCGCACGTGCAAAGAAAGCTGCTGAAAAAGCTGAACAAGATCTTCAGAAAAAAACTGACGCCCTTTCTCAAAACTTAGCAGAGCTTGATTTAAAACGTGCAATTAACCGCATGCAAGTGTATGAACAACGTATTTAATCTATAAATGAAATGGGCGGACAGACAATCTCTGTCTGCCCATTTTCTCTATATTCTAGAAAAAGGAGTGGAAACGATGGACAGCATGTTAGGCAGCAATCCATTACTCGCGATCGTATCGCATATATTCTTCATCGGCATCAGCTTCGTTGCACTACAAGCAATCTTGCCAGAAAACATCATACGAAAAAACCGCGTATTCCAAACACAACTTTTGTTTATTTTGCTAAGTATTGCTATTGGTTCCACTGTATCAAAATTCTTTTTAGACATATCCTATTGGTCAGGAAGATGGGCAACATGGTTTTGATTTCCTTCAGCTGAAGCTCTACCAGTTCGACTAGCGGAAATCAGAACTCTAGCTGAAGGAAATTAAAACGGCTATTTTGGATCTAGTGTGGTTTTGTCACATGAACTGTTAAAACTAGCGAAATTCACAGCGTGTTTACAAATGAAATATACTTCACAAAACGCTCTCTATTTTCTTAAACTGTAATATACATGTAATAAAAATATCTTCCATTGCGTGTAAAATGTAGAATTAGCGGGTAATAACAGTATTGTGGCTATAAATGAATGATCAAATGCAATCACTTTGTGTCAGATCCCCACATATACTACATCACGCAAGAAATAACACAAAACTGCGCCGGAAGTTACTTGTTTAGTAGGGTTTTACAAGGTACAATAGTATATGTTTTATATGTGGAATTTGAATTTGACAAATGAACTGCAACACCAATGAAAAATGTTTATAGACGATTATTGATAATAGGCTGTGGGTGAAGGATAAATTGGACTCGGAGGGGCTACTGGTGGAAAAAATTATTATTAACGGCGGACGGACTTTACAAGGGAACGTACGCGTAGAAGGTGCGAAGAACGCGGTATTACCGATTTTGGCTGCTGCTTTATTGGCATCTGAAGGTGTGAATGTTATTCGTGACGTTCCAAATCTTTCAGATGTACGGACAATTAATGAAGTGCTTAAAAGTTTGAACGCAAAAATCACGCATGATCCGGAAAAAGGGGAAGTCATCGTAGATTCACGTGGAAGACTAGCTGATGAAGCACAATTTGAATTTGTACGTAAAATGCGCGCATCCATTTTAGTAATGGGACCGTTACTGGCGCGTAACGGATTCGCGCGTATCGCATTGCCGGGCGGCTGTGCAATAGGTTCAAGACCTATTGACCAACACTTGAAAGGCTTCGAAGCAATGGGAGCAGAAATTTCATTTGGACATGGCCATGTGGAAGCGAAAGTAGACGGCCGTTTAAAAGGCGCGAAAATCTATTTGGATTTCCCGAGTGTAGGCGCAACAGAAAATATCATGACGGCTGCTGCTCTTGCTGAAGGTACAACGATCATCGAGAACGCTGCCAAAGAACCTGAAATCGTCGACTTGGCGAATTTCATCAATGAAATGGGCGGTAAAGTAGTAGGTGCAGGTACGGATAATATTCGTATCGAAGGTGTAACGACAATGTATGCATCGACTCACCATATTATTCCGGATCGTATCGAAGCTGGAACATTCATGGTAGCTGCAGCCATCACGGGTGGAGACGTCACAATCGACAACGCAGTACCTGAACACTCTACAGCACTCATTTCCAAGTTGACGGAAATGGGCGTAGAAATCACACAGCTGGATGAAGGGATTCGTGTTACAGCGAAACACCCACTTAAGGCAGTCGATTTGAAGACGATGCCGCATCCAGGTTTCCCGACAGATATGCAATCACAAATGATGGCATTGATGTTAACAGCTACCGGTATCGGTGTGTTAACGGAAACGGTATTTGAAAATCGTTTTATGCACGTTGAAGAATTCCGCCGTATGAACGCAGATGTGAAGATCGAAGGACGTTCTGTTATTGTTTCAGGACCTTCAAAAATCCAAGGTGCGGAAGTCGCAGCCACAGACTTGCGTGCCGCTGCATCACTCATCCTAGCCGGACTCGTAGCAGAAGGCGTTACACGTGTGACTGAATTGATTCACTTGGATCGCGGTTATGTGGACTTCGATAAGAAGCTCAAAGCTCTAGGCGCAGACATAACACGTGTCTCCACTGAACAAGAAGTTACAGAATCTCAATTCGCATAATGATTGACACCATGGACAGTTCGCTGTTCATGGTTTTTTCATTATCTGCGATGAATACCCATTCTCCCCTCAACATATAGTCTAGTATGTACAAAAAACTACTCCTTTTATTCATCATTCTCACATTATTTTTTATTCCTTTTCTTGTAAGACAAGCACCAGAGATCAAACTGGTAGAAAAAAGAGAGGAGAAGTATTGCGATGTGCTGATCACGGTCATAGGTGTGGACGAGCCGATTCCGCTTGAAGAGTATGTTGTCGGAGTGGTAGCAGGTGAGATGCCTGCCGATTTTCATCCCGAAGCATTGAAAGCTCAAGTCATCGCTGCCCGCACCTATGCCGCAAGAAACACAGATAAAGGAATCAAGCCGATTGCGAAAGACGTCTCTGCGCAAGTATACCGCACAGAAGCCGAACGTAAAGAGCGCTGGGGCAAGTCATTCAAAGACAATGAAAAGAAAGTCCGCAAAGCAGCAGAAGAAACGCAAGGACAAATTATTGTGTACGGCGAAGAAATCATATCTGCCATGTTTTTCTCTACATCTAATGGAAAAACAGAAGCTGCACAAAATTTCAGCGGCAATCCAGTGGAGTATTTACAAAGCGTGGAAAGTCCAGGGGAAGAAGAAGTAGCACCTACCGTAGAGCGCAAGCAAGAACTAACATTGACTGAATGGAATCGTAAACTCGGTTTCAACTGGGACGCCAATC
This sequence comes from Sporosarcina sp. P25, assembly GCF_002743235.1. Lineage (NCBI taxonomy): Bacteria > Bacillati > Bacillota > Bacilli > Caryophanales > Caryophanaceae > Sporosarcina > Sporosarcina sp. P25. The sequence continues at coordinate 99,887 of NZ_PDYV01000001.1, forward strand.
AATTTCGTGAACTGAAGCTCGTCCGCAATCAAACCGGACGTGTCCAGAAAATCATGGCTGGACAATATGAAACAAGTGGTCGACAAATTCGAGAAAAACTTCATTTGGCTTCTACCGATTTCAATATTGCGTATGACATCAACAATCAAATCGTCCATATTACGACCGTTGGCTACGGCCATGGAGTTGGGATGAGTCAATACGGCGCAGAAGCCTTCGCGCAAAAAGGATGGACTGCAGACCAAATTGTGTCGCACTATTATACAGGCACAAAAATCCAAAAAATAAATTTACCTGAAGATCGATGTTTAAAATCCTCGTAACTTGCAAAGAATGCAAGTGAGGTGATGAACATGCGAGAAGAAAAACCAAAAGCCCCTTCTCAGGAGAACAAGAAAACGAAGAACGGCTGGTTCTGGCCTGCCATTTATACGAGCGTAGCGCTTTTATTCATCGGCATGGTATGGGGATACACCGCATTGACGACGGAAGATTCTGTGCCGTCTGAAGTGGCAAAAGTAGAGCAGCCAAAAGAAAATGGCACGGTAGAAACAAATGCAACAAAAGAAACACTGAAGTATCCATTCGATGAAGCAAAAGTAGATCAAGTCGCCATCTTACAAGAATTCTATGATGCAGAAGCAGACGAAGCAGTGCGTGAGAAAGCACTACTCGTATTCAACCAGACGTATGTCACAAGCAAAGGACTTTCCCTATCAATGGATGGTGAACCATTCGAAGCCGTAGCGGCAATGAGTGGAACAGTCGAAGAAGTTATCGTGGATTCATTCAAAGGAACGGAAATTAGATTGAAACACGCTGACGGTAAGACGACGGTCTACGGTTCATTGACAGGCGTCCTCGTTAAAGAAGGCGACGTAGTCCAACAAGGCCAAGTGCTTGCCACAACGACTCAGAATGAATGGAATCCAGAAGCAGGCGTCCACTTGCAATTTGAAATCCAGCAAGATGGTGTATCTGTAAACCCACACGATTTCCTAGCATTTTAATACGTAGCACCCAAAGCCATTCCAGCCCCCGGAATGGCTTTTTTCATATATTGTTACATATTCGCATACACTACATTAGTCAAAGGAGTGAATAGAGAAAGGAAGAGGGCGTGCACGAGCAAATTAGAAAACGCTGCGTACGACTGGGCAAGCTACTGATCGAGACCAACTTGACAGTGCGCGCGCTAGCCACTGCGACCGGCTACTCCAAAAGCACGGTCCACAAAGACTTAACTGAACGATTACCAAATGTAGATCCATGCTTGTCACGGAAAGTCGCAGAAATTCTGGCCTACCACAAATCCATCCGCCACCTGCGCGGAGGAGAAGCCACCCGCCAAAAATGGAAAAATGAAACCGAAGCACAAAAAGCAGATGCCTAGCCACACTGAAAATGAAGCAGTAATGTACTGTACCCATACAAGCAGCCTGAAATTATGAAAAGCTATCCAGAGGAATGTATCTGGATAGCTTTTGTTTGGTTGGGCCGCGTGCGCTCAATATCAGCTGGCCTATCCGCTCAATGCTGCGCGTGATCCGCTCTATGTCGGTCCGCGAATGCTCAATGGGCTGGCCTCTCCGCTCAATGCCGCGTGTGATTCGCTCTATAGGGGTCCGCGAGCGCTCAATGTGTCATCCTACCCGCTCAATCGCCCGCGCCATCACGCTCTATGTCGGTCCGCGAACGCTCAAAGTGCTGGCTTATCCGCTCAATGCCGCGTGTGATTCGCTCTATAGGGGTCCGCGAGCGCTCAATGTCGCGCGTGATCCGCTCTATGTCGGTCCGCGAACGCTCAAAGTGCTGGCTTATCCGCTCAATGTCGCGCGTGATCCGCTCTATGTCGGTCCGCGAACGCTCAAAGTGCTGGCCTCTCCGCTCAATGCCGCGCGTGACCCGCTCTATGCCGGTCCGCGAACGCTCAATGGGCTGGCCTCTCCGCTCAATGCCGCGCGTGATTCGCTCTATGTCGGCCCGCGAGCGCTCAATGTGCTGGCTTACCCGCTCAATGCCGCGTGTGATTCGCTCTATAGGGGTCCGCGAGCGCTCAATGTGTCATCCTACCCGCTCAATCGCCCGCGCCATCACGCTCTAAGTAGGTCCGCGTGGGCTCAATATCAGCTGGCCTATCCGCTCAATGCCGCGCGTGATCCGCTCTATGTCGGCCCGCAAACGCTCAATGTGCTGGCCTATCCGCTCAATGCTGCGCGTGATCCGCTCTATGTCGGCCTGCAAACGCTCAAAGTGCTGGCCTCTCCGCTCAATGCCGCGTGTGATCCGCTCTATAAGGGTCCGCGAGCGCTCAATGTGTCATCCTACCCGCTCAATCGCCCGCGCCATCACGCTCTAAGTAGGTCCGCGAACGCTCAAAGTGCTGGCTATCCGCTCAATGCCGCGTGTGATCCGCTCTATAAGGGTCCGCGAGCGCTCAAAATGTCATCCTACCCGCTCAATCGCCCGCGCCATCACGCTCTATGTAGGTCCGCGTGGGCTCAATATCAGCTGGACTATCCGCTCAATGCTGCGCGTGATCCGCTCTATGTCGGCCCGCAAACGCTCAATGTGCTGGCTTACCCGCTCAATGCCGCGCGTGACCCGCTAAATAAATCACGAGCCATCGCTAACTTGCTGGTGGCTTTTCATTTTGACGACTCCTCTCGAATACTGCCAAATAAAGTAGAAATATGATATAATAAACAGCTAATGAATGTAATCGGATAGGGCGTATGAGGAAGGGGTCGGTCATGATGTTTTCAAAAGATATTGGGATAGACATGGGTACCGCCAATGTATTGATATATGTGAAAGACAAGGGTCTCGTCATTAACGAACCGGCTGTTATTGCGATCGATAAACGTACGGATGAACCTGTAGCCTTTGGTGTAGAGGCCTATCAAATGATTGGTCGTTCACCGGAATATATTCAGATCATACGTCCAATGAAAGCTGGGAACATTGCGGATTTTGAAATGGCGCGTGTGTTGATCAGACACTTCCTCGAGAAAGCGCTAGGAAAAAGCCTGCGTATCAAACCTTACATCACGATATGCTGTAAAGCGGATACAACGCGAGTGGAAAAGAGTGTGATCCGCCAAGTGATGATGGGAGCCGGAGCCAAACAAGTCGTAATTGAAGAAGAATCGAAAGTGGCGGCGATTGGGGCAGGTATGGACATATCGAAGCCTTCAGGCAATATGATAGTCGATCTTGGTGCAGGCACGACAGATGCTTCCGTGCTGTCGATGGGAGAAATCGTATCGTTTGAGAAAACGAAAATCGGTGGCTTTCATTTTGATCAATGCATTATCCAACATATACGAAAAAAACATAATGTGTATATAGGAGAAAAAACGGCCGAACAAGTGAAAAAAGACATGGGCGTTGTGTTGAAGGATGGAAAGAAACCGAGCGCGATGAACGTGCATGGTAGCGACCTTGCGACAGGTATTCCGAAAACAATTGAAGTGACGGCGGAAGAGATTCATCAGGCATTGTTTCTGCCGATCAATAAAATCGTCGAGACGACAAGAAAAGCACTGGAAGAAACAATGCCGGAGCTCGCTGCAGACATTGCACAGCGCGGCATCCTATTAATCGGAGGCGGTGCATTGCTTCCCGGATTAGATACTTTATTATCCGAACATCTCAATGTGCCGGTATTCATTGCGGAAAATGCGCTCACTTGTATAGCAGAAGGAACGGGACAGCTCATGGACTCGGTCAGTAAAACTTCAACACGCATAATTTGAACTGCCATCAAGCGACAAGTAGTGTATACTAAAAACAACGATTATTCGACATGATGAAGCAAAGGAGTGAAATGAAATGTTTCGTGGTTTTTATACAGTAGGATCAGGCATGATTGCACAGCAGCGTCGTACGGAAATGCTATCAAATAATATCGCGAACGCCAACACGCCAGGCTATAAGGCGGAGCAATCGACGATTCGTGCATTTCCTGACATGTTGATGTCTCGTTTGGATTCGACGCGCGTGCCGACGGAAAAAGGCTTAAACTTTAGAAATCTATCCCCAGTAGGCGAACTGTCGACAGGCGTGTATATGCAAGAAACTTTGCCTTTATTCGCGCAAGGCCAGTTGCGTGAAACGGAACAGAAGACCGATATTGCATTACTGGATGGACCGATGGAAGTCAATGAAGAAACAGGCGTTGCAGGAACGGTATTCTTTACGCTAGAAGGCGAGAATGGCGGTCAATTCTACACACGAAACGGTAATTTCGCTGTCAACGCAGAAGGGTACCTGACCAATCCATCGGGCTTATACGTCCTTGACGATGCGGGCAATCGGATCGAACTGACAAGTGATGATATTCGCGTAACGGATTCAGGAGTGATCTTCGCGGGACAAACGGAAATCGCGACACTAGGTATTGCCTACTCTGACGGACCGGACACATTATCCAAACAAGATAACGGGCTCTACACGACAATCGACGGCAATGCGTTACCGACTGGCGGTACGTACACGATGCAACAAGGATTTCTTGAAGATTCCAACGTCGATGCCGCGCGCTCGATGACGGATATGCTGACAGCCTACCGTGCATTTGAAGCCAATCAGAAAATCCTGCAAGCGTATGATCGCAGTATGGAAAAAGCGGTCAATGAAGTAGGACGAGTTAATTAATGACTACATATAGAAGTATGCGTAAAGGAAGTGACCTTTGATGATTCGCACGATGACCACAGCGACCAACACGATGAACCAGTTGCAGCAACGTCTCGACTTGATTGGCAACAACTTATCGAACGTCGGTACACATGGATATAAATCCTCGTCTGCTACATTCCAGGAACTATTATTCCAACAAATCAATAATGACAAAGCAGATCGGGCCGGGCGTAGCTCAGATCTTGGCATTCGCATGGGGACCGGCGCACACCTCGGCAGCCTGCAGATGAACTGGAAAGTAGGCTCTGTACAAATTACGGACCGTCAGCTAGACTTTGCGTTAACGGAGCCGAAACAACATTTTAATTTGATCCAGCCAACAGACGGCGGAGAAGAAATCATTTATTCGCGTAAAGGAAATTTCTACTTGTCACCAACTGCAAATGGCAACAATGCGCTAGTCAATGAAGAAGGACTCGCAGTGGCGGATAGCGCGGGCCGTCCCATCGTCTTTTCTGGACAAGCGACCGATTATCAAATTCGTCCAAACGGTGTATTGCAAGTAACTACACCGCAAGGCACACAGGAATTTAATCTGGGCGTCACCGTCTTAGAAAAGCCAGATTCGATGGTTCAGCTTTCTGCAACCACTTTTGGTTTGCCAACAGATCTAGCAGCACTCGGACTGACAGCAAATGATATATTGACAGAAATGACTGGTGCTCGACGAAATCAGATTGGCTTACAAAATCAAGCGCTCGAAACTTCCAACGTAGAGTATGAAAAAGAAATGGCAGATTTAATTTCGACGCAACGTGCCTATCAATTCAATGCACGTTCCGTAACAATGGCGGACCAGATGATGGGCTTAATTAACGGCATTCGCTAACGCGTGCAATAGGAGTACTTACTATGACAGATAAAAATTCAAATTTCAAAAAAATAACAGAACCACTTTCACCTGTGAAACCATTCGAACCATTGAAGAAACCAACAGAGATAGAAGATCCGATTGAGCTTACAGAAACAGATCCCGTTGTGACAACTGAAATGGACAAAGTCGCAATTACGCTGTCAGAGCCTCTTGCAACAGACAAAGAAGTTCCGGAAGATATTCAGTCGACAACAGAGACAGAACCGCTAGAAACAGCTCCTGACGCACCAGAACAAACTCTTCTAAGCGAAACGGAGCCTGTGAAAAGACGATCTGCATCAAACGAGGGCGACGTGACATTCTGGAAGAAGATGACGTCAAAACGGCCACGAAAAAAACGTTCCGAAAAAGTTGCAAAACCGGTAAGCGAAATGCGTTGGGTTCAAGTACGCATGATTCCCATCTGGCTACGATTGCTACTTATACTGTTGTTAATGGTCTTAGCGGCAATAGCAGGTACAATGGTTGGTTTCAGTGTAATCGGCGACGGCTCAGCAGGCGATGTCTTCAAAAAAGAGACATGGCAGCATATTTTTGATATCATGAACGGTAAATAGTACAGAAACCTCTGAAATCTTCAGAACTTCTGGAATAAAGGAGACAAATTTCATGCTAAATGCTCAACAAATACAAGAAATCATCCCGCATCGCTATCCATTCTTGCTCGTCGATCGCATCGAAGAACTCGAAGAAGGCAAGCGCGCAGTCGGGTTAAAAAATGTTTCAATCAATGAAGACTTCTTCAACGGCCACTTCCCGGGCTACCCAGTAATGCCAGGAGTCCTAATCGTAGAAGCACTCGCTCAGGTAGGCGCAGTCGCTTTACTCAAAAAAGAAGAAAACAAAGGCCGTTTAGCATTTTTTGCAGGCATCGACAACTGCCGTTTCAAGCGTCAAGTCGTACCAGGCGACACGCTTCGTCTCGAAGTAGAAATCGTCCGCTTGCGTGGAACCATTGGTAAAGGAAAAGCCGTCGCAACCGTCGAAGGTGAAGTAGCATGTGAAGCAGATATTACATTCGCACTCGGACCTGTGCAAGAGCAATAATATCATGATGCCGTACTAAAAAGTTGATAGAATAATCATTGGAATGCCGGTATGGGCATACAGTGGGAGGGTATACTACAGCATGTTAAAAAAGCTTTCTCCAAATATTAAGAGCAGCATCACTCGTTCCATTTCCCAATCATTCGAACAATATATGAGTGAAATTGGCTGGTCAGCAGAAGAATATAACATCGAACAGTTTTATGCGAACTGGCGGGAATACATTACGACCAAAGCACTTTGGTACGACAAGATTCCTGAAGACATCAAAGTAGACGCCGAGTTCCATAAAGAGTTAGCGGAACGCGTGGAGGAAGTACTAATCCGCATCCTCAACGATCCGCCGACAGAAGAGCAAATCGCACAAATTGAAATGTTACAAGAAAATCTCGACACACATTATGATTATGGCTGTAAAGCGGAAGCTGTATACGTTCAAAACGTATTGGAAACCACATCAGGTCATACGAATAATTAAAACGAATAGTTCTCTCCTTTACGCACAAGCTATCCATGAACATACCGATACGTATCGTTCACAGCTCGTAAAAAGGAGGGAATTTTTTTATGATCAGAAAAGCTCTGCCCGTGGTTTTTGCTTCCGCACTCGTTCTGACCGCATGTAACACGAACGACGGCGCACTGCCAAGCAACAACGAAACACCTATGCAAGATGTGGAACGTAACAATACGCCAAACGACAACAAGCGTATGGGTCCTAATCTCGACGGTCTTGACGACAACAATGACCGTGGCATCATGAAGAGAGAAGGCGAAGATATCATCGACGACACGCGCGAAGGTATCGAAAAAACTCGCGACGAACTCATCGATGACAACAACGAAAACCGTGGCGCACGCGACGACACCAACGTGGACGGCAACATGAACGGTAACAACGCTGCTCCAGACGGCGTATTGCGCGATGAAGATCGTAAAGTACGATGATTCCCGCCATTATAAAAACGACCCTGCATATTGAATGCTTGGGTCGTTTTTATTATGGGTGGGGTAGTCTATCAAGGTCCGCGGGCGCCCAATGTGTCTGACGTACCCGTTCTATCGCTCGCGCCAATCATGCTCAACCCCTGTCCGCGGGCGCTCAATGTGACGGCTTACCCGCTCTATCGCCCGCGCTATCCGCTCAATCCTGGTCCGCAAGCGCTCTATGCGTTGACGTACCCGCTCTATCACTCCCGCTATCCGATCAAACTCGGTCCGCGAGCGCTCAATGTGTCTGACGTACCCGTTCTATCGCCGCTCGCGCCAATCCATGCTCAAACCCCGTCCGCGGGCGCTCTATGTGCTGGCTTACCCGCTCTATCGCCCGCGCAATCCGCTCAATCCTGGTCCGCAAGCGCTCTATGTGTTGACGTACCCGCTCTATCACTCCCGCTATCCGATCAAACTTGGTCCGCGAGCGCTCAATGTGTCTGACGTACCCGTTCTATCGCTCGCGCCAATCCATGCTCAAACCCCGTCCGCGGGCGTTCAATGTGTCGGCTTACCCGCTCTATCGCCCGCGCTATCCGCTCAATCCTGGTCCGTAAGCGCTCTATGTGTTGACGTACCCGCTCTATTGCCCGCGCTATCCGCTCAATCCTGGTCAGCCAGCGCTCTATGTGTCGACGTACCCGCTCTATGCAACCCCCCCACACACCCACCCTAATACCCACCAAAACACAAAAAAAGCCACCCCCAAAAAAGGGCAGCCCAACCATCATAACTTTGTCTTCTCATCCATCTCCATATCGCGCTTCAACTTCGGCCGATCCCACATCGCCGTTTGGAATTGCTCGAGCAACGCATCGCCTTCCAATCCTTCAGCCAACAATTCTTCAAGCAAATATTCCGGATACTTCGAGCGGACACGCTTCAGACGTCCCTTCATTAGCACGGAAATGCGGTCACCAATCTGACGCCAGTTTTCAACCGCCACATCGAACGAAGCGGGCTCGTTGCCAGGATACGAAATGACGACGCGGACGGTCAACAACGTCTCCTCAGCTTTCCACTTTTCCATAATATCCTTATACTTGGCATCAATGAACAGCTCAAGCACCCACAAACGGTGACTGTTCTCCTGGTTGATGATAATGCCGTCAAACAGCGGAAACGCAAGCACGCCACTCTCCTGAAGCACTTCCACCGAAATCATCTTAAACGTCTTCAATCCCATCACCTCGGTACAATTTTCCCAAGTATAGCATAAAAATCTTAAAATACTCGAGTATTCAAAAATGCCGTTTACCTCGCCACGTGGAAATCGCATGATACCGCGAATGTCCAAAAATCCCTTCGAATAAAAATTGAAAAACCACACCGAAAATGGCGTCAAAATTCAATTTTGCCTCTTTGCCATACTGACCCTATGTGGATTACGATAAGGGCAGCACAAAGAAAGGAGGAACAAACTCGTGAACCAAGTGGCTTTAGTAGGGCGCATCACCAAAGACCTCGTATTAAAAGAACACTCGTCAGGACGTGTCAATACCACGTTCGCCCTCGCTGTCAATCGTAGCTTCAAAAACGCAAACGGGGAAATAGCAACCGACTTCGTGCCATGCTCCGTTTGGGGACGATCCGCCGAAAACCTAGTCCGTCACTGCGGCAAAGGATCGCTCGTAGGCGTCAGTGGAAGCATTCAGACCCGGAACTACGAAAGGGAAGACCGTTCGAAAGTGTATATCATGGAAGTCATGTGCAGCGACATCCGCTTTCTTTCGAAGTCATCCAAACCTCAACAGGCAGAAATGAAAACGCATTCATCTACTGAGCCCGAACGTTTTGAAGAAGCGAAATCAACCGAAACCGCACTACCTATTTTTTAACACTATCCAACTTGGAAAGGAGAGGGGACAAAGGCATATCCGCCGTCGCACATCCGTTGCTGATCAATTCCTGAAAAGAGATGGATGACACACAATTGAAGAGAAATGAAAAAAGAGAAAATCACACGACACTACAAGCATATTCGCCAACTAGCATGACTCGGCTGAAGCAAGAGCGGGTGGGGACTCGATCCTCTGTGATGCCGGGAGTACATTCAGCATAGGAACTGAATCAATTTTACGCCAACTCATCCGTCGCCCGTCTTTGTCGGAGACCACTTCCACTTGGCGGGCTGACGGAATACATACCCGCTCATAGAAAGGATGAAGCCCACATGCACAGCACACCTACAGTCGCGCAGAAACAAGATATTCAACGCCTCGAAGACCAGATTGGCCAGCTGATCCGCATTATTGCCAACCTGAACGAGCGCATCAATTACCTGGAAACGATCAAAACGAATCCATTCCTCATTCCCTCCGATATAAAATGAATGCAAAAAGACCTGCATCCTATTTCGATACAGGTCCTAGTGATTACTATGTCAATTAAACGTCAGCAAATCCTCGAGCTCTCGATCATTGAGCTCCGTCAACCACTGACTCGAATGAATCAAATCAGCTGACAACGCTGCTTTCTCGACGAGCATCTCGTCAATTTTTTCCTCGATCGTCCCAACGGTTACAAATTTATGCACATGTACGAATTTGGTCTGCCCGATACGGTACGCACGATCCGTTGCCTGGTTCTCCACAGCCGGATTCCACCAACGGTCTGCGTGCAATACGTGATTCGCCTGCGTCAGATTCAAGCCGGTGCCCCCAGCTTTTAATGATAAGATGAAAATCGGGAATTCCCCGTTTTGGAACGCCTCGACCAATGCGTCACGTTGTCCTTTCGGCATACTGCCCGTCAAGAACGGCACGTCAATTCCGTGTAGCTCGGACAAACACTGACGGATCATTTGCCCCATGCCGATATACTGCGTGAAGATCAAGCATTGCTCACCGTTCGCCGCAATCTCCGCTGCCATCGAAACGATTCGCGCCATTTTATTGGATCGGTTCGTCAATTCGGCAGCAGGGGCTGGCGGTTCTTTTAAGAATAAAGCCGGATGGTTACATAATTGTTTCAAACGGCTGAGCATTTTCAAGATTAAGCCTTTGCGCTCAAATCCTGTCAGAGTCTCGAGTTTGAATTTCGTCTCCGAAACAAAACTTTCATACAATGCCGCTTGCTCAGGAGTTAGCGGTACATATTCATTTTGCTCGAGCTTCTCAGGCAAGTTCAGGCGCAACTCCGGATCATTCTTCGTCCGGCGCATCATGAACGGCTGAATTCGAGCACGCAATTTCCGCTTCTCCGCTTCAAGATCATCACGCTCAATCGGCACGATGAACTCTTCGCTGAATTTACGGAAACTGCCAAGATACCCTTTATGAATGAAATCAAAAATGGCCCATAACTCCGACAAACGGTTCTCGATCGGCGTACCGGTCAATGCGATATGATGCCCACCGCGCAACTTCCGTATTGCTCGTGACTGCTTCGTCTGCAAGTTCTTAATATTTTGTGCTTCGTCAATAGTTACATTCGCAAACTCGTACATCGACAGCATCTCGCCGTCTTGTGTGGCGGTACCATACGTCGTCAAAATAATATGCGTTTGACGCTTGCTCATAATATCCGCAAACTGCTCCTCGCGCGCACGATTCGTCCCGTAATGTACATGTACGTTCAAAGAAGGCGCGAAACGCTCGAGCTCCTTTTGCCAGTTCCCCATGACACTTGTCGGACAAATGATTAGCGAAGGGGAGTCGGTTTCCGGTAAATTATGCACATACAACAAATACGTAATGAGCTGTACGGTTTTCCCAAGTCCCATATCATCCGCCAGCACAGCACCGAATTTATTGTCGCGCATGAAATGAAGCCACTCGAAACCTTCTTGTTGATACGGACGCAACTCGGCATGCAACGTCTCAGGTACCGTAACCGCCGGTAAACCTTTCTTGTCATGCAACATATTCATTACTTTACGCAAAGACTGTTGCATCGAAAACGCGACTAACGGATCGTCTTCTTCCTCTTCATCGTAGACCGGCGCAATCTCTTCCGGCACTTCATTGAACAGCAAATCCTTCACTGTCCATTCGCCATCATCGACTTGTTCCATCAACTCACGAATGCGTTTGAGCCATGCGGGATCCAAATGGAACCACTCATCGCCCGCGCGAATGTACTCACGGTTTTCATCGACCATCTTCTGGAACTGATTCTTATCGATCTTTTCCCCGGCAAGTGAAAACTGCCAATCAAACGACAACACTTGATCGAGACTCGCTGACGAGCGATACGACTGCATACCCGCAGACGTCCGAATCTTCAACTTCGTCTCTGTCACGGTTTTTAACCAAGCGGGCAGTATAACCGGATAATCAAATGCCTGACATAGTGGCAGATCTTCCTGAATGAAAATCCGCACTTGCGCATCATTTAACGGCACATGCATGAACTGTCGCGGCTCATACCATTCGACGGAACGGAAAATCCCGACCATTTCGGATTGACGCTCTTCAATCTCTTCCGCGTACGGCTTGCGTTTTGCAGGTAAAGCATTTTCAATCGAGCCCGCTATTTTACCGATCGCTGGCGACCACTGCGCACCGCGATCACTAATTAGAATCGTCTCAAGCAACCAATCGGTCCCATCGATCTCCGGCTCCGTCAAACGAAGTGCTACGCGGAATGGTAACTTCGACTTTTCGGTATTCGGCCATCCATACTGCTGAAAATGCGGCAACAAAGCAGGGAAGTCTGCCATCGAGACACCGAGTGTCGCCAACTGGCCGCGCATCGCAAGCGAGATATACCGCCCCGCCTGCTGAGATAAATGGGTTTGATCGAGATCAAACGACAGTCCAGACTCATTCGCTTCAACATACGAAAACAGCGCAGGATCATTCCATAACGTCGCTGCCTCGCGAATGGCTGTCAGGATTTGTTGGTCGTTAGAAGTCGCACCTGCGTATTGCACATACGGATGACTACCAGACGAGAACAAACGCAACAACATATCGATCGATATATCGAGCCAATTATCACGTTGCTCCACCAACATGCCATACATCGTAGGTTCATCCGAATAAAATAAATACGACACTAGCATATCCGCATCGATCTTGCGCGTTTCACCTGCGACATTTGCGGACACGATGAAGATGCCGTCTTGTCCTTCTTGTAACGTTAACTCTAATGAAAGTTGTAAGATGTTCGAATCGGTCATAAAAGTAGATTTCCTTTCTCCATCTCTTCCATCAGTGCACGCAGACGTGGAAATTGCTGGCGGACTGTATGGACATAACGGTTCCAAAATTCATCGCGGCCATCGCGCTTCGCAGCAGCCTTCATTTGCTTCCATAAACGCACTGCACGGCGATAGCTATCTCGATTTTTCTCTTTGACTAATTTCAATGCTTCGGCATGCATGAGAGGGAACACCGCTTGCGAATCTTCTGCGAGTGCTGTTTTCATCGCCGAGCTATCGATCATATCGACTGACCCGCGCGTTAAATGCATAAGCGCAGCCCATTCAGCATAACGATTACGTTCGAATAAAAACTTGCCATATGCACGACTTGCTTCCGGTCCATACGATTGGAACAGTTGATCGCGCTGATCTTCTGGCACATCGGATAGCGCCAGCAACTCGTCGATATCCTCGGCAAACGCGGAACGGTTGCGCGTCGCAAGCTGCTGATAATGCTCGGCTAAATGAGGAAGCAATTGCAACATAATTGACTGCACAATATCAAAATCCTCATCTTCCTTCGCGTAGAGCGCAAATGCCAACCACTGAGGAACAGCGGTAGCATCTAGCGTATTCAGTTCCTCATCGAGCTCGTCAAACCGTCCCGATGTCAAATAGAGAAACGCACGGAATAATGGCGCGTCTGCTGCCGTTTCTTTTTGCAGACGTTCAATCTCCTGCGTCAATTCAGCTTCATCGGAATACAGCTCAGTATAGACGAGACGGAACGCTTCAAAACGTTTCGAGAATAAACCATCCTCGTCCAGTGCGAATGAATGGATCAAATCTTTGAGCTTCGTATGAAAGGCGTCCGTCTCAAATAGACGCGATTTTGAACTCAGCTGTTTGATGCCTGCTTTCATTTCAGACATTTGCTCATTGAGCCAGATCGTCAGCTGCCATTTGCCGTAATGATAGGAATCATTCGCCGAAAGTTCACTTTTAAGGAATGGCCATGCCGCCCGCAATAATGTTAGTTGATAGTACAGCGAAAAGAGCGGCTTCCATTCCCATTCAAAAGGAGAAAGCCGCGTTTTCTGGTGTTCAATTTTGGAAGCATAATGCAAGAATCCAGTCGGTCCGTCACTCGCATTCAACTCGCCAAGGGGCTTCACTAATTCGGATAATGCGTTCAACCAAGCTTCGGGCGTCCGTTCATTGATCGACAATTGTGTCTGCACAGTTCCTGACTGGCGCCATGTATTCAGCCAATCCGATAATGAATGAAACTGCGAGTACAAATGAAAGACGACCGAGATCTGATGCGCGCACCAGTCTCCGTCGGCACATGTACAGTACGGCTCCATCGTCATGAAAGAAAGACGTGCGAATTCGGATTCTGTACCCGAAATGTTTGCCATCAAGGATTGCTCGGTTTCCGTGTAGCGATACGCACCGATTGCGTTCATACGTACAAGTGAAGCAGCCTTGCGTATAATTTCCGCCTGTGCAGGGACAGACGGCTGAAATGTATGTTTAATATGATTCATGAATTCTTCAATTTGTGATTCGTGCATATTTGCGATTCGTTCAATAGTGATGGCCACCGAATCCACTCCTTACTTAAGCATTCCTCCTATTATACCGTTTTTATCGGTCCTTTACCACAACTTGAGGAGCATAAAAACAATCAGATCTTATTTATCTGTTTGGTTTTCGAACAACTGCATGAAGTTCAACATGCCTGATAGCAACAACTGGCGGTTTTCGTAGTCCAATGAATTAGCCCGTAAAATAAATTCTTTCAACAGTGGCTCGTTTTCAATTAGCGATCCGTACTGTGTAAGAAATCCTTTTTCATACGTGGCGCTACTGTCGAGCGTCTGATTCGAAAAAGGACGTACCGTCTTTAACGGTTTGTCCAGAATCATCGCAAGTAATACATCATCCGGTATGTTATAGATTTTCTTAATGATCGGCACCAAATAAATTGGGAAAGCTCGTTCACTCGATTCATATCTAGACATCGTCGCACCATCGACTCCAAGATCCTCAGCCATTTGTTTTTGTGAAATATGTAAATACTCATCGCGGTATTCTCGTAATTGTGTTCCGAAACTCATTTTCATCACCCGTTTTTCTCGCCATCGTATAAGAAAAGAATCCGGTATTTCGGTAAATTGTCATTTAAACAATACGAATTGACGAATCGGCAATTCCGATGTTTTTCTACAATAATGTGAGAAGATTGTGATAAAAAATAGAAAGTAGGCGAAAATGATAGAAAAAGTGCAATTGATTTTACATTTTCCTCAATTGCGGCACCGTTTACAAAAGCCAGAACTTATGATCACAAATGCACCACATTTCTTCGAATCTCTCGAACAGCATTCCGAAAAAACTGTCCATGATCCAAATGGGGAAGTTTCATATTTGTATAACGTCAGGCGTGACGAGATGATCTTTGAGCAAGTTGTCATTTCATACGCGGACTGTCAAATGATCTTTTCTTACGAGAAAACGAATGTCGATGCGAGTAAACAATTACTGGAACAATTGAAAGAGGGAAACATCGAGTATCGGCCGGTGTCCAAAACTTTTCTCGTAGAGGCGTGATGAATAACCCGAAAGACGGCTGGATTTGCTGCTATGACCGTTTTCTGAAAAATTCTCTTGGTATATTAGATGGTTTCCGACTCATATCATGCACAAAATCCTCTTTAATGTGATATATTAATAATAATCGGAAAATTCAAATTACTGAAGAGGAGGGGGAAGAAATGCTAGTCATACAGCGAATCAAGCCATTTTTCACCAGGAAAGAAGAATTCAACTTACGCCTTGTATTCGCTTATCAATATTTCTCGATTAAGCGAAATGATGAGGTGTTCCAATTCATCCCCGCAGAAGGGAAGGAAATCGTTGTGAATACGAAAAGTTTGCAGATTGAGAACTTAGGAGAAGTATTCGTCTTTCAGCGAGGAAGCAGGTTTATACGAATCCCACTTTATCAATTGTTGCTAGTTTCCGATTTGCATTTGCATTTGTCGACTATACTCGAAGGAGCGATGGGATTGGAAGGCCATCTACAGGAAGAGTACATGCGTGAAGCGGACGGTTTAGTGGAGAAGTTGGAGCAAGATAATTGGGAACGAATGGTAGACTATGCGCTAGAAACCAAAAACCAACTCTTGTTCAAGGAGTTGATGGAAGGACTGCGAATGATTTGATCATCACACTAAAACGTTAAAAACACCTCAATTGGAAGCACATCTATGTGCGTCAACGTTGAGGTGTTTTTATGTGCGTTGTAATATACGTTTTCTCATAGTGTAAGGAAATGGAGCGCCACTACGAATAATCCCGACCCGGCCACGCCTAGTGCAAAGTCTTGCCATGTAAACTCAATCGTCTTGTCCAAGTTCATCGCTCATCACTCCTTTATGTAATTAGAGCCACCTGACCCTATTACTTCCTATTGTAACCTATTTCGATAGATTAGAAACATTCAGATAATTAAATGAATCTAATGGACTAGGGATTTTTAATCGGTTTAAGGATGACAGGGTGTTGGGGTGGGGATTTGCGCTCTAGGCGGACGCGTTTGGAGGGCCCGCAGTGAGCCAACTAGTCGCTGTGCTCCTTTAGTTGTCTCACCTGTCGAGCTGATCCTCCCAGAGTCGCCGCCTGCCGCGCCAATCCCTGCAGGGCGAGTGGGTGACAGTTATTGTAGTCATTGAAGTTAGGTTTTTAATTGATTTGAATTGATTTGAACATGAAATGTATTCAGTGACAATACCAGTTCAAACACTATCGTCAGTGAGTGTTTCTGCATCCATCCACCATAAAAAGTAGGATTGAAGCGGAAGATGGGGGCGACTCTGGGAGGATCAGCGGGACAGGTGAAACACCCGGCGAGCAACGCGAGGGGTGTGGTTCACCGCCCGCCCTCCAGAAAGCGTCCCCCAGCTGGAGCGGAAATCCCATGAGTAATGTAACTTCACTCAGCATCTTTAATTGTTTAAAACTCCAACACTACTACCAAATTCTGCAACAAAACAAGACATTCGTTGCAAATTCGTCATTTTTTGATAAAGTAAGAGAGATAGAAACTGATATAATCAGTCGAATAAGTTGGAGGCAAAGGAGAAGTACATATGTATTCTACTTACGGTTACTGGCGTTCACTAGTTTATCCTGACCGACTTGCCGTTGAAATTGGGCAAGGAACCGTCACTGGGTTCAAACGCCGTGTGTTTAGCGTATTCATTTTGGGCATCATCCTGTTCGTCCTCCGCGATATGTGGGGCATGAATACCGGGACGATGACGTATATCTTGGCGAACGGTTCGCTCGATGATTTCACCATCGGCCGCATCACTGCATTGGTCGGCGCCATACTCTGGGCCATCATCTACATGTCGTTCCATTTCTGGGGCGTCGCATGGATTTTAAGCATGTTGACGAAAATTCCATTTAAGCCCTTGCTGAAGCTACAGCTAGTGGTCACGGGATTATTACTAATCGAAAAACTCATCAATTTCCTGATCTTCGCGGTTGCTGGAAAAACAGCAGCGGTTTCGATTCTTTCATTCGGACCACTCGCGGTAACATTCTTGGATAATTGGTATCTCATTCTGTTTGTCAATCAATTGACGATTTTCTCTGCATTGATCGTGGCGGTTCAGTATCGCTTCATCAGCTTCTCGAAAGTGGAAACGTCACTTGTCGGTGAAGAAGTTATAGAGCATAAAGGTATCCGCAAGCATGCATTGTGGATGTTGATCGCATTGCAAGTGGTCTTTGCATTGATCACTGCGGCAGTTGGCTTTGCTCCTATCGAAAAAATGTTGAACTTGTTAATGATTGGAGGACTATAAGATGAAAGCACAAAATATCATCGTGACGGTCCTCGTTACAGCGTTTCTAGCTTTGAACATGTTTTTGGTGTTCGATGAAAAAAGTGTCATCCCAAAAGCCCAGTACGTCGGTGAGTACGAACGGTTGTCTGCGGATGATTACAAGAAAGAGCTCGACAAAGAAGGATTCATTTCACCGAAAGATTTGCATACTATCTACCTAAAAGACGACCAGACAATTGATTCGTGGCTCGTTCAAGAAGGGGAGACAGTGGACTTCGGAACTGAGCTCGCTTCATTGAAAGTGGATCACATCGATTCGCAACGCAATGAATTAGAATCGGAACTATCCGCGTTGCAAAATCAGTCGTCATCGATTTCACAAACGATCAGTAATTTGGAATATGAACAGTCCTCAGCGAGCGGTTCGAAAAACAATAGTGATTATTATGACACGAACGACGAGAAAAAAGTACGTGTGAATTTGAATGTAGGCATCGAAGTTAGAGAAGACGGAACGTTTGCGCAAGCGATTGCGGAAGCAGAACGCGATCTCGCTGAAGTGCAACGGAAAACGGAAATCGTCGAATCGCAGCTCGCAGAATTACCGAATGAATCTGCCTTGACGAGTCCAGTAAGCGGCTATGTCGTAGCGATCAAACGCGATAGCGAGTCACCATCTATCGATATTTACAGCACCGACCAGACGATCGTCACATATGTACTCGACAATGAATGGCCAAACGTGGAAACGGGCGCACCGGTAACGATCCAGCATGACTCGATCCACACACCGTTCACACCGAAAGTCGATCCGAATCAACAACCAGAAGAACCAGTAGAGCCTGAAGAAACGGAAGACGGGATCAGCAGTGAAAAAGGTAAATCAGTCGCGTCTCTATCTGCTGACGGTGTACCACCGAGTACCGTGCCTTACGACGATCCGAAAACGGAAATCGACGGAACGGATGCACAACCGCCAGCTGTGAATCCGAACGCTGGATCAAATCCTCCTGAAGAAAACTTCGACGGCACTTCCGGTAACCCGGATGGTTCGCTCGACAAACCGGAAACACCGGTATCTTCACCGGACAACAATAACAACTCAGGCACGCGAGATACACCGAACACGGAGACACCGCCATCTACAGACACTCCAAACTCGGATGGGACGACAAATCCCGATGCAACACCTGAAGCTACACCGAATCCGGATGATGCAACAACAAATCCGGACGGAACGATCACGAATCCAGAAGTAAAGGATTCACCTGAAGGTAAGCCTGCATTAACGAATAAACAAAAGAAACTCGCTGAAGTACAAGAGCGCATCACTCCGGACTATCCAAATGACATCTCCACAATTAATGGAGTCGTCGTATCGGTATCCAAAGTGCCGGCGAAAGACGACGAGTGGTTAGAAGCGTATAAAGCCCTAGGCAATACACAAAAAGACAATCCACTAGCCTATTACGAAGTACGCATTGCGCCGTACGACGAGCAAATGGATTTGCCATTCGGCACAAACGTCAACACGTTCATTCAAACGAACGAAGCAAATCAAGCAGTCAGCATCAAAACAAACTGGCTGACAGATAAGTACCAAAACAATGCGAAAATATGGACGCTAGACAACAATGGACGAGCAGTCCAAAACATGGTCGAAGCGCCATTCACTTCACTCGATCGAACAGTCCTCACAACGGGCGTCGAACCAGGCGTGATCGCACTACACAACGAAGATCTGGACAGCAGCCTCGAGCACCAATCCGTCTTCCACCCACTTCCACTTTACCTACCGGAATGGGAACAATGGAAAACAACACCTTGGCAACACTACGTCCGGTATTTGATTAAACGATAAAAAACTGCCCGTAATTGGGCAGTTTTTTTTGTTTTTGTGGGGGAAGGGTTCTGCAGGGGTGTTTCTGTTGGCCGCTCTGCTGGGCGCTCTATATAGCTTGTTATCCGCTCTATTTATGTTGTTGAACGCTCTATGAAACCTCTTAAGCGCTCTATCATCTCGTGTAATCGCTCTATGAATGCGCTCGAGCGCTCTATCAAGCCAATCAACCGCTCATTGGAGTAGTACATCATGAAATTAGGCAAGGCGAAGCCGCGCCGCTCATACATTCTGTTTAAACGCTCTATCAGCCAAGCTAACCGCTCAATATTCATGCTTAAGCGCTCTATCCGACCATCTATCCGCTCTATCCCGACCAATAATCGCTCTATCAAGCCAATCAACCGCTCATTGGAGTATTACATCATGAAATCAGGCAAGGCGAAGCCGCGCCGCTCATACTTTCTGTTTAAGCGCTCTATCCGACCATCTATCCGCTCTATCCCGACCAATAATCGCTCTATCAAGCCAATCAACCGCTCATTGGAGTAGTACATCATGAAATTAGGCAAGGCGAAGCCGCGCCGCTCATACATTCTGTTTAAGCGCTCTATCAGCCTAGCTAACCGCTCAATATTCATGCCCAAGCGCTCTATCCATCCGCTTATCCGCTCTATCACGACCAATAATCGCTCTATCAAGCCAATCAACCGCTCAATGAAGTATTACATCATGAAATCAGGCAAGGCGAAGCCGCGCCGCTCATACTTTCTGTTTAAGTGCTCTATCAGCCTGGCTAACCGCTCAATATTCATGCTTAAGCGCTCTATCCGACCATCTATCCGCTCTATCCCGACCAATAATCGCTCTATCAAGCCAATCAACCGCTCATTGGAGTAGTACATCATGAAATCAGGCAAGGCAAAGCCGCGCCGCTCATACATTCTGTTTAAGTGCTCTATTAGCTAGGCTAACCGCTCGATATTCATGCTTAAGCGCTCTATCCGACCATCTATCCGCTCTATCGCGACCAATAATCGCTCTATCAAGCCAATCAATCGCTCATTGGAGTATTACATCATAGAAATCAGGCAAGGCAAAGCCGCGCCGCTCATACATTCTGTTTAAACGCTCTATCAGCCTGGCTAACCGCTCAATATTCTTGCCCAAGCGCTCTATCCATCCGCTTATCCGCTCTATCACGACCGACAAGCGCTCTATCAAGCCATCTATCCGCTCAATCGCATGCAACCACCCACAACCCCAACATGACTAAAGACATATTTTCAAATAAAATACCAACATCTATCATTCTCAAACCCCATAAAATTGAATTCTCCCCAACAAATCGACTCCAAAATTCAATTTCACCCTCAAAAAATCACTCAAAATCGAATTTCTCCTAATACTTCCCAATCCATGACGCCCTTGATACAATAAATATACGCTCTAACAATCCAAATAGAGGGAGGTGAAACAACATACTCTATAAAACTCGCACGATCCCCAAACTAATCATCGGCCAACAGGCGCTGCTAAAACGCTTACCAGTTAATCATGACAAATACGAAAAAGTCCGCACTGATTTCTACAACGGCAAAGCGGGCTTCGGAGGGGAGAGGGAATTCGACTACCAATTACGAGACTTCATCCCGCCGTATCCGCACGCCATCCTCCACGACGTTTTCCTGAAACACGAACATGCCTATTTCCAAATTGATTCCATTTTGATTACCCCGAGCACCATTGTCTTGTTCGAAATCAAAAACATCGCAGGCAAACTACACATCAAGCAAAGTCCGACTCAATTCATTCGCGAATCAGTCAACGGGGAACGCACCGTCTTGAGAAGCCCAATCGAAGAAATGGAACGCAAAAAACACTATTTCACCAGCTGGTTGCAAGCGCGTAACATCGATATCCCTCTTGTCGACTACATCGTCTTCGCCTACCAAAACGAACTCACCATCGAAAACACATCGTCCCACCGGCTCGTATTTTCATATGAAATCCCCAACCGTCTGAGAAATTTGGAAATGAAGAGTGAACTATTGAGCGCAAATCAAATCAAGAGATTGGCTAATGAACTCCTAAACACACATCGCCACTATGACCCATTCCCGCTAATCGAAAAGTACGCACTTTCCATAAAAGACTTGGCAACTGGTGTCGCGTGCCCGCATTGCGAACAATTGATGATGATGTGGCGGACCAGAAGTTGGCAGTGCCGGACGTGCGGCCATATCGATCGCCATGCCCATCATGCTACGCTGGCGGAATGGTACTGCATCGGCGGCGCGCAACTCACCAATCAGCAATTCCGCCACTTCACTAATATCCACTCTCGCCACATAGCGAAACGAATGCTGGCCAACCCCTTCACCGAAATGTCCGGCAAAAAGCGCAACGCGATCTACCAACTCTCTCCGAAACTCCTCAACACAGAAAATCTACATTTGTAAAAGCAACCAAACCAGCGCATAAGCTTTACATGCGCTGGTTTCTTAATGAAATCCAATAACGTAGTCGCTCATAAGGAGATCTGCGCTACCCAAAACCTCCGCGCGCTCAATGTTTCTCCTTAACCGATCAATCGCCACGCCCAACCGCTCTATACACCCCGTTCAGCGCTCTAACTGCCCAAATAACCGCTCAATCAAGCCAATGCCCCGCTCTATGCAGACCAATATCCGCTCAATCCCCACGGCCGGACTGCCCATAAGGAGTTCCGAGCTATCCCGAACTACCCGCGCGCTCAATGTTTCCCGCTATCCGCTCAATCCTCACGCGTAACCGCTCTATCCACCTCGTTCAGCGCTCTATCAGCCCCAATAACCGCTCAATCCAGCCAATGCCCCGCTCTATGTAGACCAATATCCGCTCAATCCCCACGGCCGGACCGTCCATAAGGAGTTCCGAGCTATCCCAAATTCCCGCGCGCTCAATGTTTCCCGCTAACAAATCAATGCCCAGGCGTAACCGCTCTATCAATCTCGTTCAGCGCTCTATCAGCCCCAATAACCGCTCAATCAAGCCAATGCCCCGCTCTATGTAGACCAATATCCGCTCAATCCCCACGGCCGGACCGCCCATAAGGAGTTCCGAGCTATCCCAAACTTCCACGCGCTCAATGTTTCCCGCTATCCGCTCAATCCTCACGCGAAACCGCTCTATCAACCCCGTTCAGCGCTCTAACTGCCCCAATAACCGCTCAATCCAGCCAATGCCCCGCTCTATGTAGACCAATATCCGCTCAATCCCCACAATCCCCACGGCCCAACAGCTCACCCCCAATCCACCCCCAACCCCAAAAAACAAAGTCATCCAACAAATTTCAACAATACCCCTACCAAAACACATGCCAAATCCCGTATACTCTTAACAAAAGGGGGACGTTTATATGAATCTAGCTTACGACAAAAAAATATTCTTAAGTACTATAGCGATGGCCGTTGCGGTATCTGCAGTAGGAGTTACTGCATCTGCGCCGGTGGAGGCTGCGAAACCGGTTGCGTTTAAGGACGTACCCGAGAAGCATTATGCCTACGATGCGGTCATGTATATGGCTGCCAATGGAATTATCAAAGGCTATGCCGACAATACATATCGCCTGAATAAACCTGTCACTCGGGCTCAGGCGGCTAAGATGATCGCCGTTTCCATTGGAGCGAAGCCGAGCCATGCGTATAAAATGGATTTCAAGGATGTAACGAAAGACAACGGATCGTATGACCATATTCGCGCGTTGACGCAGCGGGGCTTGTTTAAGAATGCGGATAAATTCAATCCGAATAAACCCCTAACTCGCGGACAAATGGCGAAGCTACTAGTCCTTGGGTACCATATTGTCACGGACGACAATGATTTCATTATTTTTGATGATGTCCAGAAGAGCAGCGGGGCATATGCATACATTATTACGATTGCGGAACTCAATATCACGACGACGCGTCCAGGCGGCAAATTTAATCCGAATGAACCTGTTACTCGTGGCCAAATGGCGGCATTTTTGTACCGTACGATGCAATTCGACGAAAATCGCAAAAATGGATTGATTACGTATGACAATAAAAAGAAGGGCTATGTCGATCGCGATCAAAACTTGATCAAGCCGAATCCTGATAATCAAAAGCCGACACCTGAAAAGCCAAAACCAGTACCGCCGACGCCGAAACCGGAACCACCGAAACCAACAAAACCAGTTCCGCCAAAACCAGTTCCACCCGCTACAAAACCGGAGCCGCCAAAACCTGAACCTGAAAAGCCTTCATTGGCGGCACAGGTGATTATTAACGTGAACGTGAAACGACAAAATGCCAAAATTGGCAATCTACGGGCGGATCCCGCGCTCAACCGCATTGCGAGTGCGAGAGCGGAAGACTTGGCGAAGCTCGGGGAATTATCACATATTACGCCGACATATGGCACGGCTGAAGAGATGCTGAAGAAATTTGATTATAAATGGACGGCTTATGGTGAAAACATTGGGGCTGGCTTCCATGATGCGCTTGAAATTACAAATGCTTGGTTAGCATCGCCTGCGCATAAAGAGAATCTATTAAGCCCAGTATTTACGCATATGGGAGCAGGTACGGCACCTGATCCATCGGGTAAAATCTATTGGGTCACACTATATTCGAAAAAATAATTATAGTTAGCCGCTTAATCGCTGGTGTATAGGGTATAGTGGAAAGATACATACTTTTACCAAACCCACCGTATAAAGGAGGAGACGCAATGAAACAAACTCTTATCGCAGTAGCAGCTGTTTTTGCCTGGCTCTGCTTAACACCCGCCACTGAAGCCGCGACTCTTGACGAAGTGAAAGAAATTGTCGATTTGTACTATTATGGCGATAAGCCTACTAATCTTCACAACGCGAGAAACGTCACCGAAGTCGTACGTCAGCTTGATGAATACTCGGTGTACATGACGCCCGCTGAATATAAAGACTATCTCAATCAATACGCAAGCGCTGAAGCACCGGCGCAAGTCGCTACTGTTACGGCACCGCACAATCCAAACAATGTGAGTTCGAATATGATGTACGGAAACGTCGGGTATATGAAGATCAAGACATTTTCTGCGCATTTACAAGAAGACGTCAATACCCATTGGTCACGTTTGAAAGCCGCAGGAGCGAAGAAACTGATTTTGGACTTACGTTTTAATGGTGGCGGCTATGTTGACAGCGCCGAGCAATTACTAGGCTTCTTCCCGAAAGTAAGAGAAGCGTATAAACTGCAAACACGCATGGGGACACAGTCAGGGAAAGTCGTTCCAGCGAAAAATAAATTCCCGGTAGACACGTACGTACTCGTCAACCGCTACTCAGCTTCCGCTTCTGAAATTGTGGCAGTCAGCCTCAAAGACCAAAGCGCGGCGAACGTAGTAGGGGAGACGACAAAAGGAAAAGGTAGCGTTCAGTCGTTATTCGAATTAGAAAACGGCGGCGCGCTGAAGCTAACGACAGGTCACTATACAGGACCTAAAGGAACACCCGTACAACACATAGGCGTCGAGCCGAATATTAAAATGAAATCGGGAACGGAGCACACCGGCATGCACAAACGCCTTGTCACTTCTGACTTGGCCGCGCGGGGCTACCAATTCATCAAAGGACCAACCGCTGTAGCGCAATCAAAAATATTCAACGTCGAGTTCACGCAGAACATGAACTTTGGTCCAGCGAAAGATTTCAACAAGATGGAACTTGTGAAGTTCGGAAGCGTCTCTATACAAACGGCTAAAAAGGCCAGTAATGAGAAGACGATGACAATCCAGCCGGCGAAACCGATGGCGCTTGGGGCAGAGTATATGCTCATTGTTCATCCAGGGATAGCAGGGGCTAATGGGTTGAGTGTGGTGAAAGGGACGTATACGCCTTTTACTGTGCAAGCACGGGCTAAATAAATTGGTGATGATGGCGAGAAGTTGGTATACTGTATAGATGGAATAGAATTAAAACTTAGGTACTCTTAGTAGATGAGGTGAGGATGGAGGCAACGTGGATCGACGCTGCAGGCGGATGCTTTCCCATGGGCCCGCGGTGAGCCATCAGGAGTCCTCGCCTTCCGCTTACGATTCACTTTGTTTTTACAGGGGTTTGATGCGGAATGGTTAAAACCTGTTGTATTTCTATTGGATGGAGTGAGGGCAACGTGGATCGACGCTGCAGGCGGATGCTTTCCCATGGGCTCGCGGTGAGCCAACCAGTTCGCTTTGCTCTCTTTGGTTGTCTCACCTGATCGAGCTGATCCATCGGGAGTCCCCGCCTTCCGCTTACGATCCACTGGTTATTCTTCTGGAGTTTGTGTGGAAGTGCTTAAAAAGTATTCATTCTTATATAATGTATTTGCTAGAACAAAGGATGAAGAGATTCATCCTTTCTCTTTGAAATTAGATGTGTTGGGTGTTGCGTTCTTGAACTTGAAATTCCAACACAAAGAAAAAGTGGTTACTAACTGTTACCGTAATATAGGTAGGATCGGAACGAAAGGCGGCGACTCCCGGAGGATCAGCGTGAGTTCGAGACCCTGGACTGAACGAAGTGAGGGAAGCGGCTCGGGCCACGCCCTCGGGAAAGCGTCCGCCTGTAGTGCAGATCCCAACCCCCCACACAAAGTCTCACAAAGTTCCACAAAGACACATCACCACAACCTAAAACAAGAAAGCGAAGGTATCATACACTATGGAAAAGAAATTATGCGTAGTAGGCCTAGGTTATATCGGTCTTCCAACTGCCGTTATGTTTGCGAACAGCGGCGTGCAAGTACATGGCGTCGATCGTAACGAACGCGTCGTTCAGCTGATCAACAATAAACAACTACATATAGAAGAAAACGGTTTGCAAGAACGTTTGGAGAAAGCGGTAGACGAAGGGCACTTCCAAGCCTCTACTACACCGGTAGAAGCAGACGTCTACATCATTGCTGTACCGTCACCGATCAATCCGGACAACACGGCGAACTTAGAATTCATCCGTGCGGCAACCGCGTCGATCGTGCCGTTTGTCAAAAAAGGTGCACTGGTAATCTTGGAATCAACAGTTCCACCGAAGACGGTCGAAAACGTCATGCTGCCTGAATTACGTAAAACGGATCTAATTATTGGGGAAGAACTATTCGTTTCTCACTCACCTGAACGCGTTATTCCAGGTAAGATCTTCGAAGAACTAGTAAACAACGACCGTATCGTCGGTGGTGTCAATGCGAAGTCGGCAGAAATGACGAAAGAACTTTACGAAGTGTTTGTCAAAGGAACGATCCACTTAACGGACGCTACCACAGCGGAACTTGTTAAAGTCATGGAAAACACGTACCGCGATGTCAACATTGCATTTGCCAATGAACTCGCAAAAATCGCAGAAGGAATCGACGTGGACATTTGGGAAGCGATTAAGTTTGCAAACTTCCATCCACGCGTCAATATCCATACACCAGGCCCAGGCGTCGGTGGTCACTGTATCGCAGTCGATCCATGGTTCTTAGTGGAATTGGCTCCTGAAAAAGCAGATATCATCAAAAAAGCCCGTCTAACTAATGATGGCATGCCGATGTATACAGCGAAACGCGCACAGCGTTTACTTCAAGAGTACAATATCGAAAACGGTAAAGTGGCGGTTCTCGGTCTTGCATTCAAAGGGAACGTCGACGACATGCGCGAAAGTCCGTCAACGAAAGTGATTGATTCTCTGCAAGATTTGGGTCTAGAAGTCGTTTCATTCGATCCGCACATCAAAGAATTACAGCATTCGACGCAAGTTGCAACGCTTGAAGAAGCAATCGGCACAGCGGACCTTCTTCTATTAACTACAGACCATGACCAATTCAAACAACTGAATCCGGCAGACTTGCAGACGAAACAGCCAAGACCGATCATATTGGACACGAAAAATGCTCTTCCAGCAGATAAATGGGAACAAGCAGAATATAGATTCTTCAAATTAGGCGATGGCAAAAAAGAGGGGCAACTGTACAAATGAAAGAAGAAATACTAGGCGTCTCCGTCAACACGGAGAACTACGACGAACTGATTCCAAAAGTCTTCGAGAATATTGAAGAAGGAAAGAAATCACTTATCGTCGCGATCAATCCGGAAAAGCTCATGAAAGCTAAAGAAGATCCAGAACTAAAAGCCTTGCTGAACCGAGCGGAATTCCAAATCCCGGATGGCATAGGTGTAATACTGGCATCCAAGCTGAAAAAAGGTCACATTCGTTCGCGTGTGACAGGAATCGACATGATGGACCGCGTCGTACAGGAAGCCGCCATACGTGGAAAGCGCATTTTCCTCTATGGCGCAAAACCTGGCGTGGCACAAGAAGCGGCTGCGAGATTGCAAGTTATGCATCCAAACATTCAAATCGCTGGTATTCAGCACGGTTATGAAAAAGATGTACAAGTCGTACTCGACACGATTAACCAAGCCAAACCAGATATATTATTTGTGGCGATGGGTTCACCGAAGCAAGAGCAGTGGATTGAACAACACCGCGATCAGCTACATCCGACGTTGTTCCAAGGCGTAGGCGGATCGTTCGACGTGCTAGCGGGCAATATCAAACGCGCACCGGCAGCATTCCAAAAAGCAGGAGCGGAATGGTTGTATCGATTGCTACTTGAACCAAGCCGGATTAAACGTCAAATGAATTTGCCGAAGTTTTTGGTAGAGGTGTATCGGAAGAAGTAAGGTTAAAGAAATAAGATAGGCAAGTAAGGGCTAGGGGTTGGGGATTGGCGCTTCGGAGGGGACGCGTTCCTGAGGGCTCGCGGTGAGCCAACCAGGTCGCAAGCTCCCTTTTGGTTGTCTCACCTGTCGAGCTGATCCTCTGGGAGTCGCCCCTCCTACGCGCCAATCCCTTACGAGGTGTGTGGGTGGCACTTATCGATGTTCATTAAAGTTAGGATTGTAATTGATGTTGTGTGAAATTTGAACTAGTACATAACCAAGGTCACCAAGTTCAACGATAACAATAATTAACATACTATTTCCAGTGAGTGAATCAAGTACCTCCACTATCAACGTAGGATGGAAGCGGAAGCTGGGGCGACTCTGGGAGGATCAGCCCGATCAGGTGAGACAACTAAAGGAACGCAGTGACTAGTTGGCTCACCGCGGGCCCTCCAGAACGCGTCCCCAGCTGTAGCTTCCATCCCAACCCACTAACTATCTTTCTACTAATCCAAAGTAAAACTACTAAATAAATTCAACCAACTAACAAAAGTAAATTAAGAAATTTTATACTATTAAGTTACTATCTTGTAATCTAGTGAACTTGGTGATAGAATACGAAGTTGTAAGGATAATTTTCTCTTTAGCATATAGCACTATATGTGCAAAGCGTTACGGTTGGTTGACCGCAAACAAAAAGGCTTGAACAGTTCCCATCTGTTCAAGCCTTTTTGTTTGGCAAAAATCTCTTGCATGCCCAACATCCCTTCTTTTTAAAACGCTTTGGAAAATACTTGTATTATATTAATCTTTCGATACAATAGTAGATGGGGCAAAAATATTTTGTCGCACCGTGCTATTAGACTAGTATATAATCCAAGATTCAATTGACTTTTAGCACATACTTATCTATACTTTAAGTTGTAATGCCTACTACTTTCATACATAGGTAGTAACTGGCAAAAACAAGAGATAATACGAGGAGGAAATTATTTAATGGCTAACCAACCAACGAAATATCGCAAGTTTGTAGTAGGGGCTGCTTCAGCTGCACTAGTAGCATCAGCAGTAGCACCAGTAGCAATGGCTGCAACTTTCACTGACGTAAAAGACAACAACTCACACAAAGAGGCAATCGATGCTCTTTCTAATGCAGGTGTAATTTCAGGTTATGAAGACGGAACATTCAAACCAAACAAAACACTTACTCGTTCTGACGTAGTAAAATTGATGGGTAAATGGTTAGTATCTGAAGGTTATAAAGTACCTACAGACTACAAAACTAAACCACGTTTCTCAGACTTGAAGACTACATCTAACGATGAGCTTCTAAAAATGTCTGCACTAGTATATGACAACGGAGTATTCGTTGGTAAACCAGACGGTTCATTAGATGCAAACGGCGACATCACTCGTGAAAACATGGCAATCGTTCTTGTTCGTGCATTCGACCGCGTACATGATATTGACCTAACTTCTTATGTGAAAGACCAAGACTTCAAGAAAGACGTTACAGACCTAGGCAAAGCGAAAGCTGAAGCTCGTCCTGCTATCGACGTTCTAGACTTCTTCGACATCACAAACCCAGCTGCACCAGAATTCAACCCTAAATCAACAACAACTCGTGGACAATTCGCTTCATTCCTTTACAAGACTACTAAAGTAGACTTCGATGAAATTGGCGGCGAAATTGTTGCTCCTGGAGTTGCATCTGTTAAAGGTATCAATGCTACTACAGTAGAAGTAACAATGAAGGACAAAGTTGAAAACATCAACTCCCTAAACTTCACAATCGATGGTTTGACTGTAGCTAACGCTGCTGTAAAACAAACTGATGATAAAACTGTTGTATTGACAACTGCTACTCAAAAGGGTGGAGAAAAGTACACAGTGAAGTTGAACGACAAAGCGATCGGATCATTCACTGGTATCGAAGCAACTGTTCCAACAACTATCAAAATCACGAACCAATCAGTACAAGGTAAAACTGGACAACAAGTTATCCTTTCTGCTGACACTGGCGTGAAAAAAGCTGGCATCCCTGTTACTTTCAACGTGAAAGCTAACACTACTGGCACAACAAACAAAGACCAAGTCTTCGAAGTAATGACTAACGAAGATGGTATCGCAACATTCTCTTACACTCAATACTCTGCAGGACAAGATCAAGTAACAGCTTACCCAACAGGTGCACCAACAGTACGTAGCATCGGTTATGTATTCTGGGGCGTTGACACAATCCTTGCAGTTGAAGACGTAACTGCTGGTAATACAATCAGCAATGGCGCTAACAAAACTTACAAAGTAGTTTCTAAAGACGCTACAACTGGTAAGCCAGTAGCTAACCAAACATTGAATGTTTCTTTCAAAGAGAACATCGAAGTAACACCTGATCAATTGAAAGACGCTACAGTTAACGGCGTGGCTGTTGCTCAATTGTCAAACGGTACAGTTACAAGAGCTGCACAAATCACTACTGACTCAAAAGGTGAAGCTACTTTCACTGTTTCTGGTAAAAACACATCCGTAACTCCAGTAGTATTTGTTGCAAACAACACTGCAACTGCTAACGACTATAAATATGATGCATCTGATCTTCAAGCAACTGCTTCAAAAGTAACATTCTCAGCTAACCAAGCAGAATATACTCTTGAAATGGTTCGTGAAAACGGTGAAGTTGCAGCAACTGGTGGAACTAACGGCCGTAAATACACGTTGACTGTTAAAAACAAAGACGGCAACATTGCAGTGAATGAAACTGTTAACGTTGCATTCAATGAAGACTTAGACCGTGTGATCTCTACTAACACTGAAGCTAAATTCATCGAAGTAAATGACGACAACACTCAACAGTACTTCACTGGAGACAAAGCTAAGAAAATTTCTGTAAAAACAGACAGCAAAGGTCAAGCAACATTCGTTATCGGTTCTGATAAAGTGAATGACTATGCAACACCTATCGCTTGGATCGATGTAAACACTCCAAACGCTGTAGAAGGTAACTTTGATCAAGGTGAGCCAAATGTAATTGGTCAAATTTCTTACTTCCAAGCTGCTTACCTAGATGGCGCGGCATTGAAAGTCTACAACGCAGCTGGTAAAGAAACAAAAGAATTCAAAGGTAGCGAAACTGCAACGTTTAAAGCAGAACTAGTTAACCAATCAAACAAAAAAGTTCCAAACACTTCAATCAAAAAAGCATCTTACACTGTATTCAATACAGGCGCTAACGATGTAACTGTTGAAGGCCAAATCGTTTCTCCTAACCGTAGCTATACAGTTACTAAAGAAACAGGCAATACAGAACTTAAAGTAACTCCAACTATGGACAAAAACACTTCAGTACGCGTAGTTGCTACTGGCGTTGCTGTTGACACAGACGGCAAGGACTATGCATTCACTGCGAAAGAAGCTACTGCTACATTCACAGCTACAAGTGCAGTTTCTGATCTATACACTGGAGAAGTAGTATCTTTCAACTCCGACAAGAAAGAACTTACTTTCAGCGGAAAAGATGCAGTTAAATATTCTGGCGAAAAAGATGTAACTTACGAATACAAAGGTCTTGGTAACACACCAATCGCAACTGCTGATGACTTCATCAAAGAGTTGAAAAAAGGTAAAGTTACTATCACTCGTGAAGTAAAAGGAAGCACAACTTCTTTCTATATCATTGAGCAAGATACTACTAAAGCAGGACCTACTGATACAGCTACAACAAACGCTGCTGATAAAGCTGCTGCTGATGCTGTAACAGCGAAAGTTGTTGCACTTCCAGCTGTTGCAGACCTGAAACTTGCTGACAAAGCTAACGTAGAAGCTGCACGTGCTGCATACGTTGCGTTGACTACAGCTCAAAAAGGTCTAGTAACATCAGCTACAGTAAGCGCTCTAGAAGCTGCTGAAGCTAAAATTGCTGAACTAGAAGCTGCACAACCACAAGGATTCAAGTTCACTAAGACTGAACTAACTGGTAACTCAATTGCTATTGGACTTGGTCTAGGAACATTCAACATTGAAGGAACAGTTGCAACTGAAGATATTGGTAAAGTATCTAAAGTAGTACTTAACTTCACTGATGGAAAAGACAATCCTGCTACACCAAACGTTGACGAATCAAAAATTTCTGAAACGGTTACTGTAGATGCAAACGGTAAGTTCGCTTATAACGATCTTCTTGAAGTGGGCGTATACAAAAACGTTTCTGCTACGTACACTGTTGATGGAGTAGAGCGTACAATTGCTTCTACAAAAATCACGCGTGTAAGTAACTAATCAATTAAAGAAAGATTCATAGTAACAACTACAAACCTATTGTCTGACAATAGGTTTGTAGTTTAAAAATTAGTAATACAAAATTTGGAGGTATATTAATGAAAAAAGCAACTAAAGTTTCTCTAGTAGCAGCATTGGCAGTATCTGCCCTAACACCTGCAATGGCTATTGGTGCAGAAACAAATAATGCAGCAGCTGGATTTTACAACGTAGACAACGGCCAAGTAGTAACAGCGGATGCATTTGTCCTACTATCAAACACTGAAAAAGTAAATTTACTAAAAAACTCTAATGTGTATTACGCAGATGGAGAAGGTAAAGTTGTTCAAGCGACAAAGATTATCGATTCCAAAACTGATGCTGCACTAGTTGCTGCACTATTCCCTGAAACTGAGCTTGAAGCTGATAAGAACGTGACGTTGACGCCTGAAGGTACGGTTGTTCCTGGACAATCTGTAGCACCTAAGGTTGAATCAGTAAAGGCGATTAACGCTAATGAGGTTACATTAACATTCAATACTGAAATGTTGAAATCAGCTGCAGAAGATGTTGCTAATTATACATTTACAGCAGTTGCTCCTTCTGCTCAAGGAGCTATTACTCCTACAGATATTCAGCTACAAGCAGACGGTAAAACAGCAGTTGTTCGCTTTGCAAATAACGATTTAGTAGATGCTACTAAATATAAAGTTGAAGCTAAAAATATCTTATCAAAAGATTATAAAGAAGTTGCTAAATATGAAGGTGAACTTACATTTTCAGCTGACAAAAGTGCACCAGTATTAAGTGATGCAATGGTTTCAGGAACTGACCTTCTTCTAACTTTCAATGAGGAAGTAGATTTTGCAAGTGCAGTTCTTAAAGTGGATGGTAAAGAAATCTCACTATCTGCAGCTGCCGCTACTAATTCTGGAGATGCAGGCGATTACACATATGAAGTTGATGCATCAGCTGTTACATCTGTACTTAGCAAAGGTACACACTCACTTAGTCTTGTAGGAATTAAAGATGTTGTTGGTAATGAAGCTGGTACTATTACAAAGTCTTATACAGTTGCTGACGATGTAGTTGCACCTACGTTCAGCAAAATTGAAGCTATTGATAAAGATACATTCAAGATAACATTTTCAGAAACAGTTACACAACCAACATTTAAGGTATTGAAGGGGTCAACAGAATTTGTTGCAACTCCAGTGGAAGCTGGTCCAGCGAAGGTTTATACAGTAGATGTTGCTAACACTGCTGGTACTAACAAACTTTATGAAACTAATGAAAGTTCAGTTGCTCTTAAAGTAGAAGCTTCTAACTTTAAAGATAACGCTGGATTATTTGGTAATACTTTCAATACAACTGTAGCGCTTCAAAGAGATACTGTAGCACCAAAGCTTTTGAACAATGATTTAAACACTGTTGCGTCAAGCGCTTTAGACACTGTGGTTAAAGTCGTGTTCGATGAAACAATTGCAATTGCTGATGCTTCTAAAATCAAGGTGATTGACCCTGAAGGTATTGAGTTGGCTAACACACCTACTCTAACTACAGGTCCTAAAGGAGCTAATACAGCAATCAATGCTACACTTACTGGAGTAACACCAAAAGCAGGAACTTATAAAGTTGTATTCTCAGAAGGAGCAGTTGTTGACACAGATTTAAACAAAAATGCCGCTGTTACAGCTAATGCAACATTCAAAGCAGATGAAACATATGTAGTTCCTACATCTGTAACACCTGCTACTGATAATTCAATTACGGTTGTTTATCCTTCAGAAGTTACAAACTCTGCACTAAACGTTGCAAATTACAAGTTAGATAACGGCGCTCTTCCAGCGGGAACTACAGCTGTATTTACAACTGCTGACAAAGACACTGTGAAAATTCAATTACCATCTACTTTCAAAATTGTTGATGATGCAAACTATAAGTTTGAAATCACGCAAAATGTGAAAACTACAGCTGGTGATACTGTAGTAGCGAATGCTGGAGCGGCTACTAAAACAAATTACACTGAAAATATTCAGCTATCTGATAACGTTGCACCTGAATTAGTATCAGCTAAGTATGTTACAGCTAATACTGGTGATACTACTGCAACACAAATTAAATTGACGTTCAGTGAAGGTCTTGCAACAATTGCAGCTGATGAAGCTAGCTTGATTAATGACCTTTTACTAAAAGTTAATGGTACTACCGTAGCTACAACGGGTAACACTGCTGTTACTGCAAATGATAAAGAAATTCTTGTTACTATTCCTTCAACAAATATTAACCAAACAACTACTATTGGTGTAGTTGCAGAAGGAACTGACAATGCAGCGTTAGTTATCACTGATAATTCAACAGCTAAGAATAAAATAAAAGCGCCTGCAACTGTTACGGTTACTAAGTAATATAATAATACTGTATTATTATTAGAATTTAAGGAAGTCCTCATAATCGAGCAATCGGTTAGAGGGCTTTTCTTTTTGCCTTCGCAACCGTATCAACTAGCATTTTAAATAGATATTATAATCTTGAATACACGAAACGTCCTCATCCATACAACAGGGTGAGGATTTTTTCTAATTTAGGAGGAGAAACCATGAAAGATACTAACCAGTACACGAACAAACAACAAACCTCAGAAATATCACTCACACAGTCTGCACAATCCAAGTCAGATCCAGCCGAAAGAGTAGATTTTGTATCCTTGCGAATTGTGAAAGAAACAAGCCTACTATACAAGAATCGTTAAATTAAGAGTCCAGAAGATGGATTCCACTTTTTCGAGCAGTTTCTAGGGGAAATAGACAGAGAATACTTTAAAGCGTGTTCCTGTGCACCACGCAATTCAGAAGCTAATCAGACAATTAGGTAATTAAATGAAGGAAATAATCTTCTAATCGAGCAATCGGTTAAAGGGCTTTTTTCTTGCTTTCATAACCACGTAAACTAGCGTTTCAAATAGAGACTATAATGCTGAACACAAGAAATGTCTTATTACATTCACTTGAATTAGGACGTTTTCTAATTTCAAAGATAATATCAGGTTCCCACGCAATTAAGACACAATTCTGGAGGTGAGATAATATGGTAACTAATGAAAAAATCCTGTGAGGAGGGGATTTGTTATATAAGTACCGAGAAAGCTCCTTGCCGGTACTTATATAACAGATTGGTACCAGATCCTCAGATAAAAACATTATTATATATTCACATATTCACTTTGCAATAAACAAGTAAGAATGTAGGGATGAAACACGTTCCGAATACTAGGAATTAGTTGCGTAAGAAATTTCTCTTTAGATCCATGATATCAGCGACATGCACAGCTTGGATTACTGGCTTCACTTGCATAAACGGTTTTGTATAAAAAATACATTATTATTCACTGGAGGTAAAATAAACAAACACCATATATCGCTATGTTTAACTTCGTGAATTAACTTCGTGAATTAAATGAGACCCAATATTAAAAAGTAGACCGCCACATCACTGGCAGTCTACTTCATATAAAATACTAAAGAGAAATTTGAATTAAAACAATCCAGTCAATCAAACACAGAAATAGGTCGATTTCTAATTAATTCGTAAATCAAGGAATTATTCCTCTGCTACTTTACCTAACTGAATCTCAAGTGTACCCTTAGCTGTCCTATTATCTACAGTATCCTTCATAGTAAATTCGAACAACTCAACTTTGCCAACAATAGCGCGATCTGACTTCGGCATGTAGTTATAAGTACCATTTTTGTTGATTTGTAATTGGCCATATTTTCCTTGAATTACTGTACCGTTGATGCCGATACTTTGACTTGTTCCTGCACTTTTCTCTCGGATATCAGTAACAATTAGATTGTCATCTTGTCCTAGATTTTGTCCGAGAAGTACATTTCCTGAGACGCGTGAATCTTCTGTAGCCACTTGATTAAAATCTTTTTCGACTAAATTAATTAATTTGAAAGGAATTACTTGTACTACAGAAAGACCTTCTTTAACGGAAAGGATAATTTCGTATGATCCTTCCTCTAAAGTCTTCATATCAATTTTGGTAGGGACTGTAATCCCTAAAGCTCCACCGCTAGATCCTTTATATGTGTCAATATTGATATAATCGCCTTCCTCATTTTGCTTCATAACAAATACTTGGAATGCATGCCCACCGAGTATTGTGTGTATAGCAACAGAAGAGGTAGCATCTAATGTCGTACCTTTTTTCACATCTATATGAAAACGATTGTTTTCACTAATTTGGCTTATTTGGGATGCGGATAGTAAGCCAAGCTCTAGCACTCCGATATCGAGTCCCAAAACACCACCTGAATTCTTTTGCTGGTCAGCTAGTTTGGTGACTACTGGGTCTAGAAATAGTGGAGCATTCTTCTTTGTCTCCTCTGTTGGAGTGAATGTCAGCTCTTTTGCCTTCACCAGTTGATCTATTACAATTCGTAAATCGTTCGTTTCACGTGTAATGACTTGTTGTGCTTCTGTTGTTAAATCTTTTCCATCATATTGTTGGCGAACAATCTTAGCTTTTTGAATTGCAAGTTCAAGAGATTTTAAAGATTCAGCAGTGTACAGGTGTGCATCGTTAGAAACTATATTCTGCGCTTCTTTAATTAAGTCATCCAAACCGGATAAATCAATGGTTGGACTAGATAGTCCGTTAAGTATGTTCTGTAATTCATCCTTAATAGCTCCGGCTTCCAAGTTGCTGACAAGTTGCTTGGCTTTTTCAATATCTTCTTTTTTCAGTGTTTGCTGTGCAAGTTTGACTGCATCCTGAGCTGCTTTTACTGAAGGGTCAACTGTATTTGCTCCATTGATAGCATCTTCTAATTTTTTCAGTGCTTTATTTAAATCATCAATGCTTGCATTTACATCTTTTAATAAGGCTTCTGCTTCTTTAATAGCCGCTTCTACAGCTTTCTTCTGTTCATCTGTGAGTTGTTCGAGTTGTTCTTTTGCTTTATCAATTGCGTCTTGCAAGGAGTTTGAAACATCCTCCTTGGAAAGGAAAATAACTCTCCCGTCAGCAGTTAACCTCACATTAAATTCGTTTTCAACTTTCATCTGCTCTACGATCTTACTGATCAAAATTTCATCAGTTTCAGCTTCCAAAAGATGTACTGCTTGAATTGCACCACCTTGACCGTCAGCAAAGTAAAAGAATTGATCGGTTAAGATTTGAACTTTTTCAGATGTTGACAAGTAGACAAACGAGTCTGACGATAACACTTTCCCAGTTTTCACATTATAAAATCCTGCTTGCGCATCTTCGTATTTTACTGAGTCTTCCACAGCTGCGCTAACTGCGGGAGTAAGAGCAGATAAAGCGAATATGGATGCAGTAGTTATAAGAGCTTTTTTCTTCATGTGACATTCCTCCTATTTTCTTATTTTAATAATCAAATTATTCATCTTATTGCCATAATAAACTATTAATCTATGTATATCCACTATATTCTGTATAATATGTAATAAGAGATATAATACCTACAAAGATAAAGGGAGTTAGTAGACTTTTAGACCCGCATTAGAGCACGCACTACTGACTATTCGGAGTATGAAAATATATTGAGAACTAGAGATGTAAGAGAGTTTAGAAAGACTATTTTTGATAGAATACAAAAGAAACTGGTAAACTATTGTAACGTTACACCTATTACAGGTATAATAGACTGTATTATGTATACATAGGAGGAACATCACTTGAAGAAGATCATTTTATTAATTGCATTAACATTTGTTATTGCACAGCCACTGGCCACTACGACATATGCAGCAACAACGCAAGCACCTGATGGTTTTTATTTGTTAGAAGAAGGAAAGCCTTACGTTCCTGTAAATAATTTCTTATATAGTAACTTACAACAAAAAGTTGCTTTGTTGACTGGAAATTATTATTTAATTTTAGAAGGAACTGCAATTAAAGCGTCGGATATTTTATTGCCTACGGACAAAGAAGTCACAAGCAAGATGACGACTCAGTCCAAACTAGAAGAACAGTTTAATGTGGTGATTGATGCTAAAGGACAGGTTCAAGGGTCATCGACATTCTCAGTATTGTCAATTGAATAAAGGTTGCTTTAACCATCTTTGAGATAAATACGTATCTAAATAGTTAATCATCCATGCGATGGTTAACTATTTTTTGAATCTATGGTTCGATGTTCTTGATAAATGGTGAAATTATAGTACTTATTATGTATAATAGGCTTAATAGATTGTTAGATAAATAGATTGTAGATTAATATTTCTTATTTCTATGCTAACTATTTAATTAGAATATGGGAGGTTACAAGATGAAGAAAAGCATGAAAATTTCTATGATGACAGCACTCTCTATATCTGCCTTGACACCCGTGGCAAGTATGGCTGCAACTCAAGATCAATTGCCGGCAGGATTTTATAATGTTGAAAATGGGGAAGTAATATCAGCCGACAGTATTCTTTTTGCAAGTAATGAAGAGAAATTAGCGATTATAAATAATCCTGAATTTTACTTTATAGATGAGGAAGGAAATGCAATAAAAGCTACAGCCCTTTTAACGTCTAAAACAGATTCGGAACTAAGTGATGCAATACAAACAGTGGAAGAAGTAGAAAAAGAACATGATGTTGTATTCACTCCTGATGGTGTAGAAGTGAATCCGGAAGAGCCAACTCCTCCTGGTGGGGGTGGTGGAACACCACTTGCTATTAAAGCAGCTGAAATCAAAGTGGGAGATACTGTAACTAACTTCACTTCTATTGAAGGAGCGAGTGCAACACTTAATCTATCTAAAATGAAACCAGAAGATACAGCAACTGTTGCTACTGTTACAGCATCTACTGATTCTACGCTAACTTTGAAATATGCAGGAGTTAGTAAAAAAGTAGAATTAGTGAAGGGTGTAAATACACTTTCAGCTAATGATTTAATTCCGGGCTTGAATGCGAATACACCATTAACAATTTCTTTCTTACAAAAAATTGCTAACGGATCGGAATCATTGGGGGTTGAAACGACATTAGTAGATACTTCTTCTAATGAAACAGTTTCTGGCACATTAACAATTTTGATACCTGCTAAGTAATTGGGTTAATCTTTAACCATATAGAATGTGTTTAATGCAAAATGTTAATCATTCTTTAAGGTTTTGAAAAACAATTTAAAAACAGTATACAAAAAGAAACTGCGAGTCAATTCCAGAAGGTTTGGAGCTAACTCGCAGTTTTCTTGTTATACATGAAAGTTCTCGCATAACTCTATTGGTACTGCTTTTTCTTACATTCGCAACTAGAAAGGTAGAAGATGAAAATGAAGTTAATAAGTAAGTTATTTGTTTCAATTATTTCAATAATCATGCTAACTACGGCACTGCCTATAATTAGTTCTGCTGCTATCCAATGGACGCCGAATGAAAACCCTGTACCGTCAAATAAGGAGTGGAAAGTTACTTTTAGTCTTCCTGTAGATGAACAAACGGTAACCAGTAATGCTGTATATGTAGTAGATGAGAGAGGTAATAAACAAGCGGCAACACCTAGTCTCGCTCTTGGTAATTCAAAAGAAGTACTACTATCCGCTCCATTAAACGGTTATGAAGAAGGTAAAACGTACACACTTCATGTTACGGATCATATTAAATCGAAAAATGGTAAAAGTTTAACTGATGGTGTAGAGATGGATTTCACTATAGAAAGCATAAATATACAAGATATGATCCTTGGTACGTGGAAAGGTGATTACATAGGTATAAATTTCTTGGCGATATTCAATAAGGATTACACAAGCCAAGTGATTTTAGATGGAGAGGTTGAAGAAGGAGTCTATTCTATTTCGGGCGATCAGATGACCATGCGGTTGTTGGAAAATCAACGAACAGGCCGAATAGATATTATTTCAACTAACGAGTTTACTATCACTAGTGCATCAAAAAAAGTTATACGATTCACAAGATAGCAAATTATGCTAAACTAGTTCTGAAACAAACTAATTATAATGGAGGTAGATTACATGAAAAAGAGTTCAAAAGCATCACACAAATTGTTCAAAGCTACGCTTGCGACAACAGTCGCTGCTGGAGCTTTCGTTGCGGCTGTACCTATGGTAACAAACGCAGCAGTTAGTTTTAAAGACGTAAAGCCCGGTGTGCACTATTACGAGCCGGTACTAGAATTGGCAGGTCGTGGTGTAGTGAAAGGGTATGATGATGGTACATATCGTCCGAATGCTTCTGTTACACGTGCACAATCAGCGAAGATCTTGGCACATGTATTAGACTTGGATACAACAAACGTCAAAGATCCAGGCTTTAGCGACGTGAAAAAGGGAACTCCGTATTACGGTCCGATTGCAGCATTGGCACAAGCGGGTTACATCAAAGGGTATGAAGAGAATGGTGTTAAATCATTCAAGCCGAATGATAACTTAAAGCGCTCACAAATGGCTAAAATTCTTACACTAGGTTTCGACTTAGAAGAGAGTGCATTAGCTGCTGATCGTTTTAAAGATGTTAAACCAACTGATGCATATGCAGGATATGTAGCGGCTCTACTCGCACTAGATATTACTACGGGTACAACGCCAACTACATTTGCACCAAACGGTTTAGTGACAAGAGGACAGATGGCAACATTCGTCGTACGTACAGAAGTAGCGCTTAAAGAAGAAACGCCAGAAGTACCGGAAACACCTAACCCAGAACAACCAGAAGTGCCAGAAACACCTAATCCGGAACAACCAGAAGATCCAACACCACCAGTTGATCCTACTGGAGAGCAGTTACTACAAAACAGTATCCAGACCGAGTTATCAAAAGTTAATACTAAATCAGATGCAATTGCTATCTCATTTACAGGTAGTACATTCAATGTAGAAATCAAAAAGCCTGAAAGCACGGTAAATGATTTCTCCGTAGTGGCAAAACCAATATTTGATGCGATGAAAAAGAACACAATCATCAACTCGGCTACAGTTTCAGTCGTGATCGGGGGACAAGAAATTGCGTTCACTGAGACAGATATTGATAATAGCCAAGACTTCGATGCGGTGTTAAACAAAGCGTTAGCTAAAGTAGGTCTTACAAGTGATTCAACACTAGCTATTCTTAAAGGAAGAACAGTTTCACTGAATGTAAAAGGATCAATCGAATCTAAATCATTCAATAGCACGTATCAATTTAAATTTTAATTAAATATTCTTTGAGTAATGGGCAAAGTCTTCTCGAAATGTTGAGAAGGCTTTTACTATTTTGTTATATGTGCACTAGTTTTGTAATCTTCTGCTATCATACACTCTCATAATCTGTTAAAATTTCTATAGGATAAACTTGTAAAGGAGATTATTATGAAGAAAAAATTAAAAATATTCTTACTAGCCATAGTGGCATTGATAATGTTAGGCGGGGGCTATCTCTTGTACATTTTCCAATTCAAAGAGTATGAAGTGGCAGATGAAGAGGTGGATGAGATTATTGAGAACCCGTATGATATTATATTGCCGAATGGGACCAAGCTCGTTCTTGAAGGCGAAGAACAAGACGGTGATCAGAATACTGAACAAACGTCGGATAGTAAGTCTGATAATGGGGATGAAAACTCAGACGGCTCAACGTCCACTGCAGCAGGTGATAAAAACACCTCTTCTAGTACTGCAGGAAGCACATCTACGGGTCAAGTAGACAGTGCAAAACAACCAGCTAAAGAAAACGTGGGAAGCACAACAGGTACCACTACTTCTACTGGCGATCAATCAGGTAAAAAAGATCCTGCCGGTAGCCAAGCTGCGTCAGGAAATGCGGGATCCAATCAGCCAGCGAAGAAGGATTCTGTAGCGGCGATTAAACAAAAATATGAACCAACCGTTAATAATTTACAAGGACAAGTTGATGGCAAGATTAACTCGTTGATTAGCCGTGCGAAGAATGAATACAGTACGAAAAAAGCGAATGGTGAAAGTATCGATTATGGGTACTTCTACAATAAGTATATGTCTGCTGCTAATAGTCTAGAGTCACAGACGGATGCTGTATTTAATGGAGTCGTTAGCTCGCTTGAAAAAGATCTGCAGGCTAATGGATATGATAAATCGTATTCACAAAGCATTCGCGATGAGTACGCAGCGCAAAAGAAAGCGCGTCGTGATAGTATCATGAGTAAAGCGATGGGCAGGTAAATGGAAAAACGACTAGTCTAAAAGGATTTCCTTTCAGGCTAGTCGTTCTTTTTTTTCTGGGACGCAACGAGACAGCGATTTGCAAAATGAGCAAGAACGTTAGAGCGCCGGACATGTCGAGTAGGACGTCGCGAATGGTGGCGGTTCGTCCACCTGTGAAATATTGATGGGCTTCATCAGCGCAGCCAAGTAGTAATGTGAGCATGTTTGCGATGAAGAATCTAGGAAAACGAGATGGCAGGGATAAGACTTTTCTCATACGCGTAATTATAGCATAATTAATCAAAAATCCTATTTTAAAATGAAAATTCGATATTTTTCATTATGCTTATATGCTATACTAGTAGCAAGTTTGCCGAAAAGGAGCAATTTTACATTATGGAAGAAACGATCAGTTTACAGGAACTATTCTCGACATTAAAAAAGCGTTTGGGTTTGATTATAGGAACGACAGTAGCTGCAGCTGTACTTGCGGCGATCATAAGCTATTTCTTTTTAACACCTATCTATCAAGCTTCTACACAAATACTAGTCAATCAACAAAAAACGGAACAACAATCATTTGACTCGCAAGACATTCAAACGAATTTACAACTTATCAATACATATAATGTCATTATTAAAAGTCCGGTCATCTTATCGCAAGTCATAGAACAATTGGATCTAGACATCACACCGGCAACACTAAATGCTCAGCTTACAGTGAATAGCGAGCAAAACTCACAAGTCGTCAATGTCACAGTACAAGATCCGCAAGCACATAAAGCGGTCGATATCGTCAATACCACTGCAGAAGTGTTCCAAAAAGAAATCGTCAATTTGATGAAAGTCGATAACGTAAATATTTTATCGCCTGCATTCTACGCGGAAGATCCGAAACCCGTTAAGCCAAATAAAGAGCTCAACGTAGTGATTGCAGCAGTCATCGGACTCATGGTAGGAGTAGGCATTGCATTTTTACTAGAATACTTGGATACTACAGTGAAAACAGAACAAGATATTGAAGAATTGCTCGGTTTACCGGTGCTTGGGCTAGTCAGTCCAATTTCTGATAAAGAAGTCCAC
Organism: Sporosarcina sp. P25; assembly: GCF_002743235.1. Classification (NCBI taxonomy): domain Bacteria; kingdom Bacillati; phylum Bacillota; class Bacilli; order Caryophanales; family Caryophanaceae; genus Sporosarcina; species Sporosarcina sp. P25. The sequence goes on from NZ_PDYV01000001.1 coordinate 143,447, forward strand.
ACGGCAACTGTTGCGCCAAAGAAAGGGTCAAGTGCACATGTCAAAAAAGCGCATATTTAATAAGAAGAAACAGGCTAAACAATCCGTTGCGCGTAAATTAGTTACGGAAACGAATCCGAAATCAGTAGTGTCCGAGCAATTCCGTACTATACGGACGAATATCAACTTTTCCATGCCGGATCATGATCTGAAGTCCATTCTGTTCACATCAGCAACGCCAGGGGAAGGGAAGTCTACAGCGTCAGCCAATACAGCTGTGGTCTTTGCGCAAGAAGGAAAGAAAGTGCTGTTGATTGACGCGGATATGCGAAAACCGACTACGCATTATACATTTTCCCGAATGAATGCGACAGGCCTATCTAACTTATTGACTCGTCAGTGGGAGCTTGAAGATATTATCCAACAGACTGATGTTGAAGGACTCGATCTCATCACGAGTGGACCCATCCCGCCAAATCCCGCGGAACTTTTAGGATCGAAGACAATGGACGTACTTATAGAAAGACTTAAGGAAAAGTATGACATGATCATTTTTGATGCGCCACCCGTTTTATCTGTGACAGATGCGCAAATTTTGTCAAATAAAGCAGAAGGCACGATTTTGGTTTTGAATACAGGCACTACGGAAAAAGACAGTGTACTGAAAGCGAAAGAAACGCTGATTTCTTCCCAAGCGAATGTTATAGGAACGATTTTAAATAACTTCATATTGCAAAAAGATCAGTATTACTACCAATACTATGGAAACGATGAGTGAAAGGGCCTTGCGCCTTTTCACTTTTCTTGAATACAGCAAAGTGCTAGGAGGACATACATGATTGATATACATAGCCATTTATTGTTCGGTGTCGACGATGGACCTGACACAATCGAAGGGACCATGCGCATGGTAGAAGAGGCCGCGTCAGAAGGTATTACACAGCTAGTCGTTACACCGCATGCTTATAGCCCGCATTACCACGTACCGGTGCAAGAAGTAGAAAGCCAAGTTCGAATGTTAAGGGATATTATTCATGTGGCAGGCATTGATCTGACTTTATCAGTGGGTCAAGAAGTACGGCTGCATGAACATATTATCGAAAATTTATTGAATAAAGACATACTCACATTAGCCAATTCTCGTTATTTACTATTGGAGCTACCTACTCAACATGTTCCAGCTTACACCATTAAAATCATCCAGTCTTTACTAGAAGAAGGCATTGTGCCGATCATTGCACATCCCGAACGCAACAAAGGGATAGCAGAGAAACCTGAGCGACTGGAGCGGCTAGTACGTCACGGTGCACTTGCACAAGTGACAGCGGGCAGTGTGGCAGGTCACTTTGGGAAAAATGTTCAGAAGTTATCTATTCAGCTCATAGAAGCGAATTTGATCCATGCGTACGGGTCGGATGCGCATAATACCGATAATCGTCCATTTTTATTCAATAAAGGATTAGAAGTGCTTGGAAAGAAAATCGATATGGACACAGTAGATATGTTGCTAGTGAACAATCAACAAATTATCCAGAATAAATTACTCACCATCTATGAACCGGAAACGCCAGTGATTAAAAAGTGGTGGCAATTAATTGGATAGATTGGTAATGTTATAAAGGTTGATACTCTAAATTGACTAGTGAGTAAGTAGTAGAAACACAATTGAAAGGAGGAGCTCCTTTGACTGTACGCAAACGAATGACCATGTTAATCGCAGCCGATTCCATAATCGTCTTATTGTCGATCTATATAGGATACTTCATGCTTCATCCATTCACTTCGATTATCTTCAATAAAATGTTGCTAATCAGCGCCATTACGATACAGATTGCGCATCATTTCTTTGCTTGGTATTACGGCCTCTATCGAAAAGCGTGGTCGTATGCATCTATCGGTGAACTGAAGTCGATCGTCAAAGCCGTCACGTTCACCATCCTCGCAGTGGTCGTTGTTCAATTTACCCTCACACAAGATGTCTACGCTCGCGCATTGGCTATCACATGGATGTTGCACGTTCTGCTAATAGGGGGATCCCGTCTGTCTTGGCGTCTAGTGAGAGATGTAGTCGTGAAGGATAAAAGTATCGATATGAAACGCACGATGATTCTAGGAGCCGGACAAGCAGGCACGATGATCGCCAGACAAGTACTAAGCAATCCAGAATACGGCATGAAACCTGTCATTTTTGTAGATGACGATAAAATGAAACAAGGTCTCGATATTTACGGAATGCGTGTTTATAGGGGTACTAAGAACATCCAGCAATTAGTAGATATGCATCACATAGATAAAATCATCATTGCGATTCCCTCGATGGGTAAACAGCAAATGACAGAGTTGATGAAGCGGTGTATCGAAACGGGCGTCAAAACGCAAACGATTCCACGCATCGAAGACTTGATGACAGGGAAAGTATCCGTTAAAGATATGCGTGACGTGAAAATAGAAGATCTACTCGGACGGGACGAAGTACAGCTCGATATGCAAGCCATTGAACAGAAGTTGACCGGTAAAACGATTCTCATCACAGGAGCAGGCGGTTCTATTGGATCTGAAATTTGCAGACAAGTAGTAGAGTTCCAACCAAAGAAATTAATACTACTCGGTCATGGTGAAAACTCGATCTATACTATAGACATGGAACTGCGCCAAAAAGTTTCATCTACTACAGAAATATGTCCTGTAATCGCAGATGTGCAAGATCGAACGCGCATATTTGATCTGATGAGCGAACTAAAACCCGATGTCATCTACCACGCGGCAGCACATAAACATGTACCACTCATGGAAGGCAACCCGATGGAAGCCGTCAAAAATAATATATTCGGTACAAAAAACGTGGCAGAAGCCGCTAGATTTTTTAGCGTCAAGCACTTCGTTCTCGTGTCGACCGACAAAGCAGTCAATCCACCGAACATCATGGGGGCAACGAAACGCTTTGCAGAAATGATTGTGCAAAACTTAGCAAAAGACAGTGAAACCAAATTTGCTGCTGTACGATTCGGCAACGTCTTAGGTTCACGAGGCAGCGTCGTTCCGTTATTCAAACAACAAATTGCCAAAGGCGGACCCGTCACGATTACAGATCCAGAAATGACCAGATACTTTATGACAATTCCCGAAGCATCACGCCTAGTCATTCAAGCCGGAACACTTGCGCAAGGTGGCGAAGTGTTTGTTCTCGATATGGGCGAACCGGTCAAGATTGTTGATTTAGCGAAGAACTTGATCAAGCTATCTGGCTATGAAGAAGATGAAATCGAAATCAACTACTCAGGCATTCGACCTGGTGAGAAGTTATATGAAGAATTGTTGAATGAAGACGAACGTCAGAGTGAGCATGTGTTTCCGAAGATTTATATTGGGAAAGCTACGCCGATTTCGGAGACGGAGCAATTGTATGTGTTGGATAAGTTGCCAGGTATGGGTGACGGGGAGTTGAAAGAGACTTTAGTTGGGTTGGCGAATCGGAAGTTTGTGGAGGCGCCGAAGGAAAAAACAAGTTCACTATAAATATGAATGGACATAGTAGTTTTTAAGGAGTTGGTTGAATATGTTTTTCGTATTTAAAAGAGGTATAGATATTATACTATCTTCTATAGGATTGATAATTTTATCACCTGTATTCTTAATTTTAATTATAGCGATAAAATTAGATTCTAAAGGGCCGGTATTTTTTAAACAAAAACGAGTAGGGATTAATAAAACTCATTTCAATATACTAAAGTTTCGTACAATGAGAATTGATACACCGAAGGATAAACCAACCCATTTATTGGAGGATGCAGACCAGTATATTACTAGAGTAGGAAGTTTTCTTAGGAAAACGTCATTAGATGAGCTTCCACAGATTTGGAATATACTTGTTGGAGAGATGAGTATTATTGGTCCAAGGCCTGCATTGTGGAATCAACATGATTTAGTAGCTGAACGAGATTTGTATGGTGCAAATGATGTCCCACCTGGACTTACTGGATTAGCACAAATCAGTGGGAGAGATGAACTGTCTATAGAAGTTAAGGCGAAAATAGATGGAGAGTATGTAGAAAAGATTAATGGTTGGATGGATACAAAGTGTTTTTTGGGCACTATTGTTAGTGTTTTTAAGAGTGATGGAGTCGTTGAAGGTGCAAGCAATGCAAAAAAGGAAATTGCCAGCAAGCATAAAAATAATTAATGATGTAACTAATTGAAGTATTGGAGATGCTGAAATGCTATTAGTGACAGGGATTACAGGACATACAGGTAAGTATTTTTTACAAGAACTTATAAAAAATGATTATAAAGGGCTTATACGCTGTACTGTTAGACCGATGTCGGACACATCATTGTTAGATAATAGTGGATTGAATATAGATAAGGTTGTTGGAGATTTGGAAGATCCAAAATTTATAGATAAAGTGATGAATGGTATACAAACGGTTGTTCATATTTACAATATTCACCATTCTCCAATGATAGTACGCACAGCTATTAATAACTCTGTAAGTAGAGTAATACTAGTACATACTACAGGAGTATATTCTCAATTCAAGTATGCTTCCAAGCGTTATAAAGAAATAGAAAAGGAAGTTATGGAATTAAATTCAAGTTCGGATACTCAAATTAGTATAACAATACTTAGACCTTCGATGATATATGGAGATCTTTGTGATAAAAATATGAGTAAGTTTATTAAACTCATAGACAAGTTTAGGGTTATTCCTGTAATAGATGGTGGTAATAGCGTAATTCAACCGGTAAATGCCAGAGACTTAGGAAAAGCATTTTTTACTGTGTTAACAAGACCGGAAGTCACTGGTGGAAAAGTTTATGATCTTTCGGGCGAAAAGCCGATAAAAATGATTGATGTATTTAGATTAATTAGTAAAGAGCTAAATAAAAAAACAATCTACATTAACTTACCTTTAAAGTGGGGAGTACTAATTGCGAGATTTTTAAAAGTCATAACGCTTGGAAAAGTTAACTATACAGAAAAAGTCCAAAGAATGGGTGAAGATAGAAGCTATACTCATAGTAATGCAACTAAAGATTTTGGCTATAATCCTATAAGTTTTGAAAGTGGTATACATATAGAGATTAAAGAATATTTAAATGCACGATAGGAAATAGTAAATATATTTAGGAGCGGTAATATGAAAATAGCTATACTATCCAGCCATACATCATCTTTATTTTGGTTTAGAATGGATATGATGAAACACTTTAAAGAAAATGGACATATTGTTATTGCGCTAGGATCTGAACCAGAGTCAAAGTGGAAGATGAAATTTGGAGAACATGATATCGAATATAAACAAATATATGTTGAAAGGAACGGAATGAATCCTTTCAAAGATTTAAAGACATTGAATGCACTTGATAAATTCATGAGAAAAGAGCGTCCAGATAAAGTGTTCGCATATCAGGCCAAGACTGTAATTTATGGGAGTATAGCAGCAAAAATGAATAAGATTACAGAGTTTTACCCTTTAATAGCTGGACTTGGCTCAATATTCAGAGGGCAAGATTTTAAGAGTAAAATAGTAAAAAGTATTATGAAAATAGAATATCGCATTGCATGTAAATATAGTAAAAGAGTGATGTTTCAAAATCAGGATGACAAAAACGAATTTATTCAAAATGGATTGTTGAAAAACAGTAAAACTGCTCTTATAAATGGTTCAGGGGTCAACTTGGATATGTTTAAGCCTGTACCACTTCCACAGATACCAACCTTTTTATTTATCGGAAGACTCATCAAGGATAAAGGTTTAATGGAATACTTAGAAGCGTGTAAAGTATTAAAGACTAAAAACCCTGAAGTGCGCTGTATGTTAGTAGGACCTTACGATAGTAATCCATCGGCAATAAAACCAGATGATCTTGCCCCATATATAAATAGTGGTATCGTTGAATATTTCGGCGAACAAGATGATGTACGACCTTATATATCACAATGTAGCGTATATGTACTACCATCCTATCATGAAGGTACACCTAAAACGGTACTTGAAGCTATGGCTATGGGGAGAGCTATCATCACAAGTGATGCACCTGGTTGCAGGGAAACTGTTACAGATAGTGTTAATGGCTACCTCGTTCCTGTTCATGATGTTCAAGGTTTGATAAATAAGATGGAATATATGGCCTCAAATCCTGAGGTATGTAAGAGCATGGGTATAGAAAGCTTACAAATCGCCGAGTCGAAATATGATGTGAAAATTGTTAATAAATCGATTATGGAGATCATGGGATTATAAGAGGAGAATTTAAAATGAGTTTATTTGACGATATAAAAGACAAAAAACAAAAGATATCACTTATAGGTTTAGGTTATGTAGGGATGCCGATTGCAGTAGCTTTTGCAAAGAAAGTACATGTAGTTGGATTTGATATTAGTCAAGAGAAGGTAGAACTTTATAAAAATGGTATAGATCCAACAAAAGAAGTTGGCGATGCAGTGATCCAAAATACTGCTGTAGAATTTTCTTCTGATGAGACAAGCCTTAAAAACGCCAAGTTTCATATTGTGGCTGTACCAACACCTGTCAAAGGAGATCGTACGCCAGATTTAACGCCATTGAAATCTGCAAGTACGACACTAGGAAGAAACTTAACAAAAGGCTCAATAGTAGTTTTTGAATCGACTGTATATCCAGGTGTAACAGAAGACATATGTGTTCCAATCTTGGAAAGAGAGTCGGGTTTAAAGTGTGGGCCAGATTTCAAGGTTGGGTATTCACCTGAAAGAATCAATCCAGGTGACAAAGTACATACATTAGAAAATATTATTAAAGTAGTCGCAGGCCAAGATGAAGAAGTATTAGACATAATTGCAAAGGTATATGAGCTTGTAGTGGATGCAGGGGTATTTAAAGCGGCAAGTATTAAAGTGGCGGAAGCGGCAAAAGTCATTGAAAATTCTCAACGAGATATCAATATTGCATTTATGAATGAGCTTTCTATTATTTTTAATAAGATGGATATAGATACTAAAGCTGTACTAGAAGCTGCAAGCACCAAGTGGAATTTCCTTAACTTCTCTCCAGGACTAGTAGGAGGCCATTGTATAGGTGTAGATCCGTATTATTTAACGTATAAAGCGGAGCAGATGGGATATCATTCACAAATTATTCTATCAGGTAGAAAGATAAATGATAATATGGGGAAATATGTGGCGGAGAACATAGTGAAGAAGATGATCAAAGCTAATAAGCAAATAAACGGTGCCAAAGTTGCTGTTTTTGGTATCACATTTAAAGAAAACTGTCCGGATGTTAGAAATACAAAAGTGGTTGACGTAATCAATGAACTTCAAGAGTATGGTATTGAAGTCAAGATTGTAGACCCCGTTGCTGATGAGGAAGATTTAATCGCAATGTACGATATTAAGCTTTCCAAGTCTGAAGAAGTTAAAGATATGGATGCAGTTATTTTTGCCGTAACGCATGATGAATTTAAAAGCATTGCATTAGAAGATGTGAAGTATATGTTTAAAGAGTCTGAAGAACTTGTATTAGTGGATTTAAAAGGTATTTTCGATAGAGAGCATGCAAAAAAATCAGGGTTTAACTATTGGGGGCTATAAGAATGGGGTATGAAGATGTGACATTCCCAGAAGGTAGTAAGTTTTTAGTTACTGGATCGGCCGGGTTTATTGGTTCTAATTTAGTAGAAGCTATACTTAAGTTAGGATATCAAGTTAGGGGATTAGATGATTTTTCTACTGGTAAGAAAGAAAATGTTGAAGAGTTTTTAGATAACCCTAGTTACGAGTTTGTTGAAGGGGATATACGTGACTTTGATACATGTATGAAGGCTTGTGATGGAGTCGATTACGTTCTGAACCAAGCGGCTTGGGGGAGTGTTCCGAGAAGTATTGAGATGCCACAGTTTTATGAAGAAGTAAATGTTAAAGGAACTTTAAATATGATGGAAGCTGCTAGACAAAATGGTGTGAAGAAGTTTGTTTATGCATCAAGTTCTTCAGTATACGGAGATGAACCGAATCTGCCTAAACGTGAAGGTAAGGAAGGGAATGTATTGTCCCCTTATGCTCTAACAAAAAAGATGAATGAAGAGTATGGGAAACTCTATACTACACTATATGGTTTAGATACTTATGGCTTACGCTATTTTAACGTATTTGGTAGAAGACAAGATCCTGATGGTGCTTATGCTGCAGTAATTCCAAAATTTATAAAGCAATTGCTTAATAACGAACAGCCCATAATAAACGGTGACGGTAAACAAAGCCGCGATTTTACTTATATTGAAAATGTGATTGAAGCCAATCTAAAAGCTTGTGGGGCATCTAAGGACTCGGCAGGGGAAGCATATAATATAGCCTACGGTGGAAGAGAATATTTGATTGATATTTATAAAATGTTATCTAAAACGTTAGGTAAAGAATTGGTGCCAATTTTCAGTCACGATAGAATAGGCGATATTAAGCATAGTAACGCTGATATTAGTAAGGCTAAACAATCGCTAAATTATAATCCGGAATGGAGTTTTGAAAATGGAATTGTAGAAGCAATTAGCTGGTATAAGGAGAATTTATAATAAAATTACTAAACATCATAAATGATAGCCTGCAAATACTTTTTTTGAATACCATGCCTACTATCGCAGGATATAAACGCAATTCAATACAGGATAGAAAAATATATAAGAAATATAGAATTGTTTAGATGGGTTTTCTAAATAGCTAATTTAATTTAATAATTTAGGGAAAGAAAATTAAAGCTATTTCAAAATGAAGTATTTCAGAAATATTTTGATTACTTATTTAATCAAGTTTTTCTAGAAATGGTGCTGTGTTTTACTTGTATTGGTTTCATTTAAAGATTTGGAGAATAGAATGAAGAAAAACATATATAATTTTATAATATTATTATTAGGGTCTGTATTGGGTTCACTATTAATGTTCATAGCACAAATTATTCTTGCGCGTAATTTTACAGTAGAAGATTACGGAAACTTTGCTACGGTAACTAACTTAGTAAATATAATTGCAGTATTCATTGGTTTTGGAGTAGGAGATTTTTTAGTTAAAGTTTTTGCTGCTGAAGGAAGAAATGCATCTAGGTGGGTAAGACCTAGCTTTAAAATTTTCTACATTAGTTTAGTAGTATCTGTAACAATAGTTTCAATATTAGTTTTGTCGGATATTTACTCTCCTTTAGTAAATTACCTAATACTATTATTCATTCCAAATATAATCTTACAAGGTCTTTTAACTTTAAGTAATGCTGTAAATCAAATAGAAGAAAACTTTTTGAAAAATACTTTATTTAACTTATTAATATATATCGTTAGATTTTTTAGTGTTTTAATAGCACTTATAACAACAAAAAGCATTATAACTATAGGAATTAGTGTTTTTATTCTTTCAATACTCGCACTATTTCCATTTATAAGAAGTATATTAAGGCTTTATAAAGGCAATATAATTATTTTTTATCAGCCGCATTCAAAAGCTCTTGTAGAGGAAAATTTTAAAACTACTTTAAAAAATATTTTGCCTTTTGGATTAATAGGTATTTTTTATTATGCATATTATCAAAGTGATATTCTAATAATTGCTTACTATAAAGGTTCGGAAGCGACAGGACTATATAGTGCTGCATTTGCTATATTAACAATTGTTTATTTATTTCCTAATCTATTATTCCGGAAACTATTCTTAACAAAGATCCATGTTTGGGCTAATTATAATAATAAAAAACTATTTTCATTCTTTAGAAGGTCTACTTTAACTATGCTACTAATAGGGATTATCACTACTACTATTATTTTTATTTTTAGTGAGAATATTATTTCGATTATATACGGTGAAAAATATATAGAATCCGCAATTTACCTTAGCTTACTTTCATTGTGCATTGTGTTCAGATTTATTTACTCAATAAGTGGAACGATTATGTCGACCAAGAATAATATTTACTATAAGGTTAAAGTTCAAGGAGCTACTGCTTTAATAAACGTGTTGGGTAATATTATTTTAATACCTATTGTTGGTGTTAAAGGTGCTATTATTTCAACAATCTTTAGCGAATTAATTTTATGTGTGTGTCTATACTTAGGTACTAAAAATTACTTTTATAAATTGGTGAAAAGAGATGAGATATTTTGAATATTGCATTTACTGGTTATTATGGAATGAATAACTATGGTGATGATTTATTTGTTTTGGCATCTGTATATGGCGCAAATAAATATTGGGGAAGTTCTCCTGAAGTTATTGGTAGTAAAGTTAAAGGAATAAATGCAGACTTCAAAGTCACAAAGTTTGAAGGGTTGTATTCTGGTAATGGAATTTTAAACAAGCTGTATAGAATGCAGGTAATGTTAGCAGCTTTTATAAAAAATGATAATATAATTTTAGCCGGAGGATCCACTATTAGTTCAGATACCTCGATTAGAATGAGACGTTTTCAAGGTCAATTAATGGACCTAGGATTAGCTAAAATGTCAGCGATAGGAGTTTCTATAGGTCCTTTTAGTTCTGAAAAAGATATAATTGAAGCTAAGAATTTATTAAATAAGTTTGAATATATTTCAGTCAGAGATCAAAATTCTTATAACACTCTTAAAGAGTTGAATATCCAAACCCCTTTTATATTAGGAAGGGATATAGCGGGAATTATTCCGTCTATATCATCTGAAAAGAAGATAGTTAATAATTCAAAGATATTAGGTGTTTCAATATGTAATTATGAGTCTTATACAGGTGGAAGCCTGAAACAGGAAAACGAAAGAAATCAGGCTATAATTAGTGCAATAAAAAGAATAGGATTGAAAAATAAAGAGAATATCATAGTTAGAGTATGTGTATTAAATACGCATTCTGAATTAGGAGACATAGCAATTTCAAATAAATTATTAAAAGAATTGAATAAACAAGGTATTGAAACTCAAAGAGTGATTTATGAGGACGATCCATTACAAATGTGGGAAGAAATAGTCTCTTGTGACGTTTTTTTTAGTGTTAGATTGCACGGTGCGATTACTGCATTCTTGGGAGAAGTACCATTTGTATTAGTTGAATATCATGAGAAGTGCACGTCATTTCTAAATGATATTGAATATAATGAAACACTTAGAATAAAGGCGGACTCCAAGGATGAAGAAAGTATATATATTATTTTAAACAAATTGTTCAGTGAGAGTGGAGTAATATCCAACTTAAAACCAAGAGATTATATGAAGGATACTCAAAATACATTTTTGGAGGCACCATGGATTTGATGTGTGGTATACAGATTAATAAGCAAGTAAAAGTTTCGTTTGTCATCATAACAAAAAATGAGGAGTTACATATAGGTAGTTGTATAGATTCTATTATTAGAAATCATCAACCTTATCATATTTCAGAGATAGAGATAATAATTATAGATTCAAATTCAACTGATAATACACGAGATATTGTGATGGATTTGAGAAAGACTATAACGAATATACAGCTTTACAATATTACGGAAAGCTCACAATATTCGGCTTCCTTGAGTCGGTCTATAGGAGCAGAACTATCTAAAGGTAAATATATTTTATTTTTAGATGGTGATATGGAATTGCAACATGGTTTCCTAGAGAGTTCAAGTCGCTTTTTTAAAAATGCAAACGAAGAAGTTATTGGATTGATTGGTATTAGAAATGACTATTACTATAAAAACAGGAAAGTTTCAGAGAAAGTATTTAATATATATAATAATTTCGGAGAAAGAGAGTGTAAACATTTTGGAGGTGCTGTAATTTTTAATTCAAAAAAACTACTTGAAGTAGGTGGTTATGATAAAAGAATATTAGCCTCTGAGGAACCAGAACTTTATCTAAGAATTAAGGAGAATAACTATAAAGTTTTTGAATTACCAATAGAAATGATAATTCACCATATTGATAAAGGTGAAAGAACTAGTTTTTCTTTTAAAAGTATATTTTCTAAAAGAACTATTGGATTAGGACAAACGTTTTATAAAAGTTTAAAAGAGAAAAGAATGAAATATCTTTTTAAACATAAACATTTAGCTGTATTTTTCATCCCATTCGCCAATACTTTTATTTCCTTAATACTAATAATTATATATTTAATTACACAGGAAGTTATATTGTTATATTCTTTATTTGTAATTAATTTGATGTTTTTACTATTTGCAATTAAACAAAAATCATTTAAGAAGTCTGTATTTGTAACTTTAAATTTCTTTACAATTTTACGCGGGATTTTCACATTTAGGAAACTAACTTATGAAATCAAGAGAATTTTCTAATAATATAACTTTGAACTTTCGCAATTGATTGGAGAATGTTATGGCAAGTAGGAATGTGAGCGTTAGAAACCTATTTAAATTTATGTATGTGTTTTTTTTATGTTTTATTCTTTTTAAACCAACTCCAACAAATTTGTTGGGCGATTTTTTAGCAGTTAAGTTGTTCGATGCAATAGCATTAATAATTATTTTGATAATATTACTAATTATCTTAATTAATTCATCTGCATTGCAAATCAGTTATAAATCATTTAATAATAAATCAATTATTATATTATTGATTTTCGCGTATTTAAGTTTACTTTCGCAATTTATAGCATCTATTGTGATTGGACAGCCGACTGTATTAAATGACCTTTTTGAATTATACCGTTATATTTACTACTTTTTAGTTTTTTTTGTATCGTATATAAGTGGTAGTTTAATAAAACCTGCTATAATCCAAAAAACATTTCTTATTGGTGGAGGCGGGGTTGTTTTAATAGCAATATTGCAATACTTTAATCCTTTGAATATTCAAGTAGCACTTTCTTATATATATACAGAAGAAAAATTACGAGGGTTAGGCGCAAATAATCCGAGAGTCTTTGGAAGCATGTACAATGCAAACTGGTTTGGATTGTTTGCAGCTATTTGGACAAGCTATATCTTTTTTTTACTTCAAAAATCGGATATTTCAAAAAGAATACTATGGCTCGTGCTACTATCATATGGAATCTTTGGAATATACGTATCGGGATCTAGAACTGGGTTTGTATTAATGGTATTAGGTCTTATTGTTACAATTTTACTTTCACTTTGTAAAAGCTTTAAGATCAAAAATATTATTATATCATTTCTAGTAGTTTTTGGAATTTACAATTTTATACCTTTTATTCGTGAAAAGAGTAATCGTTTCAATGAACTATTTATAGCTTTTGGTACAGGAAGGTTTGAAGGTGTTAGTAGTTTCGAAGGAAGAATAAGTACTCTAAAGAATTCACTAGAGTATGCTTCAATAAATCCGTTAACAGGTATAGGCTATGGGAACTTTTACAATTTACTTCCTCACAACTCATTTTTATTATTATTAATTCAGTTTGGAATAATTGGTTTAACTGTAATATCTATGTACTTTGCTTATAATATTTTCATTATTACTCGAAAAGCTCTGAAATCTAGTATAAGTAATGAAAATGTTTATTTAATAGCATTATTAACTGCAATTATTCTTAACGTAGGGATGTTATCGGGGGAATATGTTAATTCAATTCAACTAATGAGCTTTTACATGCTGATAGTAGGCTACGCATTGGGGCTAAATATTAATTTTACTAAAGAGCAGGTACAATGAATACAGCCAAAATGCGCTTACCCATTGTATGAAATAGATTGAGTAAAACACAAAAACGTTGTTTTTAGGATATAAGATAGCACCAATCATAGAGCTTTCTACCCAACCCTACCAGTAAAAGAGGAACTGAAAACAATGGTTAAAAGCAGGTACCAGGTCCCACACAATTAAATTGAAGACATTTATGAAAGATGGCCGTATCGAGATCGACAATAACCGAGCAGAGCGATCAATAAAGCCTTTCGTAATCGGTAGAAAAAACTGGCTTTTCGCAGTTTCCACAAGAGATGCTACTTCAAGTTCAATCGCCTATAGTCTCGTAGAGACCGCAAAAGAGAATGGCGTGAATCCCTTCTTCTACTTGCAGTTTCTTTTCGAAGACCTTCCTCAACGCAATCTTGAAAAAATCGCCCCGAAGAATCTTTATGATTGATTCTTTGGGGCATTTTCTTTTATACGAAACAACGTGTTCATTTTTTGACGCTTACTTATAAGTGGACTTTTTGAATCTGATGAACCCAAAACGCGGTTTCAGGTGTTGATGAGGGAAATTTCACCAGACATGTGAAGCGAATCGATTAACGCGTGTCATCTTAGGAATCGAAACGACTGCTCATTACTATGAAGGCATAGTCAGAGTTGTGATCAACAGGGCTCTATATAGCGAGAGTAATCAAATACAGCGACAAAAGGGGAAGAACGTATAGAAGATGCTGAGCTACTAGAAGACTGACCGAATGATAGGATACCAGGTTCCCGCATAATTCATAGTTCATTAATATGTGCTTTAATTAAAAGTAAAATAAAACAATGTATCAGACCGCAACACTCCACTCTACAGATTAAATCTGTGAAGTGGAGTGTTTTTTATGTCAAGAAAATACGAAATATCACGATATCTATTTTCCGTCAAGAGCTAAGAAAAATGTGTAGTAAAAATAAATTTCATATTAAAATAAACTATTAGTTAGAAGATTCTGTGGACTAAGTATTATTTTTGCGCTATACTAATCAAAATGGCACGGGGAGGAAGACTCATGTTGGATGCGGGGCTTACCACAAGGATGAGTGGTAGTAGTTATAAACAGTTCGGAAAAGAAGTTCTTTGCACTCAAATACACTTTTCCATGCTGGAGGCAATGTTCGAAATTGATCATGAGGTGCAAAGGCAGTTAGATCCCCGGAAGCGTAAAGATATTCGGGATTTCATACTCGATAGTCTGGAAAAAGGAGAACCGTTTTACTTTTCACCATTCGTATTCTCTAGTCGGGGAAATATACAAGAAATAGATGGTGGCTTCGTGTTGAAACCAGGATGTAGTATTTATGTCCTTGATGCACAGCACCGTATGTCTGCAATTGCTTCTGCTATTAGTCAGTTGAAATCGAAGAAGGAAGCAGCGGAAGAGACGGGGAATCAGGCGGAAGCTGAGGAAGCGCGGAAGTTCATTCAAATCTTAGCGGGATATCCTGTGTCGATGCAAGTCTATTTGGATTTAAATCAGCAGGAAGAACGGCAGTTGTTTACGGATTATAATACCGAACGACGAGAAGCGCATCCAGGATTCATGTTGTTGTATGATCAACGAGACGCCTATACTGAGTTGACGCGTACTATAGCAGAGCAGTTGAAGACGCGCCTAGATATTGATCAAGTGCGTTCACGGCTTACTGAAACGAATACGTCGATTACTTCATTAATTACGATGAAGAAGTGTCTGCTTGCGTTATTTGAAGGTTGCTTGACGGTGAAAACCGGTAATCCGTATTACAAAGGTTGTAAAGCGAGTGAAGTACCGGCTATTGCAGAAGCATTCTTTTCCTCTTGGTTGCAACTGTTCCCTAAACGCATGACGGACAGAAAGAATTATGCGTGTGGCGTGACGGGGGTCCAAGTAGCTCTTGCTTATACCGTCTATACGCTAACGCGAGAGCAGTCATTGACGCATATGGAAGCTATTCAGCAACTGCAACTGTTGAAGAAGAGATGTACATGGAAACATGATGATCCTGCATTTGATCATATGTACAATAAGCAATCGAAACAAGTGCGGAATCATTCGAATTCCACAGCGGTTAAGCGAACGATGCTGGAATTTTTACTGATCATTCGGGAGGAAAGGGAGCGTTTGAATGATCGTCAATGAGATATTTTCTAAGAGACAGACGATGGTGATCTATACGGTGAAAGAGTTGACGAAAATGCTGGACGATCAGCGTTTGGTACTTAGGGAAGTCAATGCAGGGCAGGCCCGGATGATTCGACGGTACATACTCGACAATGTCATTCAGGAACAAATTTATCTACCACCTATCGTTGCGGCAATCGAATCTGGAAGTCTTGCGGACGGCCGACCCGATTCATTGATCGTAATAGATGGTTCGCAGCGTATGAAAGCGCTAACACAACTTGAAGCAGCAGTTTCTCGCATGACGAGTAGTGATGATGTAGCGGAACAGAAGAAAGGTTTTACGTTACATTATATGCTGAATCAAATCGAAGTAGCAGTGCAAGTATTTGAAGGGCTGTCGCCAAAAGAAATGGATCAGCTATACATAGATCTCAACACGAAAGGAAAAAAGGTGTCACTGTCGAAGCGGATATCTTACGACTCGCGCAATGAAGTGAATTCGCTTACGAACAGGCTTCTTAAGAGTCATCAGTTGCTTGGAAAAGCGGGAGTGGAGCTGGAGAAGGCTGCCGTCATGAGACCGCGTAATACCAATTTGGTTTCGTTGTCGCAATTGAGGCGATTGGTTGGTTATTTTTTGACGGGTAAAGTAGTGAGCGGAAAGATCGCGATGCACAGTGAAAATACAGGAGAAGTGGAAGAAACTTACGAATTACTGATGACATGGTTTGATGAATTGTTCAATTTGCACGATGCGAAAACGATAGGTGATTATAAGGTATCTATGTTGGCAAGCTATTCAGTATTGTCAGCACTAACTCAGTATGCCTACAGTGGAGTGGAAAACGAAACGTACGCAGTGAAACAGCAAACGATTCAGGATCGTATGCGAAAACTTTCCCATGTAGATTGGTCACCAAAGCAAGATATTTGGAAGAAATTCGATGGCGATGTGAGAGGGAAGGACAAATTCTATTATCTTACACACAATAAGAAAAACAATCAGGCATTGATTAACTGGCTGCGCCTTGAAGGAGGTGAGTAGGTACTGGCAGGAAAAAATCCCCGAGTGTTAGCAGTCCGGTCAGACTCACTCGGGGATTACCGATTGGAGTATGCTACCAATCTATAGATAGTATACTCTTTTTTTATTGATTACAAAAGCAATTAAGAAAAAAGGAGGCAACACAATGAAAGTCGAAACGAACTTTATGATGACAAAAGCAACATGCATGATTTATCCTATGTACAATGAGGTAGGTAAACTGCAGTCAGTGGTGATGGAAAACAAAGAGTTGATACAGGTTGATTTCAAGCCAACAGATTTAGTGGACCAAAACATTCGTTACCATGGATCCAGTTTGCGCGGTGCGTGGGATGGATCACGTGTCATTTTAGGCGGAAGATTCGCCATGATACCCGTTATAGTCAGTGAGAAGCTGAATATGTATTGGTTTCCTCTTTACTCACCGTCTCGACCAGATTGCGCATGGTTTGCACTGCAACGAATCCACAGCTATCATCGTCTGAATAAAAAACAAACACGTGTCATGTTCGATAATGGCGAATACTTTATTGCAAACATTTCGTATACAAATTTTGAAGGCAAATATGTACGAGCTTGCAGGCTGAAGCATGCAATGGACAGAAGAACAGAGTCATTGATGGTATGTGAGAGTCCGCAGTCTGCGACGTATTTGATTAATCGGGATACGAGTGACAGGAACTATAGTATGGAACTGGATTGAATGGAGTAGTTCAAGAAGTATGCGCATGAACATGAGAGATCCGATTACCGGGTAACTGGTAAGGGTGTATCGCAAGTACTGGCATTTTCTGAGCCTAGTAGTTCTTTCTAATAATATAGAGTTTTTTATATACTCTCACTTGAAATTCATCAAATACTGGAGATTAATGAGATAGCTTCTGTATATACTAGATATTAGTTAATGAAAGAAGATCGTGTAGGCATTGATCTATCTGATCTTACAACTGCACAGATGAGCAGGGGATTACTATTTAAAGCTAGGATTATCTTTGGCAAAACTACCGATGAATTATATAAGCATAGAAAAGTAGTAATCACAATGCATTCTCATGAAAGAATGCTAGAAAAGACAGGTTCTAACAAATTGCCCAAAGTAATAGAGACCATTCAATGGCTAACGGATACAGACAGTGTTTTGAAAGCCCAGTTTAAAGGGCATAGTTCACTAGCATACTCATTAACGACACGAAGGAAACGCACGATTGTACTGCCAATCAGCTTTAAATTTGTACGCGGAAGAAGATACTTATTATCCCTTACTCAAAGTCTTTCCCAGGATGAAAATTTAACAGATCAAATGGCTGAACTTCGACTTAAAATAGTGCGGAAACAAAATAAGAAGTAAGTTAAATGAACCAAGAATTGCTGGAAAAGTAATTGTAGATGATTAAAATCATAGACGTAAGGGCAGTTTTAATGAAAGGGGAGACTTCACATGCTAATCATAAACAGGGAGGTTCAGTCAATGGACCGGGAAACAACTTTGCTAAAGAAAGACATTCATTGGCAAATTGAGGATAGTTTATATGTTGTTAGGAATGTCCCTTCTTTAAAAGCTGACTATGACGATGAAGAGCTATTAGATGTTGATGTATCCATTACATTAACTGCATTACGTGACTTAATGGTGGAGAATTCTATTCCTGTAGACGTAGATTTCACAGGTTTTGCAGATATTCGGTTCTAAGATGGGTAAATAAACTAAACTATGTGCAGCCTGTGTCTTCTTGGACATGGGCTTTTTTGATTGCTAGCATTCTACTTGGAAGGTTTGTCGGTACTGGCGGCAAAAGTAGGTACCATGTTGCCACATATAGTTAGTGGGAACAAGGTGATGATCGCCAACGTTAGAATAATGGACAAATCGCCTGTTACTAGTAGAAGACTTATCACTATGGCCATATAAATTCCCCACGTTGCTTTAACTTTTTTGTCGGGATGCGTGTCTCCATTTTTGCTCAGTATTGCCAATACAAATGTAACTGTCTCTGTATTCGTAATGAAGAGCAAAGCAAATAAAATAATGTTTATGATACTCATAAACATCGTAAATGGTAGTTATTTAAGTAATATAAACATATTCAGCGCATTATTTGCAAAGGCCCTATACCTGAGCTTATGGAAACGAAATGGCTCATGTATGCACTTAATGAGTTGCAAAAAGAAAAGTCTTCTGATGACTGAGAAACTCATCATCAGAAGACTCTTTTTGCTTTACTAAGAATTTGTACATTCGCACTAAGTAATTAAGTAGTTTCAAGATGCCTGTACACCAAAATTTTGTACGTTCTTGTTTATTCCTGCGCTCATGTTAATCATTCGACAAATCTCTTTTATAAAAGACTCCGAACTTACCCCATATGTCTTCCATTTGATTGAGCCGTTGTTCAACATTCTCTTCACGTTCTTTACCTAAATAGACAATTAGAGCATTAATCAAGCTTAAAGGTGCTGTGAAAGAATCGATGAACGATGGCATATCACTGGAAGCAGTCAATGTAATATCCGAATAGGGCAGAAGGGGAGACAACAGGTTATCAGTAATCGCAATAGTACTGGCTCCCATCTCTTTTGCAAACGCAATAGTGTTAATTGTACTGCTGGAATAACGTGAAAAACTTATCCCGACCACAACATCTTTGCTAGTGAGTGAATGAAGTTGTTCAGGAATAATTTCAAACGAACCCAGTATTTCAGAGTTATCCAGAATGATATTTAAATAATAGTGCAAGAATATTCCAAGTGAAGCCGTACTTCTATTTGCAGAAATATAGATTTTATTTGCATTAAGAAGAAGATCGGCAGCTTTATGAAAGGATTTAATGTCCAAAGACTCTAGAGACGCCCTTATATTATTAATATCATCATTGAAAATGTCATAGATTGCCTGCTCTTTATCGTCATACACATTGGAAGACATCTTAAGCCGTTCGGTTGTAGTTAGTTGTTCCTTGACGGAATTTTGCATTTGCTTTTGCAATTCCGGATAGCCTGAGTAGTCCAGTGCTGTGGCAAACCTCACAACGGTAGCTTCACTTACGCCAGCTTTTGCAGCCAATTCTGCTACATTGAAAAAGGGTACAGTATTAACGTTTTTTAATATATAGTTGGCAATTTTTCTGTGCGATTTGCTTAACTGAGTAATATTTTCAGCGACATGTTGAAAAACATTTGTTTTGTTCATACTCGTTCAAATCCTTGAGCTGTATTTTAGTAATTAACGATTGGATCCTTGCCTGGTAGTAAGTTGCGATCCAAGTCATCGAGATATGGGACAACACTTCTCGTTTGACTGATGAGGGAAAGGTCCATATCATAAATCAGGATGTGTTCCTCGTCAGAAGGCGATTCAGTTAGGACTTCTCCATTTGGTGCGACGAGCTTACTTTTACCACAGCTACCTTCGTGGACTGTATTTACACCAAGTACAAACACTGTGTTATCTAATGCACGAGCTGGTAATTGGATATCCCATCTAGATTGTGCTGGAATACTCCAGACAGAAGGGCAAATAATAAGTTGTGTTCCTTGTAAAGCTAAAATCCGACTTGGCTCAGGGAACTCAATATCTGCGCAGATTAAAATACCGATATTGCCAATAGATGTGTGAATAACATTGTATTTTCGTTCACCTGCTGCGAAATGGTTCTTTTCTCTTCCCCAGAGGAAGGACTTCCTGTAGGTGGTTAATAATTCGCCTGTATTCTCAATTACAGCGGTTGAAATGTAAATATTACCGCCTTCTTTTTCCACGAATGGAACGACGAGTAAGACGTTATGTTCTGCTGCTGCTTCCTGGAAAAGAGATATTGTCTTACCTTGAGGTGTTTCCGCAAAGGCAGTAAATTCTTCTGTTGATAAATAATAGCCGCTTATCCATAGTTCGGGCAATACAATGAGCTTTGCTCCTTGGCTTGCAGCTTCGGAAATCATAGCCATTGCTTGAGTTATATTTTCCTCCCTAAGATTGGGCTTTGAATGCATTTGCAGGGCAGCCACTTTAACCAATCCAAACACTTCCTTTTTCTATTATATTATAACACTTTACGTAAAAAAGATTTTGTTCGTTCATTTTCAGGATTAGTGAATATCTTTTCAGGAGGACCTTGCTCCATAATGATACCCTGGTCGAAGAATATAACACGATCACATACGTCACGGGCAAAATCCATTTCATGTGTTACAACCACCATAGTCATTCCACTTTTAGCTAGATCTTTCATCACTTCTAATACTTCGCCTACCAATTCGGGATCTAAGGCTGAAGTCGGTTCATCGAACAACATGATTTTCGGATTCATTGCAAGACTGCGTGCAATCGCGACACGCTGTTTTTGACCACCGGAAAGTTTCTCAGGGTATACATTTGCTTTGTCGGCAAGACCCACTTTTTCAAGTAGTTTTATAGCATTTTCATGGGCATCTGCCTTGTTTTTTTTACTAACGATCATGGGAGCTAATATGATATTTTCAATAACGGTCATGTGGGGGAAGAGGTTGAATTGTTGAAACACCATGCCCACCTCACTGCGTATTTTATTAATATTTGTTTTTTTATCAGTTAAAGAAACCTCTTCGATCAGAATTTCACCTGATGTAACTTCCTCTAATAAATTCAAACAACGAAGAAAAGTACTTTTTCCAGAGCCGGATGGTCCGATTATTGAAATTACCTCTTTAGGTTTAATATCGCATGAAATACCCTTCAATACTTCTAATTCACCGTAGTATTTATGTAAATCATTCACTTGTATCATTTAACATGCAACCTCCTTTCAACAAAACGTAAACCTATTGAAATGGAGAGAGTGAGCACTAAGTATAAAACTGCAACTGCAGTATACACTTCAACGGCACGGAAGTTAGAAGAAACTACAATCGTTCCTTGACGTGTAAGTTCACCTACTCCAATTACTGTTAGTAAAGACGTATCTTTAAGACTAATGATGAACTGATTGCCTAATGGCGGAATCATTCGTCTAAATGCCTGTGGCCATGTAATCCGATATAAAGTTTGAAGTTTTGTAAGACCAAGGGATCTTCCAGCTTCTATTTGTCCATTATCTACACCTTCAACTGCTCCACGAACTATTTCTGCAATATATGCACCTGCGTTCAGTGCGATAGTTACGACACCAGCTACAAGTGGGTCAATTTTAATGCCCAACATCAACGGTAATGCAAAATAAATATAAAGTGCCTGAACCATGATTGGGGTTCCACGTATAATTTCTACATAGAC
The DNA here is from genome assembly GCF_002743235.1 of Sporosarcina sp. P25. Taxonomy (NCBI): domain Bacteria; kingdom Bacillati; phylum Bacillota; class Bacilli; order Caryophanales; family Caryophanaceae; genus Sporosarcina; species Sporosarcina sp. P25. The sequence continues at coordinate 165,438 of NZ_PDYV01000001.1, forward strand.
AGTGGACAAACTAAAGAGGATTTTACTTTTGGAAAGCCTCCCTAATCCAACGACTATACCAATGATGAAACCAATCAAAATACCGACAATTGCAATGAGGACGGTATATTTCATTCCTTTAAGTAAAAAAGGCAAAGCTTCAATTGCAAATGACCAGTCCAGTGTGAAACCAGTATTCATAAACTATCACTCCTTTCAACTAACTTTGTATAAACGTAATGTAGAAATAACTATATACCCTCTGTTGGTCGATCTTATTTTTTAGGTGGTGCTTCTCCAAACCATTCTTTATACAATTCTTCATACTTTCCATTTTCCATCAATGTTGTTAAAGCGTTATCAACATCTTCCTTTAGTTCACTGCCTTTAGGCATTGCAATTCCGAATGATTGACCTTCAAGTAAATCACCTATTGTTTTCACTTTACCTTGTCCATTCGTTTTAATGTAATATTGAATGTTTGGTAAATCGAAAATGACAGCATCTGCAGAACCTTTTTCAAGTTCCATATAGGCTTGGTCTATGTTGGGGAAGGGTACTAAGTCTTTTAGTCCTTCAATTTCAGATGCATAATCATAGCTGGATGTTCCTTGTTTTGTGGCAACAACTTTACCTTTTAAATCGGCTACACTTTGTATTTCGGTTTCATCTTCTCTGACAAGAATAGCAGTTCCCGCATCATAATACGGTGCGCTGAAGTCAATAATCGCTTCACGTTCTGGTTTTATAGTAATTCCAGCGATAGCTAAGTCTAAATTTTTCGTTTGAAGTGCGGGAATAATACCTGTGAAATCCATCGGTTTAAGTTCATATTCAAATCCAGCTTCTTCTGAAACCGCTTTCAATAAGTCAATATCAAATCCAACGTACTCACCTGATTCTTGATCTAAAAACTCAAAAGGTACGTAACTAGTGTCTGTCCCTACTATCAATACCTTTTTTTCTGATGTTTCTTTTGCTGATGTTTCTGAAGGGCTTTTGTCTGAACTACAGCCAAACAATAGTAAGCTGCTAGCTAATGCTGTACCTGCTATTACATTTATAAAAGTTCTTTTTTGCATTTCATTTCCTCCTCTAAATTAGTTGTAGTATTCATAATATTCTAATCCCACTTAATGTGCAATGTTTATTTCATAAAACAGAATGGAAAAATTATTTATTTCATATTGACAATATATTAATAAAACTCTTTATATTAAATAGTTAAAATAATCTTTTTATTTGTTTACAATATGCATTGGGTTATGTATAGTTGAAATAAATATTTCATTTATATAAAAAATGAAATAAAAAATTCTAAAAGGGTGAAAATTATGTCGCAAAATAAAGTTCTTTCCGGAATTGAAGAGTATAAAAAAATGACCCCTAAGTCGTTGGAGTTTTCGAAAACCTCAAAGGAAGTTATGCCAGGAGGTGTCACTGCGAATATTAAATTTTTTGAACCGTACCCACTTATAATGAAAAAAGGTTCTGGTGCATACCTGACAGACTTGGATGGAAACGAATATATAGATTATCTTCTATCCTATGGTGCATTGATGACAGGTCACGGACATCCTAAAGTATTAGAAGGAATTCGTAACCAGCTTGAAGAAGAGGGAACGTTACTATTTGGCACCCCACACCATTTGGAAGTCAAAATGGGGCAGAAAATTAAAGAATTGTATCCAAGTATTGAAAAGCTGCGCTATACGAATTCAGGAACAGAAGCAACTTTACTTTCCATACGGATGGCATATGCTTATACAGAAAAGTATAAAATTGCAAAATTTGAAGGTCACTACCACGGAGGGTATGATCAGGTTTTACTTAGTGTGAATCCTTCCGTTAACGAAGCGGGACCGGCAAAGAGACCGAATGCTATTGCGGAGTCAAAAGGTGTAGATCCTTATCACAAGGAACATACTGTTATATTGCCTTTTAATGACTTGGAAGCAACAACAGAAATTTTAACGAAACATAAAGATGAAATCGCGGCTGTTATTTTAGAGCCAATACAGGGTGGATTCATTCCTGCTGAACAGGAATTTATGGATGGTTTGCGGGTAATTACTGAGAAACTAGGCATTCTTCTAATATTCGATGAAGTAAAGACAGGCTTTCGTTTGGGACTGGGTGGAGCACAGGAGATTTACGGTATTACACCCGATTTGACAACGTTGGGGAAAGTTGTTGGTGGAGGGTTCCCAGTAGGAATTATCGGCGGGAAGAAAGAAATAATGGAAATGAGCGCACCTACGGCAGCTTCAGATGTTTTCGATAATAGTCAAAGCAAAAAATCGGGAGCAAAAGATGTGCTATTCCACAGTGGTACTTACAATGGACATCCTACTATTCTTGCGGCCGGTTTGGCGACGATTGATGTGCTTGAAGAAGAAATTCAACATGTTTTCAAAAGTACAGAACAATTAAAATCCGGAATTTGTGACTTGTTTTCACAAAAAGGAATTAATGTACAAACGATAGGTATGGGGTCAATCTTCAATATTATTATTACAGAGAAAGAGAACGTTCATAATTATCGAGATTTACAAGAATCTAATTTCGCATTACGAAAGGAAATTGATTATCACTTATTAACTAAGGGAGTTTATACAAAGCCTCTCAATCGTTATAGTCTATCTACCGTTCATGGAATGAAAGAAATTGACAAGACGTTGGAAGCGTTTAAAGTAACGTTGAATAAGTTATTTTAATATGTCATTTCGGATCGAATGCATGTATGGCTGTTTTTTACGCATATGCCTTTTCTACAATTCAACATATATAAAACGCAGTCGCCATTTTTAAAGTGGCGGCTGTGTTCGTATTAAAAGTGTTTTCTATAATGAAACAGCCCGGGTACCAGGTCCCCACACAATTCTCACACAATTACTTGGCAATTAGATAGAGTTGAAAATATAGTTTAAATATTTTGAAATATTTTATCTTCCGTTCATATTCGCCGTATAGAATATAGCTATACAGAATGAATGGAGATGAAGAACATGAGTACTTTATTAATTGTTGCATCGTCTGCAATGGTAGTCGCTCTCATTTTATACAGTATTGGCGTATTCGGTGAGAAAATTAGTGGTACGATCCAATTCAAACATCTAGTATTCTTTGTAGGTGGGTTGATATTCGATACGATCGGTACTACGCTCATGAACCGAATTGCTAGGCAAGATGGAGGTTCGACATTTGGACTTCATCAAATTACGGGTGGTGCCGCACTTGTATTAATGGCTTTTCACTTGGTATGGGCGATTTGGGTCTATAACAAAGGCGGTGAAAAAGCGAAACACCAATTTCACAAGTTTAGCTTAGGTGTATGGACGCTTTGGGTTATTTCATTTGTGCTGGGTATTTTGCTTGGGATTGGGGTAATTTGAATCGGTGCCAGGTCCCCACACAATTCCCACACAATTCGGGTAACTCTCGATACAGTACCAGGTCCCCACACAATTCCCACACAATTCGGGTAACACTCGGTACAGTACCAGGTCCCCACACAATTCCTACACAATTCGGGTAACACTCGATACAGTACCAGGTCCCCACGCAATTCCCACATAATTCGGGTAACTCTTATCCACTAGAATACTATACAACACTTACTCATCACCTTTGTTGAAGTCGAGCACGGGTGCAACGGGTAAGTGTCTTTTCGGTTTTTTAGGCGTTACTAGTTCATTGACATAGTTTTCAAAGTTCGTTGCGTTAAACAACGTGGAAGGTCGCAGGAATGCGCTGAATTCAGGGCGGTTCAACCATTGCTTGGTCTTTAGATCAATGACACGAATGAAATCTTCTTGTGTATAGCCTTCTTTAATTCGCCCGTTGATGAATTTATGGGTGGCCGCGGATTGGGGTTTGAACTGTTTTCCGGTTTTGTCATTCAAGTACTGAATCACAGAATGTGCGACGTCGAGATTCTTCTCGACAATGGGTTTATTTTTTATATTCTTAAGTTCTTTGGTAATAGGCCGTCCCATAGTGGGATACGCCACCGTCTCAGTGTGAGTTGGCACGGCGTCCAATTGTGGGTTGGCAGTCGACTCATGTTGGGGTGGTGTCGCATCCCATGTTGGGTTAGCCGGTATCTCATTTGGCTTATAGGAAAAAGGTAGCTGTTCATAATCGATTCGATACCATTTCGTATTGTCGATTTTCATCCTATTATGCTTCGAAGTGGAAATCAAATAACCTTTTTGTTCCAAGTCATACGTAATCCGTTTGATCGTATTCAACGACCAAAACGGAAATTCTTCCATCCAGTCGTCGTACGTATTGAACACCCACTTATGACCATCCCGTATATTTTTTGAAATGTTCAAGCGGTAGTGCAGTTGTTGTAGAAATAGCGCAGCGTTTAATCCAACTTTCATGGCCAGTGATGGTAATAATGGGATCGGATCTTCGTTTATTAGTAATTTCATATCATTGCCCCCCTAGAGATCAGTGTGATTGAGTACTCATTTTGTACTTCTTATGCTCTATATAGAGAGTTTTCTTGAAAAGGATACTTGTTTTTTGCGAGTACCAGGTTCCCACGCAATTCGGGTAATTTAATAGGGGAAAGACCATTCCCATATAAATTAAAGAAAAAGCGTCAACTCCAAAGATTCGGTGTTGACGCTTTTTGATGATTAACATATATAAAAATTAGTTATTTAATAATAGCTTGTTTTTTTGGAAATATTTTTTTGTTCAAAAAATATCTTTAGTCTTGGGCAAAAAAATGCCGTAGTTCTCTCCAAATTTAATCGTGATGGGAATACATTCAGGGAGCTTTTGCCGTCCTTTACTTTTCTTCAGACGCTGATTACAAGACTTTAGTAACTAACTGATTGGTAGAAAAACATAATGGCATATCATCCGAAGAAAATCCCAAATTGATTTACGCTGTTGTTGAATTAATCGCATTAATTTCAATCAATGGGAACGTGATCAGCGTGATAAACATTTGATTCCAAATGCCTTTTGGTGAATGGCTAAACACGTGACGTACTTTCAAATGCTGCTTAATCCATTTGAAAAATAATTCGATATATCAACGATTCTTATATGTCTCTAATATCTCACTTTCACTTAAGTCAATCCGGTTTGTGAGTAAGTGGAACGTGGTTCCTTCTTCGTCCACTAATTCTATATATCTACAAATTTCTTTTCGTGTCAATATCGAAACTAAATCATTTCGCTTCAAATGGGGAAGAGTAGATTTATAAACTCTGATGAATTCTACAAGAAACGTCTTTCGAACACGTAAGAGAAATTGAATATTTCTTTCGCGCCAGCCCCCAATTTTTGTCTCTCGCATGTCGTTGAAGTACCCAATAACGTCTACCTAATCGACCAAGTGAATCAGCTAAATCAGCTGTATTTAAATCGATTAATCGACGACTAATTTATGAATAGCTAATAGATGTGAGCTCCAATTCCCTCTGCAATGCTTTTTAGAACGAATTCCTTTAAGTCCTTCTTTTAAGTTAGGGACAAAAGCCTCCTTAAATCCATAGAGTTAACGAAAAAATAGCCAATTAATATTTTGGTCATTGTGGATAGTTCACATAAAGAAATCAATATTATATGCTTTTTTGCCATATAAACTTTAATACAAATACATTAAAGTTTAAATAGGGTAAATATTCACAATAACACGAAAATTATATAGGAGGAATAATAATATGCGTTTCAAAAATAAAGTTGCAATCGTCACAGGATCAGGAAGTGGAATAGGGAAGATGATTGCAAAAAAGCTCGTTTTAGAAGGAGCAAAAGTGGTTGTTACCGATATTGACGAGGCTACATGCAAATCATCAGTAGAAGAATTGAGAGAGTTAGGTGGCGAGGTAACGTCGATTGTTGGGGATGTATCTAATGCAAAGGATGTGCAGAATGTTGTAAATAAGGCAATTCTTCAATTTGATAAGATCGATATTTTAGTAAATAATGCAGGGATCTTAAAAGATGCGAAAATCCACGATATGAAAGAAGAGAGTTGGGACGAAGTTATTGACGTATGTTTGAAAGGTACATTTTTGTTTTCAAAGTACGCTTCACTCTCGATGATGGAACAAAAATACGGGAAGATTGTAAACATTTCTTCACGTGCTCATTTAGGAAATCCTGGCCAAGCAAACTATTCATCGGCTAAAGCAGGTATTGTTGGTTTAACAAAGTCACTCGCAAAAGAGTTAGGTAGAAATAATATAAATGTAAATGCGGTTGCACCGGGGTTGATTGAAACAGCAGCATTACGAAATCATCCGAAATATGAAAAAATCAAAGAATTACAGAAAAAGGATACACCTCTTCAGCGGGTTGGTTTACCCGAAGATGTTGCGAATGCGGTATTATTTCTTGCGTCCGACGATGCTTCATATGTCACAGGAGACTTGTTACATGTAACAGGTGGTAGGTTTGGCTAATCAAGGAGGAGAATTATTATGTTCGATTCAGATGAAACGATTGCAGTAAAAGATGGAATGTGGAGAGATACAGCAAATGGTCCACTATTAATCGGGAGTAGATGTGGAAATTGCGGGGAGTTATTGTTTCCTGAAAAGAAAAACAACTTCTGTCCCAATTGTTATGAAAGCGCTTTAACGGAAGTGGAGCTTAGTAAAGAAGGGGTAATTAAAGCTTTTACGATAATTAATGAAAGACCAACAGGAGAGTTTTATAAGGGGAAAGTTCCATATTGTTATGGAGTAGTAACACTGCCAGAAGGGATTAATATTCTTGCTTTGTTTCAAGATGCGGAATGGGAAAATATGAAGATTGGTCAAAACGCTAAATTAATCATCGAACCATTATACGAAGAAGAAGGTACATCTGTTTTAACTTATAAATTCTCTCCGATATTTGACGGGGAATTAGAAAGAGGGGGGAAAACTATTGAGTGAAGAAGTTTGGGTTGCTGGGATCGGCACAACAAAGTGGGGTGTATCTCAAAATATTGAATCATACGAATTAGGCGCTCAGGCGATTATTGAAGCGATTCGAGATTCCGAATTAGGATGGGATGAAGTTCAAGCTATTTATTGTGGAAGTGTTTATCAAGGAACAGGTTCAGGACATCGTGTAGTCCAAGAGCTTGGTTTTAATGGAGTTCCCATTATTAATGTAGAAAATGCTTGTTCTAGTGGGGCTACCGCTTTTCAACTCGCTTATCAATCTGTGAAATCAGGTGAGTACGATGTTGCGTTGGCATTTGGCTATGAAAAAATGCCACGTGGACCGATACCGAGCACAGCTTTCCCGAAATGGCAACTAGAAATGGGTTTTAATGTCCAACCTGCAAATTATTCATTAGAAACGATTGAATATATGAAAGAATATGGCGCGACTGAAGAAGATTTCGCATTGGTAAGTGTGAAGAATCGTAAAAATGGATCGCTAAATCCAAACGCACGGTTTCAAAAAACAGTGACAATTGAAGAGGTTTTGAACTCTAGAATCATTGCCACGCCTTTAAGATTACTAAATTGCTGTCCTTTAGCTGATGGAGCTACTGCATCTGTTTTAGTAAATAAAAACAGGCTGAAAAATAAAAGAAAAGGGATAGAAGTAGTGTGTTCTGTCTTAACATCAGGTGTTTACGGAGAAGCAATTTATCAATCTGGGATTGTTCCAAGTGTTAAATATTCTCCAGAAGAAGGGTTAGTTGAACTGTCCGCGAGAAAGGCTTATGAGACAAGCGGGTATGGTCCAGGGGATATGGATATTGTACAAGCTTATGACAGTATGAGTCCAGGAGAGTTATGGGATATTGAAAAGTTAGGATTTTGTGAGCGAGGGTTAGCTCCACAATTGCTTAGAGAAGGTTATTTTGATTTAGACGGGAAATTACCTGTCAATACGGATGGAGGCTTACTTTCAAGAGGACATCCATTAGGAGCAACAGGTCTAGCTCAAATCTATGAAGTTGTGCAGCAGCTAAGAGGTTATGCGGGAGAAAGGCAAGTAGATAATCCCAGAATGGGATTAACACATGCGATGGGAGCGGGACCAAATAGTACGATAACCATTCTAAAAAAATAGAAAACGGGGTATTGATGTGAGAGAAGACACTTTGTTTTATGAAGACTTTCAAGTTGGGGATGTTTATTTTTCACCATCCAGAACGGTTACTGAGGCGGATATTGTAAATTTTGCAGGTCTTTCAGGAGATTATAATGCTTTACATACAGATGAAGAGTATGCGAGAGACTCCATATTTGGACAAAGAATAGCCCATGGCATGTTAGGTATGGTCATAGCTTCAGGACTCTTTACAAGAACAGATTTAAACGGAAGAATGAGTCCAACGTTATTAGCATTATTAGGAATTGATTCTTGGAAGTTTATCTCACCGATTAAAATTAATGACACAATTCGCTTGGAAATTGAAATTGCCGATAAAAGAGAGACAAGTCAGGGCGGAAAGGGAATCGTATTTTTTAAGAGGAAAGTAATCAATCAAAACGGTGACCTTCTACAAGAGGGGACTACGCCGATGTTAATTGAAGCTTATCAAAGATAGGAGGAATAAAATGAGTATAACATTAAATGAAGAACAGTTAATGATTAAAAATACTGTTAAAAAGTTTTTGGATAAGGAAATTAGTCCAATGGTTAATGAATACGAGCATGAAGGAAAACCCGTTACAACGGATATTGTACAGAAACTTGTACCATTTGGATTCTTAGGCGGTTTGTTACCAGAGAGTAGCGGAGGCTATGGTTTAAATCATACAACTTATTTTATTATGATAGAAGAGTTGTCAAGAGTTTGGCCATCGTTGAGGGCAACAGTTGGAATTACTAATTCTGTCTTAACGCATATTTATGAATATGGATCGGAAGAACAAAAGAAAAAGTTTATACCGCCATTATTAAAGGGAGAAAAGCTCGGTTTCTTTGCATTGACTGAACCAAATGTAGGATCAGATGCGTCCAGTATACAAACACGGGCAGTGCTCAAAGGAGATAAGTGGGTATTAAATGGATCGAAAATGTTTATTACAAATGGAATAGAGGGAGAAGTTGGAATTGTTATTGCCCAAACAGATAAAGACAAAGGAAATAAAGGAATAGCTTCCTTTATAGTAGAGAAAAGTGAATCGAGTTATTATGCAAGTAAAATAGAGAAAATGGGAACATTGAGTTGTCCTTTTGCAGAATTAACATTTGATAACTGTGAAATTCCAAAAGAAAATTTACTAGGGGAAGTAGGAGACGGCTTAAGACAAGGACTTAAATTTTTGAATAGTGCTAGAGCGATGGTTGCTTTTATTTCAACGGGTATTGCACAAGCGAGTCTAGATGCTTCAATTACTTATGCAAAAGAAAGAGTGCAATTCGGCAAGCCAATCGGTGGTTTTCAACTAATACAAGAAAAAATTAGTAATATGGTCACTTTAACAAATGCAATGCGTTTGCTCGGTTTACAAGCTAGTCATCTATTAGATGAAGGGAAAGAATGTAAGGTAGAATGTTCGATGGCAAAATACTTCTCTACAGAAAATGTCTTAAAAGTCGCAGAAGATGCTTTACAAATTCACGGAGGATATGGTTATACAAAAGAGTTTCCAGTAGAGAGATATTATAGAGATATACGATATTTCACGATTGCTGAAGGAACTAATGAAATACAGAAACTTATTATTGGAAGAGAGCTTTTAGGGATTTCTGCTTTTACTTAAAAGGAAGGAGGGATTTGAATTGCTACCACTTGAAGGAATCAAGGTTTTGGATTTAACTAATTTACTTCCAGGACCTTTTTCAACAATGATCTTTGCAGAGCTAGGTGCAGAAGTTATAAAAGTAGAGAGACCGGGGATAGGGGATGGAGCAAGAGAAGTAGCAGGGTTATTTGAAGCAATTAACAGAGGTAAAAAAAGTATTACACTTGACCTTAAAAATAATGAAGACAAAAAGAAGCTTTCTGCACTAATAGAAGAAAGTGACGTAATGATCGAAGGTTTTAGACCGGGCGTAATGGAGAGATTGGGTTTTCTAAAAGATAAAGTGAAGACAATAAATCCGCGCATCATTTATTGTTCTATTTCGGGCTATGGACAAGAAGGACCGTATAGAAATCTGCCAGGTCACGATATAAATTATTTAGCTGTATCAGGTATTCTTAGTATTAGTGGAGATCCAAAAGGAAAACCAGAGGCAGCAGGTGGTATACAAGTTGCTGATTTAGGTTCTGCTATGTATGCGGTTAATTCTGTTTTGGCTGCTTTATTATTGAGAGAGAAAACAAATGAAGGTACTTATATAGATGTCTCAATGACAGATTGTGCACTCTCTCTAATGGCACCTAGAATTAATGAGTACGTTAATCGTAACAATCCTTCCAAACAAAATTTTATGGGGAGAGGAGCTTATGGTGCCTATAAAACGAAAGATAATAAATATATTGCAATCGGCTGTGTTGAAGAACACTTTTGGCATAAATTATGTGACGTTTTAAATGTAGAAAAGTTGAAGTCGAATAAGAAGTTCGAAGGTTGGCATAATCGAATGGAACATGCAGATGAAATAAATGCTATTTTGAATAAGAAGTTTCTATTAAAGAACCGTTCAGAATGGTTGGAATTAATGATAATAGAGGATATACCGTGCGCTCCTGTTAATTTTATCGAAGAATTATTAGAGGACCCACATTTGGCATATAGAGGCATTATAAAAAAGGACGAAAATAGTGATAACCTTATTATTACGCATCCTGTGAAATTTACAAGTTTCGAAGTGAGAAGTAACTCGGATGTTCCAACAGTAGGAGAGCATAATTCCCTCATTAAAAACCCGCTATAAACTCCCGTTGCAATGGGGGGAACGTATATGATTTTTTAAAAGCGCTTACACTCAATTTCACATGAAAGAAAGGAGCTAAGGAATATGTTTACAGATTTAACAAGACTCGTTCAGCCGACAAATATAGCAATTATTGGTGTTTCGAGTAGGGATGGTTCTCACGGGAAAAACACATATGAAAATATAGTGAAACAATCAAATTTCTCTAAGGAAAATGTCTACTTAGTTAACGATCGATATGATGAGTTATTTAATCGTAGATGTTATAAAAGCATTAGTGAAATTAAAGGTGTTCAAATCGATGTAGCAATTATTTTAGTTAGGGCTAATGCTGTTCCAAGAATTGTCCAAGAGTGCGCAGACCATACGATTCCCTTTGCATTAATTATGAGTTCTGGTTTTAATGAAGTAGGGGAGGAAGGTCAAAAGTTACAAAATGAATTACAAGCTGTTATTAAAAATACGAATATTAGAGTTTATGGACCAAATTGTCCGGGGTTAACCGATTTAAATAGAAGATTAGGAATGACATTCTCTCCGGGATATGTAAATGATACGTTAGGCGGGAGTATTGGATTAGTTACACAAGGCGGTGGGTTAGGGAGAACTGCATTACAAGGACAGAAAAGAGGGATTGGCTTTGGTTACTTCTTTTCGCCAGGAAATGAAATTGACCTAGATTTATCAGATTGCATTTACTATATGATTCATGACCCTAAGATTAAAGTAATTGCTGCCGTTGCAGAGGGGATTAAAGATGGAGAGAAATTTAAAGAAGTAGCGAAACTAGCACTTAAAAAACGTAAACCAATTGTAATTTTAAAGGTAGGGAGAAGTGAACTCGGCAGAAAAGCAGCGCTGTCCCATACAGGTTCATTGGCGGGTTCAGATCAAGTTTTTGATGCTTTATGTAAACAATTCGGAGTCATAAGAGTCAACGATATTGATGAGCTTATAGAAACATCACAACTATTTGTTAGATGTACAATAAAAGAAGATGTAGGTTTAGCAATAGTAACGGGATCTGGAGGAAGTGGTTCCTTGTTGGCAGACTTCTGTGGTTTAAATGGATTAGACCTACCCTCATTTAATACATCGACCATAAAAAAATTAGAAGAAGTCTTACCACCGTTTGCTTCTTATAATAACCCAGTAGATTTAACCGCATCATTTTTAGTAGATGAAAGAATCCATGAAGATAGTATGATCCCAATATTGGAAGATGATAATATTGATATTGTCATTGAGCCAATTAACGCAGACTATGGAAATTCCACTAAAATACTTGCTGAATCACTTGTTAATTTACAGAAGAAAACGGATAAAGTGATTATCCCAATTTGGATGAGTAGTAGAGAAGATGGGGGATATGACATTTTAGAAAAAGGGGGACTAGTTCCTTTCAGAAGTATAAGAAATACGGTGACTGCCTTAACTCACTTCTCAAACTATGGAAACTTTGTAAGTAGTCATGTAGAAGTTGATTTTAATCCTAATCAAAAGGAAGCGCAGAGGAGAAAAGATATAATAGTTAAAAAAAGAGTACTGAACGAATATGATAGTAAAAAATTTATTGGAAAAGTGGGGATTGAAGTTCCAAATGAAGTATTAGCAGTAAGTAAAGGAGCTGCGATAAACGCTGCAGAAAGTATAGGTTTTCCTGTAGCTATGAAGATTGTTTCTGAGCAAATTAAACATAAAACGGAAGTAAAAGGGATTCAGCTTAATATTGAAAATGAAAAAGCTTTAAGTTTAGCCTATGATGAATTAATGGAGAACGTGACTAGATTGGCGCCAAACGCTCATATCGATGGTGTACTAATAGCTGAAATGGTTAAAGGTGGGCAGGAAATGATATTAGGATTAAAATCCGATCCTCAATATGGTCAGTCTATCTTAATAGGAATGGGCGGAGTAAATGCAGAAATTTTAAAGGATATTGCAATTGGAATCTGTCCGATTTCTGAACAATATGCGAAAAGCTTGGTAAATGAATTAGCGTCCACTCCTTTATTAAACGGGTATAGAAATAGTCCGAAGTTAGATGTCGATGCATTGGCGAAAGCAATTAGTGATTTATCTGTACTAGGTATCACAACACCAGAAATTAATGAGCTAGACATCAACCCATTGATTGTAAAAGAAAAAGGTGTCGTTGCGTTAGATGCATTAGTTATCTTGGATTAATTCTTATTGTTGTAAAAAAACGCAAAAAGTATTCAGAATAAATAGTTTCCCGTATAAGCTAAGGTCGGTTCGTTCTCCAATTCTAGCCAGATTTTCAGTTTATTTTATAACTTCATATTGAGATCTAGTGCTAGTGTTGATTAATACAAGGTTTGTTATACAAACAATGATATAGGAGGGAAAATGATGAAAAGAATATTAATTAACATATTAATTGCTGTATCAGTCATATCAATTGTATCTGCTTGTGGGAATACCGATGAGGAAAAAAGTTCTGATAATCAAGATGTTATTAAACTAAGATTCGCTGACTATATGCCAAAGAATCATTTTTCATCTGTCAATGCGCAACAAGTGTGGATAGATAGAGTAGAAGAACTAACGGAAGGCAAAGTGGAAATTGAGTATTATCCCGGTGAACAATTAGGGAAAGCGAGTGACTCACTGGATTTGGTAAATACAGGAGCAGCGGATATTGTTAATGTTCCGCAAGCTTATGTTTCGGGGAAAATGCCACTGTCTAGTGTAGCTTCGCTACCTGGTTTAGTAGATAATATTAGGCAAGGAAGCTTAGCATCTTTTGAACTGATAAATAGTGACCCAGTATTAAATCATGACTTTCTGAAAAATAATGTTGTGCCTATTTTTGGATATACGACGAGCACTTATGAGTTCTGGAGTGTGAAAAAGCCAATCAGTCAAATTGAAGATTTAAAAGGTATGAAAGTTAGATCTCAAGGCGGTTCAGCAAATCTTCAAATAGAAGCATTAGGGGCAACGCCAGTTACAATTTCAACAGCTGAGCAATATGAAGCATTGGAAAGAGGGACAATTGATTCGACTTTATCGGCTACAGCAAGTATCACCTCCTATAAGCTTGATGAAGTCCTAAACTATGCGACATTAGGTGCAGGCGGAGGAACAACTTTAGTTTTTTATTTAATGGATAAAGAGAAGTGGGACTCGATTCCTGAAGACTTGCAGAAGAAAATGCAACAAGCAACAGATGAAGTTTTGGAGGAATTTATAACTGTTTCGATAGAAAATGATGAAGAAATAATAACAGGGTTATCAGAAGAAGGGATTGTAGAGTTCATAGAAATCGACAAAGAAGAATTTGCACATGTTAACGAAGAAGTTCAGGAAAAATGGATTCAAGAAAATGAATCTATATCTTCACAAGAAACGTTAGATCTGTTTAAAGAGTTTTTAAATAAATATTAAGGAAATCCCAGAAAAAAGTGAGGGCCAATTGTAGAATCAAGTTAGCCTTCTAAATTCAAAAAAGTGCCATTATAAAATTTCGTGTATCATTGAAGTTGCGAAACAAACAATGAGAGGAAGTCTTATAATGGCACACACTGAGAATACCATAAAAATAAACACTTAGCTTTTTTGAGTGAAGTCAAATTGCTGCCCTGCATAATACTGAACTTTCTAACCGAGACATTGGAAGACGCTTAGGACGTGCCCACCAAACGAATGCTACTGAGTTGAAGCGTGGTGCGACAACACAACTGAAGAGGGCCGCACATCCTATACAGCCTACTTCGCTGAAACTGGACAGACTGTTACGAACGAAAACGGCTCAACTGTGATGCTAAAAGTAAGCTACTGAATACCGGAGAGTTTATTGATTTTGCCTGTGAACAGATCACAGATCACGATTGGTCTCCCGATGCCTTAGTAGGGTTTGCCGATAATCAATCCGACTGGATAGACAAGCCGATGGTGTCCACCAAATTTGTCGTCCATACTTCCCTTGTGAAAGAGGATCAAACGAGCGTCACAATGGCCTTATTAGACGGTAAATTCCTAAGGGGGGTTCAGATTATTCTGCTGAATCCATCCAACGTATTTATCAGACGCTAAATAACTTACCCCAGGAAGATTCTGGACTACCAACAGCCAGCCGTTCTTTCTAATGAAGAGTTAGCCGAACTGGCGTAGCAACTCTGAAATAAGACCCATATCAAAACCTTTTTAAAAGGGTTCTGGAAAACATTACCATCCATAAATACAATAAAATTTATCTAAGTGGCTAACTTAATATTGCAATATAGGTGAAAAATAAATTACTCACTTTTTATATTTTAGTCGATTTTATAGTTGCCTTTAAATCTATATCATCCAATTAATATTGATTTTTTCTCCAAACGAACGCTTTCCACTATAACCAACAGGGATAATAACAAAATAAAAGGTACACCTTTGAATGATTTTACATACGTCTTCAAGATGAAGTGTATGAATTATGAAACCAACTAATTTAGTAGAAAAATTATTGTGTCAATGATCAAAAACATTGAGGATGAAAAGAAGTAATAAATTTTTATCGTTTTCGAAAAGGAGTTGCATGTATGATGAAAAATAAAATTAGTTTTTTTGAGAAAACTGTAACACTTTTAGAAAGATTTTCAATGTTCTTTGCGGCTTTCATATTATTAACGATGATGACTGTCATTATTGCCGATACGATATTAAGACACTTCTTCAATCATCCGATTTTAGGTGTACTAGAAGTAGTTGAAGGGTTTTTTATGGTCGCTATTGTGTTTTTTGGGATTAGCGATTCATTTAGAGCGGGGGAACATATAAGGGTTGATTTATTAAGTAAAAACTTTAGAGGCAGGTTTAAAAATATAAATGAAATTATTCTTCAGTTAGTAGTCGCATTTTTCTTTATCGTTATCGGATTAAAAGCATATAAGCAAATGACAACCGCACTAAGTTTAAATCAAATGACTATAGGAGCCTTAAGTATACCAATTGCACCAGCATATTTAATTGTTGTGATTGGCTCATTTTTATTTGTCATTCGGTTAATGCTTACTATATTTAGTTTAACTTTTGGAAGAGTAAAGGAGGGGTGATATGGAGATTGTTGGTCTTTTTCTTTTAATTCTTTTCATGTTGCTAGGCATGCCAGTCGCATTTGCACTTTTAACAGCTGGTGCGATTGGTTTGTTTCTTATAGACATTGACTCAGGATTTAGTGTATTAACAACTACCCCATACAGAGCCGTTGCTAACTTTACATTGAGTACAATTCCGCTATTCATTTTAATGGCTGAATTTTTATCAAGATCAGGATTTGCAAAAGATTTATATGACTCTTCCAACAAATGGGTAGGACATTTTCCGGGCGGACTCGGAATCAGTTCGATTTTAACTTGTGCATTGATGGGGACAATGTCAGGATCTACTACGGCAACTGCGGCTGCAATGTCTCGAATCGCAATACCTGAAATGGACAGACATGGATACAACCGTATTATGTCGACAGGTATCATAGCGTTTGGTGGTACGATTGCGGGATTAATTCCACCAAGTATTGGACTGATTATCTATGGTATTCAAACGGAAACTTCTATTGGAAAGTTGTTAATTGCCGGGATTATTCCAGGGGTTTTGCTAACACTATTGCTTTCTCTAGGTATATATCTTAGAGCGAAAACAAATCCAGCGTGGGCCCCGGTAGGTTTCTCATTTAGCTGGAAGGAAAAAATATATTCGTTAAAATATTTATGGGCAGTTATTATAATACTGCTCGTTGTGATTGGCTCAATCTATAGTGGATTTGCGACGGCTACAGAATCTGCCGCACTCGGTGCAGGTGCCTCCGCACTTTTAGGTTTTTTAACAAAAAGGCTAAGCTTGAAGGATTTTTATGAAAGTTTAATTAGCACAATAAGAACGACTACAATGATATTCTCGATTATAATAGGAGCTATGGTTTTTGGTTATTATTTAACAATTACAGGCATGGCTCTAAGTTTTATCACCTTCTTAACAACAATGGATGTTCCGAATATTGGAATATTAATACTCGTTTTATTTGTCTATTTAATATTGGGATTCTTTATGGATGCAATTGCAATTCTATTATTGACATTACCGCTAACTTTTCCAGTAATAATAGAATTAGGCTATGATCCAATCTGGTTTGGGATTTTAGTCATTATGATGGTTGAAATTGGCCTAGTTACACCACCTTTGGGAGTGAATGCTTTTGTTGTAAGCTCCATCTCGAAAGAACCAATTAATAATGTATTTAGAGGTTCTGTTTATATGGTATTAATAGCGCTAATTACTTTAACAATAATCGTTATATTCCCTAATTTAGTGACTTGGCTTCCATCTACGATAAAAGGTATATAAAATCGGTGATTTGAGGGATTTGGAAGTCCTACTATAATAATCTTTTATTGTAGAAGAAGTATCGGTATTGGGTATATGGCGAATTTCCATTAATATCAGTCATACTAACATGTTTCAAAAAATGAGAAGTAGCGAATATAACAGCTTGTGTGAATAGGAAAGCAAGCCTAAGCCGGATAAGCGAAATAACGAGAAAGCAACTCATTCTAAGAATCGTAAACTATAGAACGGCTGGACGTCTAACCTCACCTGATTCGCTCTGAAAAATTATCGATAGGAATAGCAGTGGAGAGTAAAATATTCTAATAGTGTTACAGGGCACTTGCACCCCCTAATCTGCTATAAAACTCATTATTTTATATATAATGGGTTTTATTGTCATTGAGTCCTGTTTATATGATGGAGAGCCTGCAAAATTAATACTTTTGTATTTCTATATTATATTGAAATGTCATAACGAAATCGAATCTTCGATTACACAGGTAACCCAACTAGTCTCCTGATGTGCGACATGATTAACTGATGACTGCTTACGTAGCCAATACTTTATATTATGGACGGCGACCTTTGCCTTTTCATACCATTTAGAAAGTGCTAGTTCGCTGTTTTGATATTCATCGACTTTAGCAGACTAGTATGCTTCTTTCTCTTTCCTTTTCAAATAGATACCTCCCAAAACGTGTTCTATAGGAGGAGTATCTGACGAATGTACTTCTATTAATATGTGTTTACTTTTTGACGCTTACCGCCTTATGACTAGATCGAACGAAGGAATGTAGGCGCATCAACCCAATATATCCTGCAGTCTCTATTTTTTTCCGGGAACTTGAATGATGGAAAAGCCGCTATTACGCGGATAAAGAGAATTGAAGAACGGCTTCGGCTTTCTCATCTGACCTATCATACACTAGATGCCGGCTACGATTTCGAAGCGATTTTCGAGAAGGTGCATCGCATGGGACACCGGTCCAACATCAATTACAATAGGCGCAATGAACCCGACCCTGTTGGCTTTGATTAGCATTTCGCACTGACTTGTTTCCATTAGCAAACGTACCGATACGACAGCTACGACACCAAATATGAAACGCTGAAATAAACGCGACCTCAAGAGTGTGAGATGTGCCCACTCTCAATAGAAGGGATCTTTCAGAAAATGTAAAAGGTCAAAAACAACACAGATCTGCGGAGATATTCGGCATTAGCCCGCGGTTCTCAGGCATGGAAAGAGCTCTTCAAACGCCAGACCGCCGAAGAACGCGTCAACGTTTATTTGAAAAAAATCCAATTAAACAATGTACAATACCGCACAGGAAATCGCGCAAATGTTCATTTCGATTTATTAGTTCTAATGTACAACGCATCTAACGCTCGGATGATAAAATGAACGCAAGGTTACAATTGCTTCAAGCTGTATGATTTCTGTTTTTTGAAATACAACTCGTAAATTCTGTCCTTTTCTGTATTTTTAAAAAGAGCAATTATGAAATTGATTCATTTGTATGGTATTCTTGATGTGCTTATGAAAACTGCGTATATTTTTCGTGAAAACACTTTTTATTTGTTTGAAATGATTAGTCAGCTCCTACAAAAGATTCGATTTTTAAAAATAATAATAATAAATATTAAGTTTTTCGGAGGGAGGATGTTATGTCTAACATGGAGAATAATCAATCTATCTTTAGTAAAACTATTTTAATGCTTTCATCTTTAGCGAAAAAACCTTACTATAAAGAAAATTGGAATAATTTTTATTCGGATGTAAAACCAATTTTAGGAGAAGATCTTTTTTCGGATGTATACACAAGTTTTCAGGATATTGAAAACCTAAAACAAAGAGAACACAATTTAAGCTTTACATCAAGTACTTTAGAACTGATCCAGCAAATAAACCTTGAAATTTCTTCGTTAAAAAAGCTTGAGGAAGTATTAAATATAAGTGCGAAAAGATTAAAAGATGTCTCAAAAGCTCATATTATTTTTTTATTCTTAGTTGATGAAAAAAAGCCTCATAATTATATTATTAAAGCTGTGGCAGGCGCGTCTGCCCAAAATTATATAGGTTATAGATTAGACATTCGTAACTCTGTATTTGAAAAAACAATAGATGATAAAGAAATTTATATTATTGATAAATTCAATGAATCTCCAATAGAATTAGACGTATTTTCAAAGTATATAGCTGAAAATGAAGGAATACAATCTAGCATATATTCCCCAATTCTATTAAATGATCGATGCACTGGAGTGTTAGTTCTATCACGTAAAGTCCCTTATCGTTCAACTAAAGCGCATATTAAAATGTTATCTCAGTATTGCCAACACTTGGCGATTGTCATGGAAAACTCAAGATTATATACAAAAGAATTACAAATTTCAAATTTGAATCAACAAGTCTTATATGCCACTTTGGATGAAGGCTATGCTAACACGGTGCAACGATTAGAAAAGATTATTAACTCTCCAATATTATTAGTTGATGAAAATGGAAATACGATCTACAAGACAGACAGCACTAACCCTTATCCTACATATCAATATATCCTGAAATTCCAAATGGAAATCACTCAACTAATTTTATCCATGTCGTTTGATAGATTACAAAGAAAATCTCAGAGATTACGAAATGGTAAGGTTTTAACAATCTTTCCAATAGTATTAAAGAATAAAAATGTCGGCTTTTTAATTATCCCTCGAGTTTTTGATGATCGGGATGATTTAGACATATTAGCAATTGAACAATTTAAAAATGTTATTGCGCTTAAAATAAACCAGGAAAAGTCTATCACAGAAATGGAACTTAGTTTAAAGAGAGACTATCTTTATGAACTGTTATTGGGACTGGAGTCTGAGGAGAATTTATGTAGAAAAGGGAGGTTCTTGGCGTTTAATTTTGAAGAGCCTCATAAAATTCTTGTACTTAGACTGAACAAACAATCACACGAGATGACAGATTTAGTTATAGAAAAAATAAGAAATAGGATGGACATTGCTTCCGTAGAATTTAATATGATTCACAATAATAAGTTGGTCGTAATATCACGCGAAGAAGATGCAGAAAAATTGTCGGGAAAATTATTGGAATTGCATGATTCTTTATATCCTGATTATCCAGCAACGATTGGGATTAGTAACATTGTAATTACACCTAATGATTACGTGAACGGTTACTGGGAAGCTAAAAAAGCTTGTGAATTTGGTTTACATTTTGATACTACCCAAAAGGAAATACATTTCGATGATTTAGGCATCGTTGGCATGCTACTTCAAGCAGACCACGTAGAAAGAATTAGTAGATTTAAGGAGAAATATTTAAATAAATTGATTCAGTATGATTTAGAAAGCAATACCGATTTGATAAATACGTTGAAAGTATATTTAGAAAATGAATCGGTTATCCAATCATCTGCTAAAGTTTTATTTGTACACTACAATACATTAAGAAATAGAATTAAGCGGATTGAAGAAATTCTTGAATTAGACTTAAATGATGCTCAAACGAAACTGAATTTGAGGATAGCTTTAATTATACATAAGTTAGTCAGTAACTAACTAACTGATCGTGACAACCGCTACTCAAATAACAAGTTTTATCTTAAGTAGGTAATCGAATCGATTTCACAATTGTAAGCGTCAAAAAGGTTCTTTCCATTGTTAGTTGAATTTACTTGATTCAAGTAATAATAATCTATTCCGTAGAAGTTAAAAACTATTTCTGTCATACATGATCCGTTTGATAGTTTTTAACTTATTTATGCTTTCTTCAGCTAATCCATTGTTATATGGAAGTATACACGCATTTTCAACCGCAACTATAATTCATTACATCACAAGCCATACATCGTACATAATCAAATTTCAATCTATACGAAGAATTCATTCATCATCATTCCTATTCCTCACATATCCTATAAAAGCATTGCTGAAAATAGGAAGGGGAATGATGTATGACGAGCGAATTCCATTACGGCGAGTCCCAACCGAACATTCTGTTTTTAATGGTGGACCAGGATCGGTTTCCGCCTGTGTATGAAACGAAGGGGATACAAAAGTGGAGAAGAAAGAATTTAGTAGCGCAAGAATTATTACGAAAAAATGGACTTTCCTTTTTGAATCATTATGCAGCGAGTACGGCTTGCTCTCCTAGCCGGACGTCATTATATACAGGGCACTATCCTTCGTTACATGGGGTTACGCAAACGCCGGGTGCTGCAAAAGGTTCTTTCGACGCGGATTTATTCTGGCTGGATCCGAATACCGTTCCCACTATGGGGGACTATTTCCGAGCTGCTGGCTACAAAACGTTTTGGAAAGGGAAATGGCATGCGTCGGAACCTGATATTCTCATTTCAGGAACAAAAAATTCATTGCCCAGTTATGATCAAAATACAGGAGTGCCTAATAAACGGGATGAAAGGATGTATCGAAAAGCAGACCGTCTGCATGAATACGGTTTTTCTGAGTGGATTGGTCCAGATCCCCATGGTGCGGATCCTAGAAATTCCGCTTCATCTGCAGGCACTGGAACGAGTGGACGCGATGAAGTGTATGCAGCGGATACCGTGAAACTGATTAAACAATTAGATCAAGATAGAACGTGTGATAAGAAGGATACTCCTTGGTTTATTCAATGTTCATTCGTCAATCCGCATGACATCGCATTGTATGGCCTGTTTTCTGCGATTTCTCCCAACTTTAATTTCGAAGTAGATCCCACACTTCCTTACATCCCATCCGCCCCAACTGTTCACGAATCGCTGCGGTCGAAACCGTCTGTACAGGAAAGTTATCGGGTCACGTATCCGAAAGGGCTTCAGCCGATACATGATAATAATTTTTACCGCCAGCTTTATTACAGTCTTCAAAAAGAAGTGGATCACGAACTCCTCAAAGTCCTTACCGCTCTCCAACAGTCTAGTTTTTTGGATAATACGATCATCGTGTTTACTTCGGACCATGGTGAGCAACTAGGTGCACACGGCGGCCTGTATCAGAAATGGTACACGATGTACGAGGAATCCATTCATATTCCTCTCATCATTCATAGTCCAAAACTTTTCGATAAAGCAGAGACTACTGACATGCTAACGAGTCATGTGGATATTCTACCTACTCTTTTAGGATTAGCCGGAATTGACGCCGCGGCTATACAACGGAAACTATCCCGCGATCATACAGAAGCACAGCCTCTCGTCGGAAGGAATCTAACGCCACTCTTTTACGGCCGTGACCATTTCTTCCGAGCAAATGAACCGTTGTATTTCATGACAGAAGATAATGTCTTCAAAGGACTTCACCAAACCAACCCGATTACCGGGCGTGCTTACGAACAGGTGGTCCAACCAAGCTCTATTGAAGCGGTCATTGCCTCATTTCAAACAGGCTGTAACAAGGAGCGTGAAATTTGGAAATTTGCCCGCTACTTCGACAACCCTCAATTTTGGTCGGAACCCGGAGTTAGTGATACCACACTGGTTGAGAAAGATGGATGCTGGGTGGAAATCGTCAAAACAGAGCCGGTTGGCGATCAATTCGAAATCTACAACCTGGCTGAAGATCCGCTGGAGACGAAGAATTTGGCTGATCCTGCTTATGCGTCGAAGGAATTGGAAGGGATTCGTTGTAGATTGGAACAGTTGTTGGTGGATCAGCGTTGTGAGAAACGGGTGTAGGAGGTACCACGACGATACAGTACCACGACACAGTACCAGGTCCCCACACAATTCCCACACAATTCGGGGCGGTGGACGTGCCAGCTCCTCACATCACGACACAGTACCAGGTCCCCACACAATTCCCACACAATTCGAATCGTTAAACGTACCAACTCCCACATAATTATTCAATTACAAGGTAGTAACTCAACATACCGACTAAATTGAACGAGATCAAAAAATACTATATACTTAGTTTAGTATTATTGAACTAGTCAGAATGTAACTATATGACTAAGTAGAGTAATGTGAAAAATGGAGGTTGTAATATGAATCAAGATATTCTCTTGCGCAATAATGTTAAAGTCACTGGGAAAGGTGACAAGACCATTTTATTTGCGCCTGGCTTCGGATGTGATTTGAATGTGTGGAGCTTGACAGCGCCTTACTTTGAAGACGATTTCCAAGTGGTTTTATTCGATTATGTCGGTTCGGGGCAATCTGATTATCAAGCGTATAGTGCGGAAAAATATCAAGATCTTCATGGGTATGCACAGGACGTACTTGATGTGTGTCATGCTTTGGAGTTGAAGGAAGTGATATTCATCGGGCATTCTGTCGGGGGTATCATTGGTATGCTGGCGGCTATTCAGCAGCCTGATTTATTTGAACATCTTATATTGATAGGTCCTTCTCCTTATTACTTAAATGAAATACCCGATTATTACGGTGGGTTTGAGAAGGAAGATTTAGAAGGGTTGATTCAGATGATGGATATGAATTATATTGGCTGGGCGAATTATCTAGCGCAAGTCATTATGAAGAACCCCGAAAGACCGGAACTGTCACAGCAATTGGAGGATAACTTCTGCTCGACGGATCCAGAAGTTGCCCATCGTTTTGCGATTGCGACTTTTTTCTCTGATCATCGTGAAGATATAAAGAAGGTACTAGTGCCGTCGCTCATTCTTCAGTGTTCCGATGATAGTATTGCACCGGTGGAAGTAGGGCATTATATGCACCGTCACCTCCAGAACAGCACGCTGAAAATTATGGATGCGACAGGACACTGTCCTCATATGAGTCATCCAGAAGAAACCGTTCAGCTGATTAGCCATTATTTGACTTCTGTATACAAGAGTCTTGTCACAAATGGATAGACAACTAGATTGTGCGCCGTTCGGTTATTTCACACTTGATGATGCAGGGATGATTTTTGAAGTCAATCAAACGCTGCTTAGTTTACTTGGCTACCAGCTTCATGAGGTACAAGGGAAACACATCAATTTAATATTGCCGAACGCAAGCCGGTCTTTTTACCAGCTGTACTTTTTTCCGATGATTCGATTGCAGAATAAAGTAGAAGAGATGTTTTTTTCATTTAAGTCCAAAGATGGTCAGGAAATATCCGTGCTATTGAACGCACTGCGTCATGAACGCGATGGAAAGGTGTTCAATGACTGTGCATGTCTGCGCATGAAAAATAGAATCGAGTATGAAGAAGTGATTCTGGCGGCAAAAAAAGAAACAGAGGCACGCAATTTACTGAAAGTGAAGCAAATAGCAGAGTTGGAGCGCTTACAGATCGAGTTGGAGTCAAAGCAGAAAAAGTTATTGGCGGTAAATGAGACGCTTCTCGAGATGGCCAATACGGATGGACTTACAGGTCTCAGGAACCGCCACTATCTACAAGACTGTCTTTCTTCTTATTTCACGCCGCATACCGAACAGTCTTTGACTCTTTCTTTTCTGTTGATCGATATAGACTTTTTTAAAAACGTCAATGATACATATGGTCATTTGACGGGCGACAGCATATTACAGAAGTTGGGAAAAATGTTGAGGGAAGAATCCAGAAAAGAAGATGTGGCTGCTCGTTACGGGGGAGAAGAATTTGCTGTAGTCCTCCCAGCAACAGGGAAAGTGGAGGCTTTAGAAATAGCGGAGAGAATTCGTTGGCGGGTCGAGAAGGCAGACTGGAATACTTATGGTGTTACCGTCAGTATTGGGGTAGCGACCAAAATGCCAGGAGATACAGAGAATTCCTTGCAGTCTAGGGCGGATTGGGCATTGTATAATTCAAAAGATAATGGACGGAATCGGATTACGTTTGGTTTGTAGGGGGAGATACGATGCGGTGCGATACGGTACCAGGTCCCCACACAACTCCCACACAATTCGGGTAATTGAATATTGCGATACGGTACCAGGTCCCCACACAATTCCCACACAATTCGGGTAATTGAATATGGAAAAGGTAAAGGAGTCTTTTGATCGTGAAAACGATTAAAGAAGGTATCAGGTTCTTATACAATTGCTAGTATATTTATACTACAGTAGGAGAATAATATTATTTTATAAATTTATATTCTGAAAACTAGTAATAATCTATTCAATAGATAAAATAGACTAGCAAAATAGATTTCTTACTGTAAAATAAAGAAAAAAGAACAACGATGAGAGATTCGAATGAAGATTTGATGGATGACGTCTGTCTAGATTTAAGCCTTTATGATGGTGATGGCTCAGTACAAGTTGTAAAAATGAGAGTGGGACAAAGGGGAGAAGAGAGTATGATGAAATTTACGAAGAGAGTTGTACCGGCACTACTAGCATGCAGTATGGTTTTACTACCGATCCAATCAACCGAAGCGGCAGCAGCGAAGTTTAAGAATTGTACGGAGTTGAATAAAGCATATCCTGGCGGCGTTGCAAAGAATGCTAGTGTGAAAAATAAAGGTGGTAAGACTAAACTGAAGCCTACTGTCGCGGCTAGTATATATAACTCACACACAAAACTTGATCGAGATAAAGACGGGATTGCTTGTGAGAGATAAAGCAGTAGCGATGTTTCAAAGAAGGTAACAGGTCACCACATAATCCCCTATGAATCGTCTATCGTGTCATGTGGAAGTGATACCGGTCTCTATATAATTAAAAGGTTTTCCGATCATGGATAGGATCGGAAAACCTTTTTGAGTTTTAGACTAATGAATCATCACGGCCGATTCATTAGTCGTTGGCAGCCGGAAGTGTGAAGTTTTGGTTCGGGTAAATCAAATCGGGGTGTCTAATTTGATTTTTGTTTGCAGCGTATACTGCTTGAACTTGCCGTGAAATTTCTGTGTTCGTCTGCTTGTTAGGATAGTGCGTTTTGACGATCATCCACAGATTGTCGCCTCGTTTTACAGTATAGGCTAACGGGCTTTGCTGTTGTGTTTTTTCACTTGTAGTTTGTTTGTCGCGATTGTTTACAAGTTCCGTCGTTATGCTGAGACCACGACCGGAATCAATACTGCTGTCGCCGAATGTGTAGATCGTTGAATAGTCGGACGGGATCGTGCCATCTGCAATGGCTTCGGCAAATGGGTTCGGTTCTCCGTTATAGACGTTCTTGAACTGGCCGTCTTCTGTTTCTATATCTTTATTTAGTAGATAGGCTGCCATGTGGCGGTGCGTTTTGTTGCTTACGTGATATTCGTCATACAAGTAAAAATCATTTGGCTCAAAGCCTGCAGTTTCGGGTGTGTAGTATTTGCTGTCAGTAGAGTAGAGACCATAGCCGCCGTATTTTTCCTCTTCTTTTGTAGTCGGGAACACATCGCTATTATCTTCAGAAGCCACTGCGTATCCATATGCTGGGACCCAGTCAGAAATTAAATAGAAGCCCATACTTTTGTAGCCGAATTTTTCGAAACCTTGTTCGTCGATGTTTTCCTTGAGTTGCTGATTATGTCCATATAGAACATGGACATCGTCTGGCGTAGAATCTGACGCTAGATAGTCATTGATTTTTTGGACGGTTTGTTGATTTCTTATGTCTTCAAAATCGGTCAACTCTTTGCGGTCATCTTCATAGCGGTTAGGTAGCAGTATGTATTTCGCACCGCCTTCTATTAGATTTTGCACCATTTTCAAAGAAAAGTCGCTAGCCAGTTCTGCAGTGCGATCTGCGCCTAGATCTTCTACTGCATAGGTATCATTTCCACCTACGCTTATGATGTACAGAGCGTCTGGATCGATTTTGCCGTTATGTTCTGCGAGAAATGTCTTCACTTGCTGGTCAGCGCTCCAGCCTTTTAAGAAAGTAGAATAGTTGGAACGTTCATCGTCGCTACCTTCTGTTCCAAATAGGACGCCTGAAAAAGCACCGCCAACGGCATAGTTTGTCAAGTTGTCATACTCTCCGGTCAATGCCTTGGCTAGATATTCCGGAAAGACACGCCCGTTAGAGTAGCGTCCATTATAATAGTAATCGCTTTCCGCTTTTACATAGATGCCGTCTTCCGGGTCATACCCTTCGGCTGGTTGTGCCGCTAACCCTGTTGTAGCAGCTGACACACTTAATAAGAATGCCAAAAGTAATGCTGCCCATGATTTGTTTTTCATGTTATCCCCCTGTCTGATAGTTAGAATCGTGATGCGTTGTGCATACGAAAAAGTTTTCTGACTTTTTCGTACTAGAATAATATAGCATGAATACTGAAAAGTCTGCAAAATTAAATGTTATTTATAGGATTCAAATTTTATTACACTATATGCAAAGTCGAGATTTATCTCGCCAATAGCTTTATTCGTTAAATTCTTTAATCATATGAAAAACGCCAATCCCTTTTGCGGATAGGCGCTTTTCGCAATACTCAAGCAAGTGTTTATAGCTAAATTCAAAGGACTAATAATTAAGTGTTTCTAGTCATCTGGGATATCCTTTGATCAACCTATTCCATCAATCTTGCAAGGGAAGTTTTATGAATACATTATATTCATTCAATACTTTCAGGTAAAATTTGACCACCATCTACTACAAGTGTTTGCCCGGTGATAAAGTTTGCCTCCTTAGAAGCGAAGAAAGTAGCAGCATGTCCTATGTCGTCTACAGTTCCTAAGCGTTTAAAAGGTATTGCGGCAGCCATAGAATTCAAATACTCTTCACCCAGTCCATCCAAACCTTCTGTGAGGATATTACCCGGTGAGACAGCGTTAATTGTGATATTATAATTGGCCAACTCCAGTGCGGCTGTTCTCATGAAGCCGAGTTGTGCGGCCTTACTCGCGCCGTAATGTGCCCATCCAGCATAGCCGGTAATAGGTCCAGTGATGGAAGAAGTTAATATGAAACGTCCGTATTCAGCTTTTTTTACATAAGGCATAAACGCTTTAACTGTAAAAAAGGTACCTTTGGAGTTAATGTTTTGTACGTGATCCCATTGTTCTTCGGTCATATCCTCTATGGTAGCGGATGGGAAAATCCCCGCATTGGCACAAACAATATCGATACTACCAAAATCCCCGAGAATAGTTTGTGCTGTTTTCTCTAATGAATGTAAAGAAGTTACATCTGCGGTGTAAGCGCTAACATTATTGTCGTTATTTTTTAACTCATTTGCGGTTTCTTGACCTTGTGTTAAATCACGAGAGATGATGGCGACATTAGCTCCTTTCTCAGAAAAGACTTTTGCAATTCCTTTACCAATCCCTTTACTTCCACCTGTTACTACCACTGTTTTTCCTTCAAATTGACTCTTCATTCTATCATCCTCCTAAAATTGTTTAAAAATCGTCTATTAATAAGAAGTATAAATGGGGAATTTGAATATCCTGTTAAATCCACAGTGAAATGTTGTATTTTGTGGATTTGAATCATAGTATCATTAGTGGAATTTTTAGTCAATCGGCTATATTTATTCTTTTACTAGTCGTCACATTTTTTGGGAATACTATAGCCTAATGTGTTTATTGAAAGGTTATAGCTTAGAGTAGACATTATCGTGATTACAAAATCGACCATAAAACTATGACCAGTATAAAGTTTTAAAAGATGAAATAATAATTTATTTAATTCTGAATTTTCTATTGACTAATTGGAATGACGATGATATTCTTTGATAAATCCACAACAATCAAAGAGAATACACAATCGCTGATGGTTGTCATTCGATTCTTGTGATGGAGTCTATTATACTGTGAATGTGAGGTGTTACACACATAAGCGGAATAGGAGACTGAATTATGTCATTATCATTTGAAGATAGAAAAAAAGTTATTTTAGAAGCATTAGAGCGAGATGAAAAAGTATATGTGCCTAAGCTAGCAAGTGATTTTCAAGTATCTGGAGAAACGATTCGAAGAGATTTAGATCGTCTTGAGAAAGAAGGGATTTTAAAGAAGGTTTATGGTGGTGCTGTTAAAGAGAAATCTTCATTAGAGCTTCCGTTTGATTTAAAAGCAGATATTCTACGTTTTGAAAAAGATGCTATATGCAAAGCGGCTGCAGAATTAGTTGAAGATGGAGATAGTGTAATTATTGGACATGGCACTACAACAGTAGGAATTATCCCTAATTTAGCTACTAAAAAAAATATCACCATCATCACACCGTCAGTACCCGTATTGTTAGCTACTATGGAACATTTTCATGGGAAAGTGATCTTTGTTGGAGGTGAGTATGAAGCAAACCAAAAATTCACAAGTGGTCCTTTATCTACTTCTATTCTAAATCAATTAAAAGCTAATAAAGCTTTTGTAGCTGCAGGAGGTTTATCTATTAACGAAGGTATGTCTGACTATGATTTGCAGGGAGCGAGTAGTTCGAGGCAAATGATGAATCGGGCAGATGAGACGATAATACTTGCCGATCACTCGAAGTTTGGAAGGACAACATTTGCTCATATTTGTTCATTGAAAGATATATCCATGATTATTACGGATAAGAAGTGTTCTAATGAGTGGAATAACGTATTAGAAGAAAGTGGAATTGAATTAATTGTAGCGAATGTGGAATGTTGAAACTTCAAATTCTAGTACGTTATGGTATCTCTCCAAAAAGTTTCATGATAATGAAGAGAGTTCTGCTATAACGTTTAATTGATAAAATAATTTCTAAGTAAAGGTGGAGATAGAAGTAATGGAATATAACATGAGTAAATCAGCCGTTTTAGATAAATCTATTCAGTATTGGAATCCCGGTAAAACGAAACAATGGCAAACTGATGGTGTCGATTTGGTAATAGGTAAACGTGAAGATTATTATCTGTATGATATGGAAGGTAAAAAGTTAATGGACCTTCATTTAAATGGTGGAACGTATAACCTAGGACATAGAAATCAGGAGATTATTTCATCATTAAAAGAAGCAATGGATTATTTCGATATCGGAAATCATCATTTCCCTTCGACTGCTCGTGCACAGTTGGCTGAGCAGTTAGCTAAGTGTACTCCAGATAATCTTCGCTACTCCATACTTTCAAGTGGCGGTGGAGAAGCTATAGATGTAGCGATTAAAAGCGCACGTTACGCAACTAAAAGAAGAAAAGTAGTTTCTCTTAAATATGCCTATCATGGCCACACAGGAATAGCAGTTTCTTTAGGAAATGAACGTTATTCAAAGTTGTTTTTGAGTGAAGGTAGCCCCGATGATGTAGTCAATGTTTTATTCAATGATTTAGATGAAATGGAAAGAGCGCTATCCAAAGAAGATGTAGCGTGTGTAATCATTGAGACAATACCAGCTACATACGGTTTCCCTTTACCTGACCCTGGTTATCTAGAGGGGACAAAACGTTTATGTGAGAAATACGGTACTTTATACGTTGCCGATGAAGTACAAACAGGACTTTTGCGGACTGGAAAACTGTGGGGCTTTGAACATCATAATATCAAACCCGATATCATGGTAACTGCAAAAGGTCTAAGTGGTGGAATATATCCTATTGCAGCTACTATCGTCAGCGATAGAGTAGGTCAATGGATGAATGAAGATGGCTTCGCACATATATCTACATTTGGTGGATCGGAACTTGGCTGTGTCGTAGCTATGAAAGTATTAGAGATCTCTCAGCGCACCGAAACTATAGAGAATGTGGATTATACTGCACGATATTTACGTGCTGGCCTGGAAAGAATAAAGAATCAGTATTCGGATCAATTCACGGGGATACGTCAAAAAGGAGTCATTCTTGGCCTGGAGTTCAATAAAACGGATGGTGCTAAAGATATTATGAGGTCATTGTATGAAAATGGAGTATGGGCCATTTATTCCATGCTTGATACAAAGGTTTTACAATTTAAACCTGGACTATTGTTAGATCAACGCTATTGTGATGACTTGTTGAATCGTGTAGAGACGAGTATTGGTCAGGCTGTTCGGAAAATGTAGAGAGATGTAGAAAGGGGGATTTTGAAGATGGGTAATACGAGTGCGAATACATGGGATCGGTCAGTTGAATTTTTTAATCAAGTGTCGAAAAAAGCGAAGGGTATGTATGAGGGGCTAGATGACTTTTCAGTCAGGCTCCTAGATTACTCTGAAAATGCTACTTATCTAGTGGAAAATACGGTAACAGATGAAAAATACATCTTACGGGTTTGTCGACCAGATTATCATAAGAAAGTTGAAATTGAAAGTGAAGTTAAATGGTTACAATCCATTGATGAACATACAACCATCATGGTTTCGAAGCCTATTCTAGGTTCAAATAATGAATTTTTGCAAACGGTTACATTAGAAGGAGATAATCGAGAATATCATTGTGTGCTATTTACATTTCTTGAAGGCGAAACACCGGATGTCGATAATGAAGAAAAATTAATACGGATATTTCGAGAAATCGGAAAAACTACTGCGCAATTTCATCAACATTCTATTTCTAATTATGCTAAGTTTGAAGAAATTAAACGTCCTATTTGGGATTACGATAATTTGTTGGGTGAACAACCTAAATGGGGAAGGTGGCAAGACGGCAGAGGGATCACTCCAGAACGTGAGCAACTTTTAACGCGCGTTTCAAAAACGATTAAATCTCGTTTGGAGGATTTTGGTAAGGGTCCTGAATTTTTTGGTTTAATTCATGCGGATTTACGACATGCCAATCTTCTTATTGATAACGAGAAAAAAATCGTACAAGTGATTGATTTTGATGACAGTGGCTTTGGCTGGTACTTATATGACTTGGCTACGTCCTTGTCCTTTATTGAACATCGTTCCTACGTTCCCAAACTGATAGAAGCTTGGCTTGAGGGGTATAGGGAAATACGTTCATTATCCGCGAAAGAAGAAAGAGAAATTCCAACATTTATTATGATGAGGAGATTGCAACTCATTGCTTGGATTGGTAGCCGCGATAATGAGACTGCCGAAGAACTCGGAGCTGAATATTCAGTTGAAACAGATGACTTGGCCGTTTCATACTTAAAAGAGTTTGAATATTCCAAATAGGGCAATCCGCAAACCGGAAATAAGATAGAGAAAATACTTTTTTAAAAGGAGAATACTATGAGTGATAAGAAGAATTTAGAATTAAAGAGAACACTCACGCCTTTTAACTTATGGGTTATCGGTGTCGGTATCGTTATATCGGGTAACTTTTTTGGTTGGAATTTCGGATTAAGCTCTTCAGGATATGTAGGCATGTTAATAGCTGTAGCCATAATGGGTGTCATGTACGCTTTTATGTCATTCGGAATTTCTGAATTATCGACGGCTTTACCGTTTGCTGGTGGACCATATTCATTTGCTAGACGTGCCATGGGTCCTTTTGTAGGCTTTGTTACAGGTATAGGTGTCATGTTGCAGTATGTTATAGCAGCACCAGTTGTAGCGATTGGTATTGGTGCGTATATTAACTTCCTTTTTCCAGCTGTCAATCCAATTGTTTCGGCTGCGGTTATGTATGTGTTCTTCATGGCTGTCCATATTCTAGGCGTAAAAGAATATGCAAGACTTGAAGCTGTATTGGTATTCATCGCATTAGCGCTCTTAGTGCTGATGTATTTCGTTGGATTACCACAAATTAAAGTCGAGAATTTATTTGGAAGTGAAGGTCAATCTATGATCCCGGGTGGCATAAAAGGGATTTGGGCTGCCTTGCCATTTGCTATGTGGCTCTTCTTAGCTATCGAGATGCTACCGATGTTATCAGAGGAAACCCGTGATCCGAAAAAAGATATGCCAAAAGGTATTTTGTCGGGAATGTTTACACTCATTATTTTATCTGTATTAACTACAACCGTAGCAATTGGTCTTAGTGGTTACGATCAATTAAGCACAGCGGATGATCCATTACCTGCTGCGATTGCAGCGGCATTTGGAGGCACCTATTGGCTGGCACAATTACTTGCTTCCGTTGGATTGGTTGGTTTGATAGCTAGTTTTTCAGGAGTAATACTCGCCTATTCTAGACAAATATTTTCCTTATCAAGAGCAGGATATTTGCCAGCAATATTTTCAAAACTACATCCAAAACGACGAACTCCATATATGGCAATCATTCTACCTGGCTTTATTGGATTAGTCTTAGTCGCATTCTTTAATCCGGATGATTTGATCTTAATTGCTACGTTTGGTGCACTGATCTCGTACATCTCGGTCAATCTTTCACTTATTATCTTACGTAAAAAAGAGCCTACTTTACATCGACCATATAAATCTCCCATGTATCCATTTATGCCAATCGTTTCAATGGTATTAGCCTGTATAGCCCTTTTCGCTAGTTTCTTTGCAAATCTTACTTTCTTCTGGGTGAGTATTGCAGTTTTCGGAGTAGCTATTCTTTATTACTTCATATGGGCACGGCATAATATTAACGCAGATGCACCTGAAGAACAATTTATGCAAATTGATGAAAATGACGTGCATATACTACCTGAGGTTGTTAAGGAGAGTATTTAATGAAATTTCCACAAGAAGACATCCAGTCGACTATCCTGTTTGATAAAGATGGTACATTAATTGATTTACCTTCAGTTTGGTTGCCATGGATAGAAGATGTTGATCAATATCTATCAAATTCTATATCTAACTATCCGTATCAAGCTGAAGGAATCAAGCATTTAATCGGCATCAATAAGCAAGACGGTACAATTGATCCTAAAGGTCCTCTTGCAATTGGAAGTGTAGAAGAAAGTGTATCCATTATTGCATTTTTGCTTTACACAAAAGGAATGTCTTGGGACAGCGCACTTTTATATGCAAGAGATAGCGTAGATTATGCGAATGAGCGGCAAAATCACTCACCGTTTCTGCAATTAGTTGAGGGTATTGAAGAGTTGCTAATTCAATTAACTGATAAAGGGTATAATTTAGGGGTTTTGACTGCAGATGATACGGACAAAGCGAATGAACAGTTGGATAGGTTGAACATATTAAAGTACTTTAACTTCGTAATTGGTAGCGATTTGGTAGAACGTAGTAAGCCGTTCCCAGACTTAGCATATGCCGCTCGTGATCGCTACGGAGTGAAGCTAGAAAACTCCGTTATGATTGGCGATACGAATGCGGATATTCAATTAGGAAAGAGCGCTGGTGTGAAGTTTACTATAGGAATAGTCAGTTACACCGGAAGTGATGTAACGCATTTACGTGAAGCGGATTTACTAATTCATAATTACTCTGAATTACTTTCTTGGAGTAAGGAGGCAAAATAATGAACGCAGATATTGTGGCGGAAATTACTAAATTGGTTATGGAAAGATTAGGGCAAGAAAAAATACCGTCATCTTCTTTAACAGATTCGGAAATAAAACGTTGGAATGAAATTTCAACGTCTATGCAAAGGTCAACTGGAGGCAAGATGGATAAGCAAAGCAATCTCACGCCCTTAACACCGGAGGATCTGCGTAAGTGGAATAGTATTTCTGAGAAGAATTCGAAGAGGCAACCGAGCGGTAGGAATTCAGACAACATTAGATTTCATACACAATACTAACGGTTACTGATCATACCCTATTTGAAACATTTATGTCGAATGCAGAAAGGATGTTTCATATTACTCAATATAATACTCCATATAGTGCAATGTCAGAGATGATGGAAGCTGTACAGAGAGCAAAATCAGCTCAAGAGAAGTTTATAAATTTTCAACCTGAAAAAATTGATCAAATAGTTAAAAGTATTGCTGAAGCTGCTTTTGCAAAGGCGGACTATCTTGCAACGATTGCTGTAGAAGAAACAAGTATGGGTGTTGTAGAGCATAAGAAAATAAAAAATGAACTTGGATCTATGGGTGTATATGAGTCTATAAAAGATGAAAAAACAATAGGCGTGATCGAGCGTGATCAGAAGCTGAAATTAACAGAAGTAGCCTATCCATTTGGGGTTATTGCGGCTATTTGCCCGACGACGAATCCGACGTCCACAGCAATTTTCAAGACATTGATTTCATTAAAAGCCGGAAATGCAATCGTAGTAAGTCCCCATCCTACAGCAGCCT
This sequence comes from Sporosarcina sp. P25, assembly GCF_002743235.1. NCBI lineage: Bacteria > Bacillati > Bacillota > Bacilli > Caryophanales > Caryophanaceae > Sporosarcina > Sporosarcina sp. P25. The sequence goes on from NZ_PDYV01000001.1 coordinate 200,437, forward strand.
ATTGCACGGTAGAAGCTTTAAAGATTTGTTCAGAAGCAGCTATATTGGCGGGAGCGCCTGAAGGACTTATTGGATGGATTTCAAAACCGTCCATGGAGGCTACTACTGGCCTAATTCAACATCCAGATATTGACTTGATTCTTGCCACGGGCGGTAGTGGGCTAGTTAAAGCCGCTTATAGTTCGGGCAAGCCAGCATATGGTGTCGGCCCGGGTAATGGACCCGTGTATTTTGAAAAGTCGGCAAACGTGAAGAAAGCTGTTCAATTAGTTTTGGATAGCAAAACATTTGATAATGGGACCCTGTGTTCTACAGAACAATCGATAGTTGTGCATAAAAACATTAAAGAATTAACGATGCGTGAATTACGTAATCATGGTGCATATTTTTTGAACCAAGAAGAGAAACAACGATTAGGCAATGTGATTGCTCCTAACGAGGGACAGTTAAATGCCAAAATAGTAGGTAGATCCGCAGAGTGGATAGCACAGATGGCCAGTATTACTGTACCCAAAGGCACGAGAGTATTAATTGCTGAAGAAGACAAAATCGGTAAAAGCATTCCGTTTTCACTTGAAAAACTGGCTCCGATCTTTCCGCTATACACAGCAGAAAGTGAAGAAGAAGCTTATCGGATTTGTAGAGAACTTTTAAATTTTATCGGAAGGGGACATAGTTGTTCTATTCATACTTCGGATGATGAGTCAGCCGAACGGTTTGGTCTTGCGATGCCTGTTTCCCGTGTCTTAGTCAATACTATGGCGTCAATCGGTGCAGCTGGTGCAACTACAGCACTTATGCCATCTTTAACGCTAGGTTGCGGATCGTATGGAGGTAATATTTCATCAGATAATATTACAGCGCGTCATTTGTTTAATACGAAACGAATTGCTTTCGGAATCAATGAAGTTACACTTCCAAAACAATCTCATGACAGATCAACATCCGTGGAACGTATTTCTGAACAGGAAACCAATATCAAGTTAGAAGAAGTTGTGGAGCAAGTCATGAGAGAACTCAATAAAAATCATCATGATTCAAATCCGGCAACAATTTCTAATGTGATAGAACAAGTAGTCAGACAGTCCACTAGGTAATTAAGAGGAGGAAAAGGTAATGAATGAAATTAATGGAGCATTGGGAATGATTGAAACAAAAGGTTTGGTAGCCGCTTTAGAGGCAGCAGATGCAATGGTCAAAGCAGCTAATGTACAAATAATAGGTAAAACACATGTTGGTGGCGGTATTGTTACAGTTCTTGTAACAGGGGATGTAGGGGCAGTGAAAGCGGCCACTGAATCAGGGAGTGCGGCCGCAAGCAGAGTAGGAGAATTACTTTCAGTTCATGTAATTCCACGACCACATAATGAAATTTCAAGCATACTGCCAAAAGTAAACTTATGAAATATATTTGATGTGAAGGCAGGAGATCAGGAATGTTAATCGGTACAGTCATAGAGAATATTTGGGCAACCCGTAAAGAGAATGGTTTAACAGGTTTAACGTTCCTTGTCATACAACCAGGCTTAGATCAAAAACATGTTTCTTCTGAGATGCCTATTATTGCGGTGGATCGTATAGGTGCAGGAATAGGAGATAAAGTGATTGTTACACAGGGTTCTCCTGCCAGTATAATTCAAGTGGATGAAAAAATCCCTATCGATGCCATCGTTATTGGTATTGTGGATTCCCCTGTGAATGGAACGTGATGAAAAATGAATGAAGCATTAGGCATGATAGAAGTATTTGGAGTTGCCCACTCTATCCTTATTGCAGATTCCATGCTTAAGACATCAAATGTTCGTATTCTTTCAACAGAAGAAGTGAGTCAAGCCTATTATACAATTGTTGTTGCAGGTGACGTAGACTCAGTTCAAATGGCAATTGAACAGGGCAGAGACATTGCTAATACAGCAGGTGTATTCATTGCCTCGAAAGTTATAGCGAGACCGATGCGAGAGACCATTACTAGTATGTTGAAAAATAATGTATGAAAATAGGAGGAATATAATATGAGTAGCGAAGCTTTAGGAATGATAGAGACAAAAGGATTAGTAGCATCTATAGAAGCGGCTGATGCAATGGTGAAATCTGCAAATGTTCAAGTAGTAGGTAAAGTCCATGTTGGTGGCGGCATTGTAACCGTCCTAGTGAGAGGTGATGTTGGGGCTGTAAAGGCAGCGACAGAATCAGGAGCTACTGCAGCACAAAGAGTGGGTGAGCTGATCTCAGTTCATGTAATCCCACGACCGCATAATGAGTTAGAGAGTTTATTGCCAAAAGCTGATTCTTTAAATTGATACTAAAGGAGGGGACTTTATGAATGGGGAGGTAATTCAATCAATTGTGGAAGATGTCATTAAAGAGATGACTAAAAATTCATCAAATAATCATGCCATCCCGATTTCTATTTCAGCAAGACATTGTCATTTATGTCAAGAGGATATCGAAACGTTATTTGGACCGGGGTATGAATTAACGAAAAAATCAAATCTATCACAACCTGGACAATTTGCTGCTAACGAAACTGTCGCTTTAATTGGGCCACGTGACAGTATACATTCAGTTCGTATTCTCGGACCCGCTCGTAGTGTGTCTCAAGTGGAAGTGAGCAAAACGGATGGAATTAAACTAGGAGTGAATCCACCGTTGCGAGAATCGGGAGAAATTAAAGATTCAGCTTCTATTACGTTAGTTGGCACAAAGGGAAGTGTCTATTTAAAAGAAGGCTTGATCGTAGCGAAAGCGCATATCCATATGCACCCGGATGATGCAGAAACGCTCAAAGTAACTAATGGCGATTATGTAAAAGTGACAGTACAAAATGAGAGACCTGTAACTTTTGAAAAAGTGCTTATCCGCGTGTCTCCCAACTACATAATGGATATGCATATTGATACGGATGAAGCTAATGCGGGTGCTATTGAAAGTGGCTCGTTCGGTAAAATTCGTTATAATGAGCGGGAAAATGAATAATAAAAATATAATTGAGGACATAGTTCAAGAAGTGCTAAATCAGTTGGGGAAATCAAAGCTATTTGTAAATGATACATCATTGCCTCTTTTATATGTTCATCATGCTGACAACGAAACTGTTCAAACTTTGAACAGAGATTGGAAAGTAACTAAGAACCCAGAGGAAAGTACAGATCATGTATTGTTTTGTGATGTTTCACAAAACCTTCTCGTAAAAGGAGCGATGGGTTTAGCGGATGATCCGTGTAGTAAGTGGCTTGCTACATTTTTATTGAATGGCAAGAAAATCACGATGATTCCATCAAAGGACTTAGAGTGGTTATTGTACCCGGATGAAAAGTACACGCCGTATAAAAGCTATCTGTTTGCACATAAAGAACAGCTTGAGAGCTTCGGCGTTCAGTTTACGACATTGAACAATTTTACAATGTCTCGTAAAGGTGTAAATACCCCTATAGTTGAAAAGCTTTTAACTGAAAAAATAGTGAGAAATACTTTGAGTAAAGTTATTTTTATTGGACCTACCACTATTGTTACTCCATTGGCTCGCGATACTGCCAAGGAGCTTGAAAAAGTAATTACAGTAATTGAATAAGTATTCAAGGAAAGTGGTGAATATTTTGGGGAAAGCAATTGGTATGATTGAGACAAAAGGTTTCATAGGTTCTATCGAAGCAGCGGATACTATGTTGAAATCTGCAGACATCCGATTAGTTAAACACGAACAAATCGACGCGGGACTTGTCACTGTAGTAATTGAAGGAGATGTCGGTGCCGTAACGGCAGCTATCGAAGCAGGGGAAATCGCTGCTGCCAAAGTAGGTGAGCTTATTGCGAGTCATACAATACCAAACCTTGATGAGTCGATGTCAAAAATACTTTTATCAGAAACAGAGTTGGGGAAAAAGAAAAAACAAAAGAAGAATGCCAGAGTAGAAAGCGTGCAAAAACAAGTGGATAATTCTATAGCAGTTGATGGAGAAACTAAAAGTGGGAAAACAAAAAAGTAATATTAATCTAGGTAAAAGGGAGGTAATATTTTGGCTTTTATCCGGAAAAAAATCACGGTTATTGGTGCTGGACATACGGGATCTACAGTTGCACTTTTACTGGCACAAAAGGAATTAGGGGATATAATGCTAGTTGATATTCCCACCCTTGAGAATACTGCCAAAGGGAAATCTTTAGATATCCAACAAATTGGCCCTATTCAAAGAACGAATTCAAAAGTAGTTAGTACGTCTAATTACGAAGATATAAGGGATTCAGATTTCGTAATCATTACTGCAGGTATTGCACGTAAACCAGGTATGAGTAGGGATGAACTGGTGACAATAAACGCAAAAATAATGCAGGAAGTTTCAGAAAAAGTTGCCTATTATGCTCCTGAGAGCTATGTGTTAGTTTTAAGTAACCCAGTGGATGCAATGACTTATGTTTGCTATAAAACAACCGGATTTTCTAAGAATCGCGTAATTGGTCAATCAGGGGTATTAGATACAGCTCGTTTTAATACATTTGTTGCGATGGAACTGAATATTTCGGTAGAGGATGTGTCAGGATTTGTATTAGGTGGACATGGAGATGATATGGTACCACTAATTCAATATTCTCACGTCGGAGGTATCCCATTAGATAAAATACTTTCATCTGATCGGATTGAAAAAATTGTGGAACGCACCCGAAAAGGCGGGGGAGAAATTGTTAGCTTACTCGGTCAAGGTAGTGCATACTATGCCCCTGCCGCAGCCCTTGTACAAATGACAGAAGCTATTTTACTAGATAAAAAACGGGTTTTGCCAGCTATAGCCTATTTAGATGGTGAGTATGGTTTTAAAGATATTTATTTTGGAGTTCCTACAATTCTTGGCGGTAATGGCATTGAAAGTATTATTGAATTACCATTGGATGAAGAGGAAAAGAATGCATTGAACCGCTCTGAGAAGTCAGTTCGACAGGTTTTAGAATCGATAAATAAGCTGGATAAATAGTATGTTTTAGAAACATGAACCTCACGTGTGCTAATGTCTCACATGACTTCTAAGTTACGATCATCACACCTGAGATAATGTAGATGCTAGTAAGATAATTGAATACGGATAAAATAAATTAGTTTCTTGAGCAATCAGTCGAGGGACTTTTTTGTTGTTATTATCCCAGATTAGGACACAATGAATACAGTTTTTACTCGAGCATAAGAAAAAGAGAAATTCCATCCACTATCAAGCCGGATAGAATTTCTCTTTTATTATGGGTGTGTGATAGGAGAAAGGGGGTACTTTACTGTTAATCATTCAAATTCAAATGCATTTTGAATTCATTTTGCAATTCTTTTAATTCATCGTGATCGGGAATGTAATACCAAGTCTTCTTCATTTCTTTGCCATGTCCTTTTTTGAAAAATAGTTGCTCTATTTCTCCGAGAGCGTCTGTATAATGTTTTTGGATTTCCATCATCTCGTTAAACTCCATATTCGTGCGGACGTTGTTCTCGACTGTTTTGAAAATTTGTTGATAATTTAAGAGGCTGTTCACGGATGCTCCTTTACGCAGCATAGCTTGAGCCACTAGTTTTTGACGATCCTGACGTCCGAAGTCACCGTGGGGATCTTCATAGCGCATCCGTATATAGTTCAGCGCTTGATCACCAGTTAACGAAATAGTCCCTTTTGAAAATGAAGAGCCTAGAGAAGTGAAGACCGTTGGGTTATTAATGGTAATACCATCTACCGCATCTATAATATCTTTAAAGCTTTCCATATTGATTTGAACGACGTAGTCAATTGGGATGTCGAGGAAGTGTTCCACTGTACGTAACGACATGTCAATTCCGCCAAAAGCATAAGCATGATTGATTTTATCCCAAACTTTCTTGCCTTGAATTTCTGTGTACGTGTCACGGGGAATGCTGATCATCTTTGTGGTATTTGTCGTCGGGTTGATGGTTACTACGATAATAGTATCCGATCTGCCTTTATCTCCTTTGCGCTCATCCACACCAAGAAATAATAAGGAAATGGGTTCTTGCTCTTTAATGGAAACCGGTATCTTTCGCTTAATAGACATTACCCGATGAATGGGTTCATGTATTTGTTTCACTGTATTCGTTACTTTAAAGTACGCGGATGCGGCCAGAATAGCAATAATTAGAATAAAGACACCCAAAAATCTAAAAAGCCCATTCCGTTTGTTGTGTGTTGTCTTCTTCATATCCAATTCCTCCAGACGTATAAGAGAGTGATCGTGAATGAACTAGTTCTGTACTTCTTTGGAAGGTAAGTGATCCGTGATCGGTAAAAATAGTTTGAAAGTCGATAGAGAAGTTTATTTTCTGTTCATATTACTGGGTTATAGTGGACTTATAAACTAGAGACGGAGATGAATAGCATGAGTCCTTTATTGATCGTTGCTTCCATGGCAATGGTAGTCGCCTTAATTCTGTATAGTATTGGTGTATTCGGGGAGAAAGTCAGTGGTACAATTCGTTTTAAGCATTTGCTTTTCTTTGTAGGTGGTCTTGTGTTCGACACAATCGGTACTACTCTGATGAATCGAATTGCGTCACAAGGTGGAGGTTCGTCGATTGGCCTTCATCAAATAACAGGAGGAGCCGCTTTGGTTTTGATGGCGTTTCACTTGGTTTGGGCTGTTTGGGTTTACAATAAAGGAAACGAAAAAGCGAAGCATCAGTTCCACAAATTCAGTTTAGGTGTTTGGTCGCTTTGGGTTGTGTCGTTTGTACTTGGGATATTGTTAGGCACCGGTGTGATTTAAGAGAGAATTTTTACTTGATGGACGCTAGATGTAGGTATTATATAGTTAACTAAACCAAGCTGTTTATGACAGCTTGGTTTTTGCATGTAGTGATGGATAAGAAGTTTGATAGGTTCACTTATAAAATAACACTTTTTGTGTTGTTTTACAACATAAAACGAAAAATGTGTAGTATAATCAAAACAATAGGTTGAATAAAAAGAATATTCTTGTGATGTAAAGTATATTGAAACTTCATTATATTATGGCTGTTCTACAAGAATTCCTCGTCAAATTATCAGAAAATTTGTTATAATATGTGGATATAGAGTAAAGTAATAACGTTGTATATGGGATGAATTGTCTACAGGCAATCGATTGGCAGTAGTATAACTACTATTCGTACGATAGAGAAGACATGAAAAAGGAGATGGAATATGAAAATAGCCCTAATTTGCCCATCGAATATGCTTTTTATGCCGTACGTAGATAACTATGTAAAAATACTCAAAGAAAATGAAGTGGACTTTACTATCATCAACTGGGATCGATTACATCTAGGGCAAGAAGGCAACATCTTATCATATAAAGATAAAAAAGTAGGGCATCAAAGAGGCTATTTAAGCTACTATAGGTATTCTCGTTTTATAGTGAGGCAATTGAAACATAGTGAATTCGATAAAGTGATTGTGTTTGGAATTCAATTAACGTACTTTTTAAAAGCCTATCTACAGAAAAGGTATAAAGAGAATTATATTATGGATATTAGAGATTATAATAAGTCGTTAAAATTATTTACTATAAAAAAATCCATTGATTCTTCTTTTTTTACTACTATTTCATCTCCAGGATATAAAGAGTGGCTACCTACAAGTTCGAAATACGTTATTAATCATAATACAACCGTGAAAAACATAGGAAAATTGGAGCGACCGATTTTGAAATCAGTTGGAAGACCGCTAAATATCTCATACGTAGGCACTATTACAAACTTAGATGTCAATCTTCAATTGATCCATGAACTGCAAAATAATCCTGACTACTTTTTGAAATTTCATGGCGATGGAATGATTAATGAAGACATTGAACAATATGTAAAAGAAAAAGAGATACATAATGTATCGGTTAAAGGAAGATACCAAAAGAATGAGGAAGTATGGTTATACAAACAAGCGGATTTAGTCAATATGCTTTTGTTCAGTGATCATATCAATAATAGGACATGTTTAAGCAATAGATTATATAATGCCGTAATACACGGAAAGCCATTGCTCTCGTTAAATAATACGTATTTATCTGATGTAATTGAGCAATATAAATTAGGGCTAGTAGTAGATTCATTGGGTGAAATATCACAGAAACTCAATCAATATGTAAATAACTTTAACGAAGCAGAGTATGAAAAAGGAAGGGAAGCGTTTTTGCATACTGTTATAGAGGAAAATGCGAACTTTAAAATGAGATTGGAAGAATTAATTAGTGGAGATACAAGTAAATATAAACGGGGAGATGAGTGAAATGGAATTATACAAGAATACTATCTATGCTAATAAAATAGAAGTGTTGTCTTGGTGTATCCAATGAAAAGGGGGAAGGTAGTCAATATACTATATAGCGTGACAGTATCATCTGAAAGCACATATGATAAGTTATTTTCAAAGAGTGAGAAAAAGCCTTTACAACAAGCTATGAAGTATCACAGATTGTTATGTGAAGGTCTTTCCGCTTTGGATCATGTAAACGTTCACGTTATTTCAAAGTTGCCGATAAATAGAAGTAATTTCAAGAAGAACTATTTAAAAAGTGAATCTGAAATAAAGAATAAAGTGAATTACTACTATATATCGATTGTAAATTTACCTCTAATTAAAAACGTATTTGCATTTTTTACTGTACTTTATACTGTGATCAAACGATGTGATCGTGACACCGTCATTGTAGGGGATGTGTTAAATATTACAACATCTATGGCTAATATTATGGCTGGAAGAATTAAAGGAGTGAAAACGATAGGAATTGTAACAGATATTCCTTCACACTTAGCTTCAAGTAATAAAAATAGCCATACAGAACGGATTTCACGGTTTAAAAACTTCACTGTTAAACTGAATAATTTTATCCTGCAAAAATTTGATAGTTATATATTTTTAACAGAGCAGATGAATGAGTTGATTAATAAAGAAGGGAAGCCCTATATTGTCATGGAAGGACACATCGATAGTCAGGTAGTTAAACTACGTAATACGCTTGAAGGGAAGTATCCTGGAATAGTCTGTCAGTATGCGGGCTCTTTAAAGAAAATATATGGCATAGAAAAACTAACAAGAGCTTTCATACATGCAAATGTAGAAGGCAGTGAACTCCATATATATGGAGATGGAGATTTCGTCGATGAACTGCAACAGATTTGTGCCCAACATCCTACTATACGGTATTTTGGTGTGAAGCTTAATCAGTATATTGTGAATGAGCAACTAAAATCTACGTTACTCATTAATCCAAGACCGACCGATGAAGAGTATACCAAGTACTCCTACCCATCAAAAAATATGGAATATATGGCATCAGGAACACCTACACTCACTACAAAGCTTGCAGGCATGCCAGAGGAATATTATGACTATATTTATTTGATTGAAGATGAATCCCTAGAAGGTTTAACTAAGACATTACAACATGTATTAGGTAAATCAAAAGAAGAACTACATGAGAAAGGGTTAAAAGCGAAAGAATTCGTGCTTTTAGAAAAGAATAATATCGTTCAAGCAGAGAAGCTATTAAAGTTAATACAACAAATACAGTAAAAAGAATATATGCATTGGATATGTGCAATATAGTGCGGAAAATGCTTTTGAACAAGTCGACGTCTCTTAAACTTCAAATACTTAGTAGGTTACACCAATTGATAGTATGTATCCAATTAGACATCTGAAAAATGTATATAAAATATCTCGAGTGAGGTGATCTTTATGAAAAGGAGACTAATAATTCTGTTATCCATTGTGTTAGCACTTATTGCCGTGAGTGGCGGCTATCTCCTATATATATTTCAGTTCAAAGAATACAACGTGGCGGATCAACAGATAGATCGGATTTTAGAACATCCCTATCATACCGTATTGCCAAATGGGACAAGACTTGTTGTTGATCATACAGGTGGAACAATTAAAAAGGAATATGCCGAAAAGGAAAACACGGGTAGAAAAGAGTTTTCGTCAAATCCTAATGAAATGGATAGTAAAGAAAGTCCAATATCCATTCATAAAGCATCCATCCCTACTAAAGCCGATTCAAACTCCGAGAAATATCCTGAACGGATAACTGTTGCACAAATAAAAAATAAATATGAATCGGTCATTACGAATTTTCATAAACAAACAGATGATAAATATTATGAGTTGATTGAACATGCAAAAAATGAATACGCTACAAAAGGAAAAAATGTCAGTTATGCCTATAGGTACACTAAATATAACAGTGCAGTGGAAGCTCTTGAATTACAGAGCGATAGAATGTTTAACGAAATAATGAATTCTGTAGAAAGAAGTTTGGAATCAAATGGCTATCATAAAGCTTATTCGAATAGCTTCCAAGATGAGTATAAAGAGAAAAAGAAGGTACGCCGTGACAAAGTTCAGAGCGACGCAGTAAAACAATAAAAACGAACGGTTATCTAGTACTATTAACTTTTCTGGATAACCGTTTTGCTATTCATTGAACGAATCCAACAAATATGCCGTAAAGGAGTCATGATACATTATGGGCGAGACTATTAGTTTACAAGAATTATTTGCGACATTAAAAAAGCGGTTATGGCTTATTATAGGTACTACGCTGACAGCGATTCTGGCTGCAATAGTTATAAGCTATTTCTTTTTGACTCCTATCTATCAAGCATCTACACAAATATTAGTAAATAAGGCAGAAGCCACGACAGATTTTGACTCATCGGATATTCAAACCAACTTACAACTCATCAATACTTACACCGTCATTATTAAAAGTCCTGTCATCTTATCGCATGTTATTGAGAGTTTGGACTTGGGGATAACGCCTGCTGCTCTAAATACACAATTAACTGTGAACAGTGAGCAAAACTCTCAAGTAGTGAGTGTAACAGTACAAGATCCCGAGCCACATAAAGCAGTGGATATCGCAAATACGACAGCTGAAGTATTCCAAAAAGAAATTGTTCATCTTATGCAAGTGGACAATGTGACTATTTTATCACCTGCTATGTATGCTGATGACCCGACACCTGTAAGGCCGAATAAACGTTTAAATATCGCGATTGCTACCGTGATTGGTTTGATGGCTGGTGTAGGAATCGCATTTTTACTCGAATATTTGGATACAACTGTGAAAACAGAGCACGATGTTGAAGAATTACTGAACTTACCGCTATTAGGCTTGATTAGTCCGATATCTGATAGAGAGGTAGGAGTAGGCAGAGTAATTAAACAGAAAGGTGTTGATTCTCATGGTAAATAAAATTAGTCGAAAAAAGAAAAGACAAGCTAAGCGTTTTGTCGGTCGGAAGTTAGTGACACAGTCCAATTCAAAATCTAGTGTGTCTGAACAATTTCGAACATTACGGACTAATATAAATTTCTCTATGCCGGATCAAGAGTTGAAAACGATTCTTTTCACTTCTGCTGCACAAGGTGAAGGGAAATCCACCATTTCCGCCAATACAGCAGTTGTTTTTGCTCAAGCAGGAAAAAAGGTATTATTGATTGATGCGGATATGCGTAAACCGACGACACATTATACATTCAATCGGATGAATGCGACTGGATTATCCAATCTACTGACGCGTAATTGGGAGATCAAAGATGTCATTCAAAAAACAGATATAGAAGGTTTGGATTTAATAACGAGTGGACCCATACCACCCAATCCGGCTGAGTTACTAGGTTCGAAAACTATGGATCATGTACTGGAACAATTAACTGGCATGTATGATTTGCTATTATTTGATGCACCGCCTGTAATTAACGTGACGGATGCACAGATCTTATCGCATAGATGTGACGGTACAATTATTGTTTTACATGCGCGTAAGACGGAGAAAGACAGTGTAGTAAAAGCGAAAGAAGCACTGCTTTCCTCCCAGGCGAATATTATAGGCACTGTACTTAATAACTTTGAGAGGCAAAAAGATCACTATTATAATCAGTATTACGGAAATGTGGAGGCGGGGACATGACTAGAAAATAGTCCGCTCCCCTGCGCTCCACTCTTCTTTCTCAAAAGTTACTTTTATAAATACGTAGTTAAAAAAATGCAGGAAGGAGAAGAATGATCCTTCATGCATTTTTTTGTTTTGTCCTAGTCTGTTTTTACGTTATGTCGTTGGCTATTCATTATTCGATAGGATTACTACCTTTTACGTATAAATAGCCATGATTTGAGCAAATGTTTCTAGTTAGTATGTTGAGTAGAGTACTTGCTTATTATTTGCTAGCATCTATGTTTTAGTTCAAAAGGTTTTGTTTGGGCGTTGATTCTGAATTTACTAAGAGCTAATAGCATAGATAAGTTATAGACCGAAAGTCGAGTATAGTTGAGATGAAAGCGAGTAAAATACTAATTTGTAAGCTTTTTGTGTAGTAGTACTATCAATGAAAATAGAAAATTCTAAAAAATGTGTAGTATAACTACAATAAAAGATTGAATATACTGAACTATCTGTAGTATACTAGTTAAAACGAATGAAATACGCGCATTTTGTGTTGTTTTTATACACAAGCGGCATTTATACAACACGCTTTAAGAGATTACATAATGGATTTTCGAAAGGGGAGGTTGATGTGACCATTCGCAAGAGAATGACTATGCTCATTGTAGTAGATTCAGTGATTGTTTTGTATTCCATTTATATCGGCTATTTTATATTAACGCCATTCGTTGACGTGTTTTTTAGTAAATTGTTGTTGATTAGTGCAGTAACGATACAAATTTCTCATCACTTTTTTGCCTGGCGTTTCGGCCTATATAGGAAAGCGTGGACATATGCATCGATTGGGGAATTGCGATCTATCGTCGTGGCGGTGTCGTTATCTATATTGGTGGTCGCTGTTGTGCAATATTTACTCACTCAAAACATTTCGATACGTGCACTCGTGATTACTTGGATGCTGCATGTCTTGCTCATCGGAGGGTCAAGATTATCCTGGAGAGTAGCTGGAGGTCGAAAGATTAAAGCCCATGATGTGAAAATGGAACGAACAATCATAATAGGTGCTGGACAAGCTGGGATTATGATAGCAAGACAAATACTGAATAACCCAAGGCACGGTATGCGGCCAGTAGCATTTATAGATGATGATCCTATGAAACAAGGGTTGGAAATTTACGGTATTCGCGTTTGTGGCGGTACAGAAGACATCCAGCAATATGTAAACAGATACGAAGCGGATAAAATCGTCATTGCCATACCATCGATGGATAAACGGAAGATGGCACTATTAATGAAGAAGTGTGTGGAAACCAGTATTACTACACAAACGATTCCACTGATTGAAGACTTAATCACGGGAAAAGTATCGATTCAAGATGTGCGTGATGTGAAAATTGAAGATCTTCTTGGACGTGACGAGGTACAGCTAGACTTACAGGCGATAAAAGGCAAACTGCAAGATAAAACGATTCTTATAACAGGGGCAGGTGGTTCCATCGGTTCCGAGATTTGCCGACAAGTGGCAGAATTTAAACCGAAGAAACTGATTTTATTAGGACATGGTGAAAACTCTATCTACACCATTGATATGGAGCTCCGCCAAAAGCTTTCTAATGAAATAGAAATTGTTCCCGTCATTGCAGACGTACAGGATCGAAATCGAATATTCGATGTGGTTAGCGAACAAAAACCAGATGTCATTTACCATGCCGCGGCACATAAACATGTTCCGCTTATGGAAGACAATCCAATGGAAGCAGTGAAGAACAATATCTTCGGTACTAAAAATGTAGCAGAGGCAGCAGAACTGTTTGGCGTCTCGTACTTCGTTTTTGTATCTACTGATAAAGCAGTAAACCCGCCCAATATTATGGGAGCTACTAAACGTTTTGCAGAGATGATCATACAGAATTTAGCGAAAAATAGTCATACAAAGTTTGCAGCAGTTCGGTTTGGTAATGTACTCGGCTCGCGAGGAAGTGTAGTTCCACTTTTCAGAAGACAAATTGCGGATGGCGGACCTATTACAGTTACCGATCCAGAAATGACTAGATACTTTATGACGATTCCTGAAGCTTCTCGATTAGTCATACAGGCAGGTGTACTCGCGCAAGGAGGAGAAGTTTTCGTGCTCGATATGGGGGAACCAGTAAAAATTGTGGACTTAGCTAGAAATCTGATCAAGCTTTCTGGATACGAGGAAGACGATATCGGAATATGTTACTCGGGAATAAGGCCTGGAGAAAAGTTATATGAAGAATTAATGAATGAAAGTGAACGGCAAACCGATACAGTTTTCCCAAAAATCCACATTGGAAAAGCCACACCTATACCAGAAATGGAACAAGTCCGTGTGTTAGAGCAGTTGATGAATATGTCTGACATAGAGATAAAAGATACATTAGTTGGGTTAGCAAATCGCAAGTTTCCGGAAGTACCTACCCAAGAAGTAGAAGCGGTATAAGTCGTGATTTCTATTCATGGACTTAGGAAAAATGAACAAGAGGGGTGAATGTAATGATAGATAGCAAATTTAGAAATATCCCTTTTTCTATACCTGATATAACAGAGGCTGAGATGGATGAAGTCATGAAGATCATGAAGTCAGGGTGGATTACTACTGGATCTAAAACGAAAGAGTTGGAACAAAGAATCGCTGAATATCTCGGAGTATCTCAAACAGTGTGCTTGAATTCCGCAACTGCGGCAATGGAACTGACACTAAGAATATTAGGGATTGGGCCTGGAGACGAGGTCATCACATCAGCTTATACATACACTGCATCTGCATCTATTATTCATCATGTAGGAGCAAAAATTGTATTAGTTGATACGTCTCTCAATTCTTTTGAAATGGATTATAACCAATTAGCGGATGCCATAACAGAGAAAACAAAAGCCATTATACCTGTTGAAATTGCTGGGAAAATGTGTGATTACGACACGATTTACAAAATTATAGAAAGCAAAAAGCACTTGTTTACAGCGACTGGCAAGCTTCAATCTCAGCTTAACAGAATTGCGGTCATGAGTGATGCTGCACATGCTTTCGGAGCTGAAAGAAAGAATCAAAAATGTGGTCAAGTAGCAGATTTCACTTGTTTCTCATTTCATGCAGTAAAAAACTTCACTACTGCTGAAGGTGGAGCTGCCACGTGGCGCAATGATCG
Source organism: Sporosarcina sp. P25 (assembly GCF_002743235.1). Lineage (NCBI taxonomy): Bacteria > Bacillati > Bacillota > Bacilli > Caryophanales > Caryophanaceae > Sporosarcina > Sporosarcina sp. P25. Next base: position 215,518 of record NZ_PDYV01000001.1, read on the forward strand.
AGGATTTGACGAAGAGTGGCTTTATAAGCAATACATGCTGTACAGTCTTCACGGTCAATCGAAAGATGCCCTGTCCAAAACACAGATAGGTGGATGGGAATACGACATCGTCTATCCGGCTTATAAGTGCAATATGACAGACATTGCGGCAGGGATTGGATTAATTCAGCTTACCCGGTATGAAGACCTGCTCGATAGACGTAAGCAAATGATTGCTATATATGATCAAGCCTTGCTGCCGTTAGGAATTGATGTATTACAACATTATGGTGAAGACTACAACTCTTCAGGTCATCTATATATGGTCAGGCTACCTGGTATTAATGAGAAAGAGAGAAATCACATCATTAACCGAATGGCAGAAGCTGGAGTCGCCTGCAACGTGCACTATAAACCATTACCTATGTTAACGGCGTATAAAAACTTAGGGTTTGACATGGAGAATTATCCAAACGCCTATAAACAGTATGAAAATGAACTGACTCTACCACTTCATACTCAGCTAAGCAATACAGATATCCGTTATATAGTGAAGCAATTAGAAAATATTTTAAACGGTAGGTGATCAAATGTATAGAAATATTGTCAAAAGACTTATCGATATTGTGATCAGCCTAGTTACATTACCTTTTCTACTCCTGATTCTTTCAGTTGTCGGTATTCTAATAAAATCAGAAGATCGTGGACCTATTTTTTATAAGGCAGACAGACTAGGGAAAAATGGTGTTCCATTCCATATGTTCAAGTTCAGGACGATGAAAGTAAACGTTCCCGATATCCGTAATGAAGATGGGTCCACTTTCTGTTCGGATAGTGACCCGAGATTGACGAAAATCGGTAAGGCGCTCAGAGAAACGAGTGTGGATGAATTGCCACAGTTAGTGAATGTCTTATTCGGTCAAATGAGTCTTATTGGACCAAGACCTGATTTAGTAGAAATGTTGTCTGTGTATGAAGGAAGAGAAGTTCAAAAGTTAGACGTCGTACCGGGAATCACTGGCTACAATCAAGCGTATTTCCGTAATTCGATTTCTATGAGAAAGAGATTTGAAAACGATGTATTCTATGTCGACAATTTGAGTTTTTTATTGGATGTGAAAATCGTCTTCAAAACACTACATCTACTCATTCAGCGAAAACATGTTTATAACGAGGAGAATAGCTAAAACATTGTCTGAGAGATTTTAAATGGGTGTAAATGAAATGTGGTGATGACATGAAAGTTTGTTTTTTCTCAGACATACATGGCAACTTGTACGCATTCGAAGAATTCTTAAGGCAAAGCGACCAGCTGGAAATTGATCAGTATATTTTTTGTGGAGATGTCTTTGGTTATTACTACGATCAAAATGCTATCCTATCGAAGCTGCGGAGTATGAAGAATCTACACGCTGTAAAAGGAAATCATGACCAATACTACTTAGATTATTGTTTGGCTGAAGAAGACGAAGATCAGTTAGTGAAGAAGTATGGGAATTCCTATAAAGGAATCATGAGTCGGATTTCAGCTGACAACCAAGTGTTCATTGAAAACATGCCCGATTCTCTCATTCTGGAAATGGAAGGGAAAAGAATGGGGGTGTTTCATGGAAGCGTAAGTGATCCTATCAACGGAAGAGTCTATCCAGATACTACATTATTGAAGGCGGACGGATATGAGACATTCGATTACGTGATACATGGACATACACATTATCGAATGGTGAGGAACCTGCAATCCACAACCGTTATTAATCCGGGATCTATTGGACAGCCAAGAGATACGAATGGCTTTAGCTTCGCTACACTTACACTGCCAAATGGAACAGTCGAGTTTCAGGAGATACATTGGGATAGACAATTATTGATCAGAGACATTGAGACATACGATGCGGGAAATCAAAAGCTGATAGATATCTTGTTTAGAAATGGGGAGAGGAATCATGAATAGAGTCATATTAGTTACTGCAATCGGTGGAGATGTGGGGCATAGTATTTTGAAATGCCTCAAGAACGAGTCCGATGTGTTGATTGGGTGCGATATAGATTCACATCCGGTAGGACTAGATGTAGTCGATAAATTCTTCTCTTCACTTCCAGCAGGAAATGAGGATTATATCTCCCAAATCTCAAATAAATGCAAAATTTATAACGTAACTCACTTAGTTCCTGTAAGTGAACACGAGATAGAAGCAATTATACATCATTTGGATATTTTTGAACGATTGAATGTAAAAGTGTTAATCAATAGAAAAGAAATCGTGGATATTTGCTTGGACAAGTATTTAACAGCGCAAAGATTAGAACATCTCGGCTTAGATATTCCAGAATATTTCTCAGAAGATAATTTCGTGGCCGACGGAAGGAAATATATTGTGAAGTTTAGAAAATCTTGCGGGTCTAAACTGTTAACGATCATTACCACTCAAAAAGAGTTAGACAAGATCAGTTCAAGTGTTTCGGAACTACTGATCATTCAAGAGTATATTGATGCGTCAGATGAGGAATATACAGTCGGAGTGTTCAGCGATGGGAAAGAAATCCGAATCATTTCATTCCAAAGAAGATTACAAGGTGGCTACACGAAATTTGTAAAGTTAGTGGATGATTCGTCCATCACGCGAGATGCGATCATTGCTGCGCAAGGTCTAGGTCTCGTAGGAAGTTTTAACATTCAATTACGTAAGAGTGGCGGTAAAAACTATATCTTCGAGATTAACCCGAGAATATCAGGAACTGTGAATTTTAGGCATCAACTAGGTTTCGAAGATGTCAGATGGTGGCTTGATATGATGGACGAAAGAGAAGTCCAACCGTATGTAAAGAAATATAAAAGTGCAATCGGCATTCGGGAAATGAATGAGAAGTTCTTACTGCTAAGTTAAAAAATAAGTCTTTTAAGGAGAATGACTATAGTGAGAGTGTTATATATCGCTACTTCATTTCCGGAACCATCAAAAGGTGCGACTATATATACCGACTTGGCAGAAGCCTTACACGAGGCTGGTCATGAAGTGACTGTCGCAGTGTCAGAGCAAGCGAGGAATAAAGAACGTACAGAATTACAGCAAGAAAGAGGATTCAATGTACTACGAATTGTAACGGGTAATTATTATGATGTTGGATTACTAGAGAAAGGCGTTACGACGTTAAAGATCCCACTCTTGATGAAACGTGGAATCACTAAATACTTTGCGAATAAAGAGTTCGATTTCATTTTATTTGAAGCGCCACCAGTCACGAATGCGGATCTCGTTGCATGGGCAAAAAAACGTTTTAATTGTCCTGCCTATCTGATGTTAAAAGATATCTTTCCACAAAACGCTGTAGATTTAGGAATGATAAATAAAAAGAGTGTATTTTATCATTACTTTAAATCAAAAGAAAACAAGTTACTGAAAACTGCGGATGTTATTGGGTGCATGTCTAATGCGAATAGGCAATATATTCTTACTCATCATACAAGACTTCACTCTTCTGCTGTTGAAATATTTCCTAATACGAAAAAAGTGAGTTATTCAAAAAACGTAATTAATCTACATGAGATCAACATGCGAGAACAGCTTGGAATTCCAAAAGACTCCTGTGTATTTTTGTTTGGTGGAAATATGGGGAAGCCGCAGTATATAGACTTTTTATGTAAAGTTGTTGAAGGCTGCAAAGATGAAAAGAATATGTATTTCCTATTCGTTGGCCGGGGAACGGACAGAGTGAAATTAGAAAAAGTAATAGAAGAAAAATCTATACACAATGCGCGTGTCATTGAAAATCTTCCAAGAGATCAGTATGAACAAATCACAAAAGAAAGTGATGTAGGTTTGATCATCTTAGATCCGCGATTCTCGATACCCAATTATCCATCCAGGATTCTATCGTACATGGAGTATGCCAAACCAATTATTGCAGCTACGGATAACGTAACAGACTTAAAAGAGCTGATTGAAGAAGCCGACTGTGGTGAATGGGTTTGGTCTGGTGATGTACATGTTTTTATAAATAAGGCGAAGGAAATGTCTACTTCCAAAAGGTTGAAGATAATGGGTGAGAATGGACGCAAATACATGGAAGAGAACTTCAAAGTACATCGCTCAGTTGAGATATTGGAAAGCCATTTCAAAAAGTGAGGTGTTGGATATGTTTAAGGACAAAACATTATTAATTACAGGTGGAACGGGTTCTTTTGGACATGCGGTAATGGAAAGATTTCTTGACAGCGATATAAAAGAAATACGAATTTTTTCTCGAGATGAAAAAAAACAGGATGATATGCGGAAGTTAAATAAAAACAATAAACTAAAATTTTATATTGGTGACGTAAGAGATTTGGCTAGTGTGAAAAATGCGATGCATGGAGTAGATTATATTTTTCACGCAGCAGCATTAAAGCAAGTTCCATCATGTGAATTCTTCCCACTTGAAGCTGTAAAAACCAATATCTTAGGAACTGACAATGTCTTAACGGCCGCCATCGATTATGGAGTAGAAAAGGTCGTTTGTCTGTCGACAGATAAAGCTGCCTATCCGATCAACGCAATGGGCATTTCTAAGGCGATGATGGAAAAAGTGTTTGTGGCAAAATCCAAAACCGTTTCCCCGGAAAGAACTTTAATATGTGGTACGAGATACGGAAATGTCATGGCTTCACGTGGATCTGTTATTCCTCTATTCATCGATCAAATCAAAAGTGGACAGCCTATTACCGTTACGGACCCGGGTATGACTAGATTCTTAATGAGTCTGGAAGAAGCGGTCGAACTCGTAGTGTTTGCTTTCCATAATGCAGAAGCGGGAGATATCATGGTCCAAAAATCTCCAGCTAGTACGATTGGTGCATTGGCACAAGCGATCAAAGAGTTATTCAATGCAAGTAATGAGATTAAAATTATTGGCACGCGTCATGGAGAAAAACGCTATGAAACATTGCTTACGAAAGAGGAATATGTGAAGTGCGAAGATTTACCAAACTTCTATAGAGTTCCATCAGATAAAAGAGAATTGAACTACGATAAGTATTTTGAAGAAGGAGATCGTGAGCTTTCTAGTATCCAAGAATACAATTCAGATAATACTGACATCTTGACTGTTGAACAGATTAAGGAAAGGCTGTTAGAATTAGAGTATGTTAGAACTGAATTAGAACACTGGAATAGAACCTTCCCTATTATGAATTAAAAGGTGGTCTGCTTCATGAAAATCCTAGTTACCGGAGCAAAAGGATTCTTAGGAAAAAATCTGATTGCGGAACTAAAAAATACGGGGTACAGTGAAATATTTGAATTTACTAGAGATACTAATTTTACACAGCTAGAGCATTACACAAGAGAATGTAATTTTGTATTTCATTTAGCAGGTGTGAATAGACCGCAAGATGACAACGAATTCATGGAAGGGAACTTCGGTCTGACTTCTCAAGTATTGAATTTGTTAAATCAACATCAAAATAAAGCGCCGATTCTGATCACTTCTTCTATTCAAGCGGAACAGGATCATCCCTACGGAAGAAGTAAAAAGGCTGCTGAAGAATTAGTGGCTGCCTATCAGAGAGAAACAGGTGTTGAAGTATATATGTATCGTCTGCCTAACGTGTTTGGAAAGTGGAGCAAGCCTCACTACAATTCTGTTGTGGCTACATTTTGTCATAATATCGCAAGGGATTTAGACATTCAAGTCAATAATCCGAATGCAGAGTTGAATTTATGTTATATCGACGATGTAGTAGAAGAGTTCAAGCTTGCGTTAGAAGGAAAGCCGACAGTCATTGAGGGGCGTTGTACGGTTGCTGTATCACATCCTATTAAAATTGGAGAGTTAGCCGATCTGATACGTAGTTTTAAGGACAGTAGAAGCGATTTATATATTCCCGATATGGAGAACGCTTTAACTAAGGCCTTGTATAGTACGTATCTAAGCTTTTTGCCGGAGGATCAGTTTTCATATGATTTGACTATGCATCGTGATGATCGTGGATCTTTTACTGAATTTTTAAGGAGTCGTGAAAGAGGTCAAGTTTCTATTAATGTTTCAAAACCTCATATTACCAAAGGTGATCATTGGCATCATACAAAAAATGAGAAGTTCTTAGTTGTCAGTGGGAAAGGAGTCATTCGTTTCAGAGGAATGGATTCCGATAAAATGATCGAGTATGAAGTGAGTGGGGACAAGCTACAGTCGGTCGATATCCCGCCTGGCTATGCACATTCGATTGTTAATACTGGAGATAGTGATTTGGTAACTGTTATGTGGGCAAATGAGTGCTTTGATGCGGAAAAACCCGACACATACTTTTTGGAGGTCTGATGATGAAAAAATTAAAAGTCATGACAGTAGTTGGGACGAGACCTGAAATCATAAGATTGTCGGCAGTCATCAATAAATTAGATAGTTCGTCTGCTGTTGAACATACGCTAGTTCACACCGGACAAAATTATGATTATGAGTTAAATGAAGTGTTTTTTGAGAATTTCAAATTAAAAAAGCCTGATTACTTCCTGAATTCAGCGAATGGAACAGCCGTGCAAACTATAGGGAATATACTTATTCACATCGATCCAGTGATTGACGAAGTACAGCCCGATGCATTTCTTGTACTAGGGGATACCAACAGTTGTATTAGTGCTATTGCAGCTAAAAGAAAACAAATCCCTATATTCCATATGGAAGCCGGTAATAGGTGTTTTGATCAACGGGTGCCAGAAGAAACCAATAGAAAGATTGTAGATCATATAGCTGATATTAATTTAACCTACAGTGATATCGCAAGGGAATACCTCTTAAGAGAAGGCTTGCCAGCAGACCGAATCATCAAGACCGGTAGTCCGATGTTTGAAGTGATCCATTCCAGAAGAGATGATATTGATCGCTCCGAAGTGCTCGAAAGACTGGATCTTGAAAAAGGGTGCTATTTTGTCATATCCGCACATCGTGAAGAAAATATTAATTCGCAAGTGAACTTCCTAGATTTGGTGGACAGTTTGAATACGATTGCAGAGAAGTATCAAATGCCAGTGATTGTCAGTACACATCCACGAACGAAGAACATGATTGAAGAAAAGGGAATAGAATTTCATCCTTTAGTTAAGACGATGAAGCCTTTAGGATTCAATGATTATATAAAGCTTCAAAAAGATGCAAAAGCTGTGCTGAGTGACAGTGGAACGATAAGTGAAGAGTCCTCTATTCTCGGCTTTCGAGCGTTGAATATAAGACAAGCTCATGAAAGACCAGAAGCGATGGAAGAAACGTCCGTCATGATGGTGGGCTTGAAGAAAGAAAGAATTATACAAGGGTTGAAAGTTTTAGAGACGCAAGAACAAGGAAGCTTGCGACCTGTCGGTGATTATAGTATGCCAAATGTTTCGGATAAGGTATTACGAATTATTTTGTCCTACACGGACTATGTAAACCGAGTAGTGTGGGGGAAATGAGCATGAAGAATATTAAGTAGACTATTTAAATCGAATGAAAAAATCTGATTTTCAAGGGTTGATTTTATGTTCGAAACTAAAAAAGTCCTCACTAGTAAAGATATTAGTCCTCTGTTAACTAGTATTAATCATTTAGCCATTATTTTTGTTTGTATGTGGATTGCTATTCCATATGTGAGAAGTATAATAGGTGTCATTTTCTTACTATTCTGGCTATTCATTTGGTTCATCACGACTGATATGAGATGGATTCTGAAAAAATGGTCATTAGATTTAGTATTTGTTCTAGTTTTTTTTATTACTTTCATTCCTTACTTCCTTACGGGCACATTATTTTATGGAGCCGCAGGAACGAATGCCATTACTATCAGCTTTCCCATCTTCTTAGCCGGAATATTTATTAATCATTATTATATGTACTATAAGAAAGATTATAAAGCTTTAGGATTGATCGCAATTTGTACCATTATATTCTTTATAATAGGTAATTTTCAAACCTACTTAGGCTTACTGGATTATCCGATGGCATCTAGAGAGCTTGCGACTGGAAGAGCAGATTTTATTCAAATGTATACTAAGTTAGGCATTGGTGGATTTGGCCATATTTACAGTGTGGTTTTCCTGTTAATAGGTAGTTTATATCCTATCATAAGAAATCCTTCTTTATTCACAGTAACACATAAAGCGTTAGCTCTGTTATTTAGTATTGTTGCTTTTCAGATGCTGATACAAGCTTCCTACGCTACTTCCTTATTGATATCCATACTTGGAATTATACTGGTTGTCTTTGCCAAAAATAGAGTGACGTTACTTCTATTAATGATTACTTCTTTTTTTCTGTTAGTGGTAGTGGATCAAATCGCTATGGGGAACTTTTTCTTAGCTATAGCAGATAAGCTTAGTTGGAACTATATTCTAAATGAAAAGTTCACAGATTTGGCTAACTCACTTTTAATAGATTTTAACGGTGGACAACTAGGTAATAGAGTAGATTTATACTTATCTTCTTTACAAACATTCTTTTCCAATCCCTTCTTTGGAATACTGGGTCCGTTCAGCCATATAGAATCTGGAAGAATCGAAGGACACTCCGGGTGGTTTGATTTACTAGGGTTTTACGGGTTATTCACTGGAGTTCCTTTGTTCTTAACTTTTTACTTTAATTTTAAAAAACATCTGAAATATTATAAAAAAACTAGCTTTACGGGTTTCTTACTAGTCATCTACTTCCTGTTTTTATTATTCGGTACTATTAATCCGGTACTTTATGTAATTGAAATAGGATTTGTCATATTCTGTGTCATACCTGCAATCCCGTATATTCCGTATGCTTTTAAGAGAGAAAAAGTTAAAGTTAAAGTTCCAAAAAAACGAAGCGTTGTTGTTACTGGAAGGGAGCATGGCATATGAAAGTGATGTGGATTACGAATATTGTTATAGGATCCATTCATCAGAAATTATTTGGCAGAGAATCTAATGGCCTATGGATGGATGCATTACTACAGGAATTCATCTCTACAAAAGAACATGAATTAGTGATTGTTACAACAGGGAGAAATAAAACGTATATTTACTTAGAAGAAGAGAATGTAAAATATTATATCCTACCAGGCGGTAATCCAGTTGAATATGATCATGCAAAAAAAGATCATATTCAGGATTGGGAAAGACTTTTAACTAAAGAAGCACCTGATATTATTCAGGTGTGGGGAAGTGAGTTTACACAAGGATTAGCTGCACTTAAAGCAAAACCTACTATTCCTTCTGTACTATTCATACAGGGATTATTGGCATCCATTGCGAAATATTACGAGGCGGGAATTGAACACGATGAGTTGAAGAAAAATATCACTTTGCGTGACATGATAAAAGGCGATTCTGTTCTTGCGCAAAAAAGAAAATTTTTAAAGAACAGCAAGTATGAAAAAGAAATGCTGAGAATTTCCGGAAACATTATTAGTGAAAATATATGGACCAATGCTAATTGCAAAGCGATCATTCCTGATCTCAACATTCATTCGTGTCCGTTAAGTATTAATGAAACATTTAAAAACTACCGATGGTCATATGAAACGAGTGAGCCTTATACCATTATGTGTAACGCATCAGGTTACCCATTAAAGGGATTACACATGATTTTGAAGGCACTGGCATTAGTAAAAAGAACGTATCCAAATGTTAAGTTAGTAGTACCAGGGAATCCGATGATTAGTGATCGAAATATAAAAAGTAGACTAAAAAAATCAGGTTATATGAAATACATCGAAGGACTAATAGATAAACTGGACTTGATGGATCATATAGAATTCACCGGTCCTTTAACACCTGACAATATGGCTAAGACCATGTCGAAAGTTAACGTGTTTGTACTTTCCTCAGCATTGGAGAACCACTCTAGCACCTTAAAAGAGGCAATGATGGTAGGAACACCATGTATAGCTAGTAATGTAGGGGGGATACCTGAATACGCCACCCATGAAGACATCGCATTACTCTATCGTTTTGAAGAGTATGAATTGCTTGCAGAATATATCAAGATGATTTTTGAAGATCCACAACTAGCGAATAGGCTGTCTCAAAATGCGTTAAAAGCTGTACATACTCTCCATGATGACGGGATGATTTATAAGACGATTACAGATATTTACATGAATATTATGCATGACAATAAAATTAATTAGTGCTCACTGCATAGCCTTTGCTGTAGATAGGAAAACGAAATGAGGTGACATCATGAAAGTGACATTCTACTCAAATTTCTTGAATCATCATCAATTACCTTTCTGCCTGGAAATGTACGAAAGGCTTGGAAGGGATTTTAAGTTCGTTGCAACTGAACCCATGCACGAAGAACGAGTAGAGCTAGGGTATGAAGATATGAGCGAGAAATATCCCTTTACACTCAACTCCTATGCTACTGATGAAAATTATCATAAAGCTCTTCAATTAAGTGAAGAAAGTGAAATTGTAATTATCGGTTCCGCACCAGCAATTTTTATAAAAGAAAGGCTGAAGCAGAACAAAATCACCTTTCGCTACTCTGAAAGGATTTTTAAAAAGGGACGTTACAGAGTGGTGAGTCCTAGATCCTTCTTTCCTTTAGTGAAAAACCACACGCGTTATCTGAATAAAAATGTGTATATGTTATGTGCAAGTGCATACACTGCTGCAGATTTTAGACTAGTAGGAGCGTATAAGAAAAAGGCATTTAAGTGGGGATACTTCCCTGAAGTAAAGCGTCATGACATAAAAGAGCTAATGGAAAAGAAACAGAATAGAGTTCCTAAAATATTGTGGGTAGGAAGGCTATTAGGACTAAAACATCCAGAACAGGCGATACAAGTAGCTGCCATGTTAAAGGCCAGCGATTACTTGTTTCACATGGATATCATTGGTTCCGGAGAGATGGAAGATGAGTTGAAAGAAATGATAGAGAAATATGATCTTTCTACTCATGTAAACCTGCTAGGTAACATGAAGCCAGATGAAGTAAGACGTCATATGGAACGCGCAAATATCTATTTATTCACTAGTGACTTCAATGAAGGTTGGGGAGCAGTCTTGAACGAAGCTATGAATAGTGGATGTGCCGTAGTTGCAAGTCATGCTATTGGTTCTGTACCATTTTTACTCGAACAAAATAAAAACGGATTAATTTATAAGAATGGAGATATACATCACCTATACAAATGTGTTGCCAGTTTATTAGATACTACTGGTTTAGCTGAAAGATTGGGAATTGAGGCCTATCATACATTATACGAAACATGGAATGCAAAATATGCAACCACCCGATTGATAAACTTGTTTGAATCTTTACTAGGCGGAATACACTTACACTATGAACAAGGCCCCTGCAGTCAGGCAGAAATACTAACGCACAAGTTTATATATTAAATTTGGCAAGTAAAATATTCATTCGAAATAGAGTTTTTAAAGATTGAATTACTGAAGAGTAGGGGTGGTGTGTATGGCTAAAGATCAAATTAAATCAGGTGCACTTCTATCCTATGTAAATATTATTTTAACTACCTTTAGCGGGTTATTGTTCACACCATTCCTGCTGCGGCATCTCGGTCAATCTGAATATGGTTTGTATATGTTAATCGGTTCAATTGTAGGGTATATTGCGATTATGGATTTGGGATTACACAATACGATGTACAGGTTTATATCGAAGTATCAAAGTGAAAAAAATGATAAAAAACAAGAAAACTTTTTGGCTACTATATTTTTAATTTATGGTTTGATCTCGCTTTTAGTATTACTAATAGGCACATTACTCGTAATGAATCTGGATCTTTTCTTTGCTCATTCTCTTACGGATGCCGAATTTTCTAAGGCTAAGATTATGGCGGCTATTCTAGTATTTAATTTAATGTTATCACTTCCTCTTGGGGCATTTCATTTTATCGCCAATGGGTATGGAAGATTTGTGGTCGTGAATGTGATAGGGATCGTCAGAATATGCTTGCGTATTGGTGTTCTCATTACACTACTGTTAATGGGGTATAAGTCTATTGCCATTGTTATCATTGATACAATCTTAAATATTGGAATTGGGGTAGTATACGCTATATATTGCTTCAACCATCTTAAAATAAAAATCAGATTGTATAAATTCGATATGGAATTTATTAAAGAAATTATGAATTATTCTTTTTTTATTTTCATTACAGCGATTGTGAATCAACTCTTTTGGAGAATTGGTCAAGTGACATTAGGAATATATAGCAGTACAGTAGCAGTTGCGCTATATGCATTATCCTTAACCCTCGTAATCTATTATCAACAACTTTCATTAGCTATATCCAACGTTTTTATGCCAAAGGTATCTAATTTAGTAAGTGAAGGAGCAAGTGGAGAAGTATTGACCAGTTTAATGATTCAGATCGGTCGTATCCAATTTGTGATATTGGGTATCGTCTTATCAGGTTTTATCGTAACGGGGCAATCTTTTATAGAATTTTGGGCTGGAGAAGAATATGGAGAAGTGTATTGGATCACTCTTCTGATTTTCATACCGGTGACAGTTCCTATGTTTCAAACGCTTGGCGGTGTGATTTTGCAAGTCAAAAGTATGCACAGGTTTGAGGCGAAGGCTTATCTTGTCATGGCGCTCTTAAATATTCCGCTTTCCATATGGTTAGGTATGCTATACGGTCCGATGGGGATAGGAATTTCGACAGCTGTCTCGATTATTATTTTCCAAATTGGTGTGATAAATTGGTATTACCAATATAAGATTGGGATCAACGTACCTAGATTTTTTAGAGAGACCTTAAAAGGTATTCTTCCTACAGTGATTGTAACTGTTTTACTAGGACAACTAGTTAACAGTATGGGATGGGAAGGATGGTTAGCACTATTATTGAAAATGGTTTTTGTTGCAGTAACGTATATAGTCTTACTGTCATTCTTTGGTTTAAATAGTTCCGAAAGAGCGATATTTAGTGGATATAGAGTGATTGTTAGAAAGAGGTTTAAATATTTGTAGATGTGAAAACCTAACGCTCACCACACCTCAACATCTTGCCAACCTATCCTACACATGTGGTAGGCAATATATGTAAGGCAGCCGCCACTGTACAAGTGACGACTGTCTTTTTCATCAGCGTTTACGATAACGAAACAGCCGCGAAAGGCCTTTCAGAATGATCGCCAAGGCGAACAACACGATGATGATCACCAACACCACAGCAAGAGCTAACAGCAGCAAGCTTCCAGTGAGAGCGCCCAATAAGCCCGGAACGATTAAAAATAAACCGAGCAACGCATATCCGGCTAAAATCCCGAAGAAGAAAAGCCATTCATTGCTTACATGTGCACATTTCGACATAAACTTCACCTCCTTGCTGTACTATATGTAGCGTTCAGCAAGGCGATGTAATGCAATTCACTCGGTTTTGATAATAAAAGAGTGTTAATAATTCTACCAACCCAATAATCGATAATAAACAAGGCATCCAATCGATAAACCGATTGGATGCCTTGTTCTGATCATCTCGATGTGCGATTAAGTTGTCACGACTCTACTTACTATCAATCAAACGTCAACACAATACGTCCATTGATTTGACCCTTTTCCATCTTTTCAAGCACTGCATTCACATCGGAAAGGGGAGCTGTTTCAATTTGCGCCTTTACTTTCCCGCGTGCGGCAAAATCAAGCGCTTCTTTCATGTCGATTCGTGTTCCCACGATGGAACCTTTTACTGTGATTCCGTTTAACACCGTATTGAAAATAGGGATCGGTAAATCTTCATGTGGCAATCCGACAGCAACCAAAGTGCCACCGCGTTTGACGGAACGGTACGCTTGCTCAAAAGGTACTTGAGATACCGCTACACTAATCGCCGCCTGTACGCCACCGACTTGCTGTTGAATCGCTTCGGCAGGATCTTCATTTTTGCCGTTCACTATAATGTCGGCTCCGAGTTTCTTCGCCAGTTCCAATTTTTCATCCGCGATATCAACTGCCACTACATTGAACCCCATAGCTTTCGCATACTGTAACGCTACATGACCCAATCCACCGATGCCGTAAATTGCCACCCAGTCTCCTGGTTTTGCACCGGATACTTTCAACGCTTTATATGTTGTCACACCTGCGCAGAGGATAGGTGCGGCTTCAACAGAGCTTAGATTTCCAGGGATTTTCGCAACGTAATCTGCTGCTGCGAGGCAATACTCCGCGTACCCACCATCCACTGAATAGCCACCATTTTCTTGACTATGGCATAGCGTTTCTTTCCCTTGTAGACAATAATCACACTCACCGCATGCAGAGTAGAGCCAAGGTATACCGACACGATCTCCGACTTGTACGGAATTGACGTCCGGTCCAATAGCTTCAACAATTCCTACACCTTCATGACCTGGAATGAGAGGAAGTTTCGGTTTGACAGGCCAGTCACCATTGATTGCGTGTAAGTCTGTATGACAGACGCCGCATGCCTCTAGTTTGACTAATGCCTGACCGGCTCCAGGTGTTGGTTTTTGTGTGTTTTCAATTTGTAACTTTGTCTGAAACTCTTTAACGATCGCTGCTTTCATTGTGGTCTGTTTTGTAGTCCCTCTTGCGTTACTGTTTTGAATTGCTGGTTTCATGAATGATTCCTCCCTTTTTCTCTTACGGACTATCTGTATGTGGGAGGATTACGGATTAGTACACGTTACGTGAAAATAATAGAGTTCGATATAACATATTTGCTTCGGCTTTTTTTAATAACTTGGAGAATCATTTGATTATTAAAAAGATACGTAGTTTGAGTGAAGGAAGTAATCACAAATCACAAATCACAAACGAAATGATGAAGCCCCAAATAGCGTTTTGTTCTATTTACAGTGAAAAAATATTGATTTTGATGAACAGAAACTAAATGCCTAATGTAATTTTTATAAGTATATAATTCTGTCGATAAGTAAATCTTTGGAATCATTGATTTTAAGTGGTAAAAAGGACTAAACTACGTATAGATTTAGCCGATAGCAAGAACAGTAAGTAAAACCCAAACTGCTCTATTTATAATACGGACAGAGTCAGAAGAAAAGAGGAGATGTAATGAGTAAAATGAAGAACAAAGACAGATGGAGAATAATATTCTTTCCATTAATTGCGATTATGCTAGTGTTTTCAACTGTTTCACCAACACTAGTGGTAGCAGCCGGAGAAACGATTACAACAGTCACGTTAGATAAAAAATACACGACTGCAGCAGATATTAACCAGCAAGGTTTCATACTGAAATTAAAATTGGAGAATGGCAAAGAGTGGGCTACTGACATATTAACAAATGCAGAAAAAAAGCAGATTTTACTTAATGCCATTATTGCCGATCAGGATAAAGAACAGTGGGAAAAGCTGAAAAAAGATATTACTGTCCAGGAAAATCCAACAGATAGAACCGAGTTGATCTTGACATTACCAAGTGGAAAAGATTATAAAGTTACTCAGAACCAGAATATCACCATCAATATCAACCCGGTATTAATTGAAAATTGGCCTGGAGAAGTAACACCTGTAAACTTTACGATTTTTGCAGAGCCGCAGATTACATTAGGCGGGTCTATTACGAAGGATACTGTACTGAATAACATACAAAAGGGTGGCAAAGTAGTAGAGCTTCAATTGTTAAATGCAAAATGGGATGAAGAATACATAACAACCATTACTAACTTCAATACGTTGTTAGACAGTTTTACAAACTCAGGTGCAGGTGTTTGGGATGCAGCACAGGCTTTGAAAAATACTGACCCTAACAAAACTGTTTCATACTCTAATGATAAGAGAACGTTACTGTTAAAATTACCTGCTTTAAATAGTAGCTATGCAGGTATTGTCAAAGTTCAAGTACCTAAACTATTTTATAAAGTTGAAAATGTAAATAGTGAAGGAATAATTAGTGAAACTGGGACTGAAATTACTGGCGATAAAATATCAGGAACGCCTGTTATGTTTACAATCAAACAAGACGCCACTCCTACTATGAATATTGAGGGAACGTTATTAGAAAAAGATATAAAAGATACTATAGTTTCACCGAAATTGACGTTTAAATTAGAAAATGCAAAGTGGGCTTTGTCTTCTGTCGAAAAGAAAATGCTTCTTCTCGATAGTATTCAAGCGAACGATCAGAAAGACCAGTGGCAATTAATCAAAAATAAATTGTCTTCTACTAATATTGATTCTACTACTAATGATTCAGAGGTCACGATTAATTTTCCTACAGTAGAAGATCTTCATTTAATAAAAGATATGCATTTGTCTATCAACATTCCTTATCAATTGCTACAGAACGATGTGAAAATTCCTGTACAACAGTTTAGCATTAAAGCACAGCCTAAAGTTCTGCTATCTGGTACCGCTATGCCAGTTATGACGCAGACGGACTTTGCTAAAGGTGGAAAGACCATTGTACTATCGTTGGTAAATAACACATGGCAACATGATGTAGCTACCAATACAACAAAGCGTGAAAATCTTTTAAAAGCTTTCACGTGGTACACCTCTGAAGCAGAAGTATTAGCCCGAGCAGATGTGAAACGTACAAATAATTATACAGTGACAATAAAATTACCAGCAGTTTCAGATAAATTCAGCGGAAAGATTCTGTTTAAAAGCCAAGAACTAACTGGGAAATCTCTTCTAGTAGCTGATCAATACTTCCTTAGTAAAGAGGATAGTATTGAAGTGGAACCTGTTAATAATCAATCAGCAGTCATAACGGGTACTGCAACAAGTAAAATCAATGATTTGGATGTGGCTAGAGGTGGTCAGACCGTAATCATTTCGTTGAAAAATGATAGTTGGAAATCAAATATAGAAAGTATTAATGCTACAAAACCGATTGTTTTATCAACGAGTAACAATAAGGAAATAAAATACAAAATCACAAGAACAAGTGATACAACCGCGACGTTGAAGTTATATAATAACGATGCATTCATATTGACAGAAGATCAACATGTTAATATTACGATACCTACAGAATTACTAAATGTTCGTGCATCTGGACCTCTACAAATTGACTCTGCTTTTAAAGTCGCTGCTGTCACAGCGTCTTTATCTGGAACAGGCATGAATTTAGAGCCGGAAGATATTCAAAGAGGAAGTAAAACTCTTGTTGTTACGCTTAACAATGCAGAGTTTAAAGACAACTTGAGTGTTGCAGAGTTAAAAACAATGTTCAGTAGTGCCTCGTTGCCTTGGAATTTCACGACTTCTGACTACTCCGTAGCGAAGAACAGATTGACGATTAAACTTCCTGCAGTTCCAACGTATTCAACAGAAAATGGACAATCCTTTACATTGAACTTTAAAAATACGATGTTGAAGAATTATGAAAGTAGTTCACCAGTGAAAACAAAAGATGTACAAAATGGAACAGTTTCAATTGGCGGAATTGCATCCGCAAGTTTAGGGCAAACATCATTTGCGGAGTCAGATGTCCAAGCGGGTAATCGTTCAATTACTATGACTTTAACTAATGCAGAATGGGACGCTACAATCGAAACGAATGCTAGCAAAAAAGCGGCATTACTAAAAGGATTTGTAGTGACTGACCAAACGAAAGAGTGGGCGATTGCATCTTCTGCCATAGCGAAAGATGGTAAGTTTATTGTGAATGGCAAAACACTTGTTATACATTTGCCTAAAATTCCCAGTTATTCTATTGTACGAGATCAAAAGATAGCAGTGACGGTTCCAAAAAGTGTGCTTAGCAACTATAAGTACGATATAAAAGTTAATCAAAGTTTACTTATTAGCGTTCCAGCTATTCAATCTGAACAATCATTTGCAGATATACTCGATTCAGGATTAGCTGATTATATCGATCAAGTTGGAATAGGCAATATTCGTATTGAAGTTCCAAAGAAAGTAATTCAGAAGATTTTCACGTATGCGGCTCAACTAGGTAACAACACGCTTACTACTGTCGAAGTAGAAGCCGATGCATTTGCGAAGAAGGCAGTAGCGACGATTCATTCTGCAGATGGGGAAGTAACAAAAGAGTCGGAAGTTAGAATGAATGATAAATTTACTTTTGTATTTGATGATGTTCAGCCAAATAGTACACTGGAAATTGTGGTGTATGATGATTCGGATACGGTGATAGACTCTTCATTCAATAAAATGGTTGCAGGAAATAAAATCTTTTCGGACCTTCCTGCTAGCCCACTTGAAGGCAGTTACTCATTATATTCATTGCTGACAGAGCAATCTTTATTGTCAAATATACTTAAATACTATTCACTCGAAGACTTGAAAATAGGAACAACCAATTAAGGAAGGTGAAGATTAATGAAAATGTGGAAACGATTCTTTTTATCGACAGTACTGATGTGCTTGGTAACTTTGGTCATTGTCCCTGCCGCTTCAGCAAAGTCATTCCCATCTAAATCAGTCCATGATGCTATGAAATCATGGAGTATTAAGTTCAGCCAACAGGTTGAACCGGGCTCTGTAACCGAAGCCAACATTTATATAATGGATGGCAGTAAAAAGCATGCTGCTTCCGTACAGTTATTAAGTGATGGTAGGACGATTAAAATAACACCAAGAACATCTTACGTATCTGGAAAGATATATCAGCTAGAAGTGTCAGATGAAATTCGCTCTACGAAAGGTGAAACGTTGAGTAAGAAAACAACTATGCCTTTTGAAGTAACGGATCCATTAGCAGCTATTGAAACCATACACTATACTTCTGGTGAAGGTTTGCATCACTTCAAAATTACCGCAAAACCTGAAGTCCACGCGGTCAAGATTAACGGGATTCCACTTCGTCTGACAGGATGGAATGAG
The DNA here is from genome assembly GCF_002743235.1 of Sporosarcina sp. P25. NCBI lineage: Bacteria > Bacillati > Bacillota > Bacilli > Caryophanales > Caryophanaceae > Sporosarcina > Sporosarcina sp. P25. The sequence continues at coordinate 234,229 of NZ_PDYV01000001.1, forward strand.
TTTACCCATACGTTTAATAATCTAAAAGCAGGTAGCACAGTTACAATAAAAGCCTATAGCGAGACGAATAAAACGCTAGAAACGAAGACGTATAAACTGGATTAAAACGTATTAAACATGTTAATGACTAGTGTGAAGACGGTATGCTACCGAATTCACACTAGTTATTTTTAATTTAGTAATCAGTTCAGGTAGATACTCAAATATGTATAGATTGACGATATGATACGAGCTGGGTTTGTGGAGTTGTGTAAATATGTTGCAATTTATTAAAAGGCAAAGAGAGAGTTTATAGAAATTCTCTCTTTGCCTTTTTTGATTTCGGTTTTAATTTGGATCTGTCACTTCATTAGTGAGAAAGAGAAGTTTACTGTATCGGGTAACGCACTTCGATGATTTTTTACTTATTCCCAACGCCCCGTAAGTACTTTCTGACGTGTATAGAAATTCAGTCCGTCTTTACCGTTCGCATGAAGATCGCCATAGAAGGAATCTTTCCAACCGGAGAATGGGAAGAAGGCCATAGGTGCAGGTACGCCGATATTTAATCCGAGCATTCCTGCGTCAATATTTTCGCGGAAATTGCGTACGTTTCCACCGTCTCTTGTGAAAATACATGCGCCGTTACCGAACTTGGATTTATTCGATAAGTCGATCGCTTCATCCAAGTTTTTCACACGGCTGATCGATAGGACAGGGGCGAAAATTTCGTCTTGCCAAATCTTCATTTCGCTCGTGACATGATCAAAGATCGTAGGTCCGACAAAGTATCCTTTTTCTTTAGCTGCACTGTCTAGGCGACCATCGCGAACCATTGTTGCGCCTTCATTTTCACCAGTCGCGATGTATTGTTCTGTACGTTCTTTATGCGTGTCACGAATGACGGGTCCAAGGAAGATTCCTTCGTCCAAACCGTTTCCGATTGTGAGTTCATTTGCTCGATTGAGCAATGTTTCAACAAATTCATCTGCAATGTCCTCTTCAACAGCGACGACTGAACATGCCATGCAACGTTCTCCGGCTGAACCGAATGCTGCGTTGATGATTTGTGTGGCGGCATTGTCTAAGTTCGCATCTTTTAAGACGATGGAGTGATTTTTTGCTCCCGCTAGTGCTTGAACGCGTTTTAGATTATCTGTTCCGCGTTTGTAGACGTATTCTGCAACGGGCTGAGAACCTACGAATGAAATGGCGGCGATCTTTTCGTGATCTAGAATACTATTTACTACGTCGTGTGCTCCGTGCACAATATTGAATACCCCTTTAGGTAATCCGGCTTCTTCGAGTAGTTCAGCTAAGCGGTTTGCTAGCATCGGTGTGCGCTCGGACGGCTTGAGTACAAATGTATTTCCTGTTGCGATTGCCATCGGGAACATCCAGCATGGCACCATCATCGGGAAGTTGAATGGAGTAATTCCGCCAATGACGCCGATTGGATAGCGATAGGTTCCAGATTCCAAACCTGATGCGACGGATGGCAAGTTATCACCCATCATCAACGTAGGGGCTCCTGTGGCAAATTCTACACATTCAATTCCGCGTAGTACTTCACCGTGCGCTTCAGTAAGGTTTTTTCCGTTTTCGACTGTGATAATTCGAGCGAGTTCATCCCAGTGATCGACTAATAGTTGCTGATATTTGAATAGAATACGTGCGCGACGTGGAACGGGTACTTCTTTCCAAGTAACAAATGCTTCGCTAGCTACTTGTACTGCGCGATCTACATCTTCTTTTGTTGAGATGGGTACGTGTGCGACGACTTCTCCAGTGGCAGGATTATATACAGGCTCTGTTTGGTCTGTCGTAGCAGATACCCATTCACCGTTAATATAGTTTTGTACTGTTACTGTTGAATTTGTTGTCATATAGATGGCCTCCTAGTGTAATTACATATTCTATTAAAATTGGTATTCATAACATACTTGATATAGCTCTGCGATTTCTTCTTTTGAGGGTGTTTTAGGATTATTGCTAGGGCTTCCGCTGGCGATCGCGTCTGTAGACATTTTACTGATAGCGCTTACAAACTCTGCACGTGGAATTCCCCATTGTTCAAGATTCGGGATAGCTAATGCTTTACATAAATCCTTCACTGATTGTACAGCGATTTCTGCGGCAGCTTCATCTGATACTTGTTCTGCTTCGGAAGAAAAGATCCGGCCGATGTCTGCCAATCTATCAATACATGCATCTTTGCTATATTCCAGTATAGCAGGTAAAAGCATCGCATTCGAGAAACCGTGTGGCACATCAAATAGGGCACCAATGGGCCTAGACATTCCATGGATTAAACAAACGGATGCATTGGAAAATGCACTTCCAGCTTGAAGCGCAGCGAGTGACATACCTTCTCTAGCTTCGATGTTTTGACCGTCCGTGAATGCTTGATACAAATTCTTTGAGATTAACTTGATTGCGGATAATGCCATCATATCTGTCATCGGATGAGATTTTTTAGATATGTATGCTTCAATGGCGTGACTCAGTGCGTCTACGCCGGTCGCTGCTGTTACTTTTTGAGGAGAAGAGAGCGTCAGCAATGGATCGACGATGGCTACATTCGGCATGAAAGCAGGCTGTTTAATCATCATTTTCACTGTTGTTGCTGAATTCGTGATGACGGTGACGTCTGTGGCTTCTGAACCGGTTCCTGCAGTAGTTGGAATCGCGATGTGGGGTACAGGTGCTATTTGTGCAATTTTCTTCATGCCTACGTAGTCTTCGATGTTTCCACCGTTAGTCGCTACTACTGCAACTGCTTTCGCCGTGTCGATACAACTTCCGCCACCTAATGAAATAATCAAGTCGCATGTTTCATCTTGATATAATTGAAGTGCATCTTCTACATATTGGTCATTGGGCTCTGAAGCTACACCAAGGAAGACTACACTTTTAACAGAGTGTTCCAATAATTCACGCTGACACTCTTCTACGTATCCGAGATTCTGCATGATTTGGTCGCTGATGATCAGTGCTTTCTTACCGAGATGTACAGCTTTTTCACCAATCTGTGCAAATGAATTTTGCTGGTACAGTATGGTGGGTGGCATTTGAAACGTTTTGCAAGTTTCCATCAGGTCAGCTCCTTACATTATAATACGTGTAATAAAGTAGGACGTTTAAAACAGTAATAAAAAAGTGTAGCGTCTAGGCTACACTTTTATTAATAAACAGAGTGTAGCATTAAGGCTACACTCTAGTCAAATATTAAATTTTCTCATTTTTTTGTATAACGTCGTTCTGTGGATGCCAAGCAGCTCAGCGGTCTTTGATTTATTGCCGTCTGTTTTATCTAGTAAATCGATAATCATCTTTTTTTCTTCTGCGTCTTGTTTCTCTCTGATATTTTCCAATGTGTGGATATTTTGTCCATCCACGATTAGTTGGGGTAAATCTGTTACGTCGATGCTATTGGAATGAACCGTGCTGACTAAGTGTTCTAGCACGTCAATCAATTCTTCGATATTGCCTTTCCATTCGTAATTCATTAAGTACGTCACAGCCGAAGTGGTAAAAGACTTCTCGGGTATTTTATGTCTGAAACATATTTCCTGCATATAGTGTGACAGTAAATAGGGAATGTCTTCTTTCCTGTTGCGAAGTGCAGGAATGGTCAGTTGCAACGGATTTAATTGGGCATATAACTCGGAGCTGAATGCATCACTTTCGGCTAATTCATATAAATTTTGTGTAGAAGAAATAATGAGTTGGACAGGGAAGCCTTCTGGAGCGTGTCGTAAACAGTCCAGTAACTTCATTTGTAAAGTCATAGATAATGCTTCTATATCTTGTAAGTAGAGTGTGCTTTCGTTACCGGAAGTGAGGATTCCATGCATGCCGAAAAGCTGTTCGTCCACGTTTTTTAAGACCTCTACCGTACAGTGTATGATCGTAAATGGTTTTGATGCGAGTGGGCTTAATAAGTGAATGCTTTCTGCGAATGCCTTTTTCCCGGTGCCTTTTTCGCCTGATAGTAAAACGACAGCTTGTGTCCGTGCAGCAGTCCGCGCTTTTCTTTTCAAGTCGGATATCGCTTCACTCGTTCCGATAATTTGATTGAGACTCGAAAAGCCTTCTGATGATAGGGGAGGAAGTTCTGTATCGGCCATGACTTTCTGCAGTTGCAATCGTTCATAGATCCGGTAGATGTCCGAAACCCCTTCAAAAATGAGCATGCCGATTGCTGCGACTACTTTGCCATTTTTCCAAATAGGGATTCGGTGAACGACCATGTCTTGCCCTTGTATATTTTGTAGAACGCCTCTTTCCGGAATGCCTTTTTGGACCGTTTCATGTAAATTCGTGTTTTCAATTACGTCTGTTACATGCCTTCCCATTGCCTCGGATCTAGGTACACCTGTGAATTTGCTATATGCCTCATTGAATTCGATGATGATCCCATTTTCATCGACTACCGCAATACCTTCATACGCTTTTTCAAGAATAACAGATAAAATATCCGTCACTTTGTCATTTTGTATATAGCTTTCCATCAGTGCCGTTAGCCCTTTGAAGATTTCTTTTTGCGTTAGGAGGCCTGTGAGCATACCTTGTTGATTTTTCACCATATAGACAGCCGGATTGTCGGATTGAAAAGGGAGTTCACTCAACAATGACTGCTCATCTATTTCAGCTACTTGCGTGAAGAACATCGTCTCGAGCAACATATGTTTGTCACGGCCACTGACGAATTCTTCCAGTATATGGTTTGGAGTCATCATGCCAATCGGTTTATGATGTGAATCGACAACTGGAAGAAATTCAAGTTTCAATTCCTTCAAAACTTTAGCCGCTTCTAGCAATGTCTTATCTGATTGGATGACCGAAAAGTTTTCATTCATCCAATTCGCTACAGACATCCATTTCTTATCGTTTTCAAATTGTATGAGTGTATGAATAAATGCGTCTTTAAACATTAGAGCCTCCATGAGATATCTATTTTTACGTTGTGTTAGTTAATTATAGCTTGAAAATTATACATGTGCACGGGACTGAATGAAGGGAGAATGTATTTCGAACTTGCAGTAAAAACACCTTCCATAAAAATCGGTAGAAGGTGTTTGGAATTTACTATAGTTGAAACCGAATGCATTCGAGTGGTTTCTGTTGTGCGTGAAAGAAACAATAGATCTTTACGGTGAAATAGCTAGCGATCAGTAAAGGGAGTCTGTTCTGTCATTACACTCTCGTAAAAGATTTATTTCATTCACTATCACATTTTAGTCCATCTAACACTACGGAAGTAATACAGTGAATTTCTACTACAGGATCCAGACGTTCTCTAAAAATGATCCAATCGTAGATCGTTCCGCGCATGCAACGTGTGACGAGCATTGAAATCTCATCAACCGAAAGCTCTCGTTTAAACTCATTTCGTTCTACTCCTTCTTCTACATAAGAGCGAATGATTTGATACAGTTGGCGATTTTGGTCAGTTAAATAGTGTTCATCATCTATCGTTAATGCCAGTGCGCTTGTGTAAATCGTATGAATGAAATCTTTTCCTAAGACATCCCTTAAATACGTCATTTGGCCTTTATAAAAAAGAAGAATTTTTTCTGAAGCCTTGAGATCAGCGGGAATGCTAGGAATGAATGATAGATAAAATTCATCGATATCTTTAAATTTTTCTAAGAAGACATCATATTTCGAATTAAAATGAACGTAGAATGCCCCTTTGGAAACGTTACATGCTTTTGCGATACTTTCTACCGTTACATTATCGAAACCTCTTTCATGGAAAAGCTCTAGGCCTTTTTCTAGGAGGTTTTTCTTCGTCTCTTGCGCTTTTAATTGACGGGGTGTAAGTTCTATCATGTTCTGTTCCTCCTTTACCATGTTTGTTAACAGGATACCATGTTAGCAGGTTTATTTAAAATTTTTAGAAAATGGGTTGACTAATTGGATAATTCTAGATACTATTGAGTGACTGTAGTATGTGACTACGGTATGTGAAATAAATTAAGGATCATTATGTAATTATTAATCGTTTACAAATTGTTAGGTTTCTATATTTTTTTATTGTTAATGACAACGCTTACATTTTTATGAGCGAATTAAAAAGGAGGAATATGTATGGCGAATGAAAAGAAGATTGGTTTTATTGGGCTTGGAAATATGGGTTTCCCGATGGCGCGTAATTTATTGAAAAAAGGCTACTCCGTTTACGCTTTGGATATCAATAAAGAGTCGGAACAGAGCTTTGGAGAATTAGGGGGGCATGTGGGTCTTACCACTGCTTCGTTACTCAAGGAAGTGGATCTCGTTTTCACCAGTCTACCTACTCCTGCTATTGCGGAAAATGTGTATTTAGGTGAAGAGGGAATTGTGAATAGTGCTACGAAGCCAGTAGTATTAGTGGATTTAAGTACGATTTCACCTGAGCTGAACAGGAGAATTGAAATAGAGGCATTGCAACAAAATCTTGAATACTTGGGCGCGCCGGTAAGTGGAAGTGTCAGTGGTGCGGTGAACGCTACGTTATCCATTATGGTAGGTGGCGAAAAAGAAACGTTTGAATCGGTACTGCCTCATTTACAAGCTATTGGATCGAATGTATTTCATGTAGGAAAAGATCCGGGTGTTGGTACTATTGTAAAGCTCATCAATAATATGATGGCGGGTATCCACAATCAAGCAGTTGCGGAAGCTCTCTCACTAGCGAAGCTTGCGGGTGTTAATCAGGATATCGTCTATGACATCGTTAACGTCAGTTCGGGCGCGAGTACAATTCTTACGCGTAACTACAAGACGTATATTTCACAGGATGAGTACAATAAAGGTGCATTCACGACTTCATTATTATTAAAAGATTTGAAGCTTGCGAAACATGTATCAGATTCACTTAACGGAGAGCTACCGATTACTTCGCAGCTGATTAAATATTATGAAGAAGAAGTAGAAAAGGGTCATGCTCATGAAGATATGTCTTCTTCGTATTTGATGATTCAAGACAAGTTGAATCATCAAAAGCAAAACGTATAAGAGAATTCATTATAAATTAGGAGGAATAGATCTATGCAAAAAACAGATGTAAAGACGTTAACTCATTTTATTAATGGTGAAGAGGTTGAAGGCAAGAGTGGACGTTTTGGAGATGTCTTTAATCCTTCCACTGGAGAGAGGATTGCAAAAGTGCCATTGGCTTCAACAGAAGAAGTGAATGAGGTCGTGAAGCTAGCGAAAGAAGGGTTTACGCACTGGTCTAAGATTTCAGTTGGAAAACGAATGGAAGTACTTCACAAGTTCCGTGCCCTACTTGTAGAAAATACGGATCGATTGGCCTATGCAATTGGTGAAGAGAACGGAAAAACGCTCTCTGATGCAGCAGGTGAAATCTCACGTGGTATCGAGTCGGTGGACTTTGCGATTGGTGCTCCACACTTGTTAAAAGGTGAGCACTCGGTGAATGTGGGGGGAGAAATCAATTCGTATTCCATGCACAAGCCATTAGGTGTTGTAACATGTATTTCACCATTTAACTTCCCGGTAATGGTACCTGTCGCGATGAGTACGATGGCGGTGGCAGTAGGTAACGCGATGATTCTGAAACCTTCAGAAAAGGTTCCTCATTCTGCATTAATTCTTGCGGAGCTATGGTCTAAAGCGGGATTGCCAGCTGGTGTTTGGAATGTGGTCAATGGCGATAAAGAAGCTGTCGATGCCCTGCTTACGAATAAAGACGTTATGGCTGTTAGCTTTGTAGGGTCGACACCGGTAGCTGAAGCAGTTTATGAAAAAGGAACAAAAAATCATAAGCGTGTACAGGCATTTGGTGGCGGAAAGAATAATATGGTCATCATGCCGGATGCGGATATCGATACAGCGGTGAATTCATTCCTTGGCGCAGCTTACGGTGCCGCATCACAAAGGTGTATGGCAATTTCTTCTGCGATTCCTGTAGGTCAGAAAACAGCTGAAGCATTTGTTGCCAAGCTAACAGAAAAAGTGAATGAACTGAAAGTCGGAAAGTTCGATGACAAAGAAGCAGATTTCGGACCTGTGATCAGTGCTGAAGCAAAAGCGAGTGTAGTGAAATCCATCGATTTGGCTATAGAAGAAGGAGCCGTCCTAGCTGTGGACGGACGAAATCCTAAAGTAGCGGATGAAGGAGGCTATTACTTAGCACCAACGTTGCTTGATCATGTAACAACAGACATGAGTGTGTACAAGGAAGAAGTCTTCGGTCCTGCACGAATCGTGGTTAGGGTAGATACGCTCGAACAAGCGATTGATCTAATTAATGAGCACGAATATGGTAATGGCGTGACGATCTTTACCAACAGTGGAAGCGCTGCACGGACGTTCACGGATCAAATCGAAGTGGGAATGGTAGGGGTAAATGTTCCGATTCCCATTCCAGTTGGTTACCATAACTTCGGTGGATGGAAACGCTCCAGATTTGGTGAAGGGCAAATGTTTGGTCCGGATACGGTTCGCTTCTTTACGAAAACCAAAACCGTTTCTGAGAGATGGTTTGATACTTCTTATAATGATGAAAGCAAAACAGATTTCGACTTCCCAAGTAGTTAATTGACCATAAGCAGGATCGTAGTGAATATTTAACTCCGATCCTGCTATTTTTCTAAATTAAAGTCGTTTTATTTTGAATAGTACATAGTCAGTTGGAGGAGGGGTAGTATGTTAGGGATATTTATAGGTTTAGTGTTACTCATGGTATTGGCTTATAGAGGTTGGTCGATCATCTGGATTGCACCGATTTGTGCAGGAATCGTAGCATTATTCGGTGGATTAAACTTATTGGACGCGTATACGGATACATATATGACAGGGTTCGTTAACTTTGCAAAGCAATGGTTTCCGGTATTTATGTTGGGGGCAATTTTTGGGAAGTTGATGGAGTACAGCGGAATGGCCCATTCAGTAGCTATTGGAATTTCACGCGTTTTTGGTAAAGAGCGTGCAATCATTGGTGTCATTGTGGCAGCAAGTGTATTGGCTTACGGTGGTGTGAGTGTGTTCGTTGTTGTATTCGCAGTCTATCCATTGGCTCTGAATATGTTCCGTGAAGCAAATATTAGCAGACGTCTTCTTCCAGGAGCGATTGTAGCGGGGATGATGACATTCGCCATGACGGCATTGCCAGGTACACCGCAAATTCAGAATCTGATCCCGACACAGTACTTTCATACGACGGCGGCAGCGGCTCCGATTATCGGACTTGTTTCATCGGCGTTCATGATTGTCTGTTCCATATTGTATTTGAATCGTAGAGTACGAGTGTTAAGAGAAGCAGGGGAAGTTTTCGAAGAACGTGAAGAGGACTTGAATGCTGAACCACGTACGAACTATCCACATATCATACTTTCGTTATTACCTTTACTGGCTGTTATTATTACATTGAACTTTTTAAAATGGGATATTGTCATAGCCTTGGCAACGGGCATTGTTCTAATTTTACTCATTTCTATTAGAGAATTCAAAGGCTTCACAAAAGCCGTAAACAGTGGAGCGAGCGATTCTGTTATGGCGATGATCAACACGAGTGCCGCAGTAGGATTCGGAACGATTGTACGATCCGTTCCGGGCTTTGAAAAGTTAAGCGACGCGATTTTAGGAATCAATGCAAACCCTTTAATCTCTGAAGCCATTGCGGTAAACGTTTTAGCAGGAGCGACAGGGTCAGCTTCCGGTGGTCTTGGTATCACATTAGAAGCACTAGGCTCGCATTACTATGAGATTGCAACCACTACGGGTCCTGCGCCCGAAGCCTTTCACCGCATTGCATCGATTGCATCGGGTGGATTGGATTCTCTTCCTCACAACGGGGCGATCTTGACGATTTTAATTGTGACAGGTATGACCCACAAGGAATCGTATAGAGAGATGGGTGTGATCGCGATAGTGTTCCCTATGCTTTCATTGATTCCTGCGATTGCGCTTGGGATTATGGGGATTTATTGATGGTGTTCGCAAACGGTACCAGGTCCCCACACAACTTCTAAACTATTCAGACAACCCAGTGTATCGCGCCAAAAGACTTCTAATCCAGTACATTAGAAGTCTTTTGGTATTTCATTATATTGAGATTAAGGGAACGCTTCTAGAATGTCCTTACTTTTCTGGCGGTTCAAAATATCCTCTATGTCCATCAAACAATAATGCACGTAGGCTTCTGTAGTTTTCTCGAATGGTTGAGGTAGGCAGTGTGGGAGTTTTGATGTATCTAGATACGGATAAGGTGACGGTGCAGAAGAGTGATAGTAGGGGAATGTGCTGAATGGATAATCAGCCAAATGCTTGACCAAAGGTGTTTTTATTGTGATCGGATTGCGGTGAATATAGCGGCTTACAGCGAGCATTGCGTATGGAGATTTTACTTCTTTAGAATAATATCGGCCCTGATAAAGTTGTCCAATATATCCATAACGTTTAGAGTAATAATCGCTGTATTTTCGATTGATATGCCGCATGATTTTAGATAGGCTGTCTTCAGATTGAAGTAGAATATGATAGTGATTGGTCATGATACAGAACGCGAAAATTGTGAATTGATAATAGATAGATGCATGGCCTATGCATCGCATCAGATGCCACATATCATCTTCCGTGTTGTAGATGTTCTGTCGGTTATTGCCACGCATGACGACATGGTAGTTTGCATTCGGCCTCCAATTCCGTTTACGTCTTGCCATTAACCTCTCCTCCTATTATTTTGTGAATATATTGAGTATAGTGGAGAAGTTTTATTTTGGTCAAAAGAGTGAAATTGAATTTTGGAAAATGGAAAGTGCGTACGAATAACGTTATAGGTTTGAAGAATTGAATTTTTGCAGCTGTTACAGTAGAAGAATTTAATTCCTGAGTGAATTGAGTTCGAATTGTGTGAGGACCTGGTACCGTATCGTATCACAGCTGAATTGTGTTCGAATTGTGTGAGGACCTGGTACTGTGTCGGTATCACAGCCGAATTGTGTTCGAATTGTGTGAGGACCTGGTACCGTATCGTATCACAGCCAAATTGAGTTCGAATTGTGTGAGGACCTGGTACTGTGTCGTATCACAGCCGAATTGTGTTCGAATTGTGTGTGTACCTGGTACCGTATCGTAGAACCTGGCACCGTATCGAATGAATCAAAAAGCTGCTACGAGACGACCATATCATACGGTCGACTCGCAGTAGCTTAAAGTGGTTTCTATATATGGATCAAAGGCCGATTGCGGATTGGTTTCGAAGCGCTAGAAGGTCTTTTAACGATTCTACTTGTTCGTCAGGCAACGCAATCATCGGTAAACGAACGCCACCAACCGGTACGCCCGTCAAGTTCAGCGCGGCTTTTGTAGGAGAAGGGTTCGGTGCAGCGAACATCGCTTGCATGATCGGCAATAGGCCACGATAAATGGTAGCAGCTTGCTTGGTATTGCCGGTCTTGAAGTGGTGCATCATTTCTTGCATTTCATTTCCTATAATATGAGCAGAAACCGACACAATGCCTGTGCCGCCAATAGCGAGTACAGGAAGTGTAGACGCATCATCACCTGTGTAGACAAAGAAGTCATCTCCGGTATGTTCAATGATCGCCGCAACGGCTTCTAGATCACCACTTGCTTCTTTGACAGACGTAATATTCGATACGTTGTTAGCCAATCGGATAATCGTTTCGGGCAACATATTCACGGCACTACGTCCTGGGATGTTATACAGCATGACTGGTAATGTAGTCGTTTGTGCAATCGTCTTGAAGTGCTGGTACAATCCTTCTTGACAAGGCTTATTATAATACGGGACGACAAGCATAATTCCGTCGACGCCAGCTTCTTCTGCTTGGATCGTCAAGTCGATGGATTCTCTTGTACTGTTTGTTCCTGTACCTGCAATAACTGGCGCGCGACCTGCCACGGTTTGCACAGTGAATTTGAATAGTTCTACTTTCTCTTGTGCAGTAAGAGTAGGGGATTCTCCTGTCGTACCTGCGACAACTAGTGCGTCTGTTCCATTGGCTAGTAAGTGATTGATTAAGTTTTGTGTTGCTGGGTAATCGATGTCTCCTCTTTCATCAAACGGAGTAACCATCGCTGTCATAATTGATCCGAAATTCATTATTCTCCACATCCTATCATTTTATTAAAAAACATAGAGGTGGGGGCGGTACGTAATTGAACGCAAAAAGCAACAACGAGGGCTCGCTGTTGCGTTGAAATAATGAATTATTTCTTTGCACGAGATAGCCCACCATATAGTTTCCTATATGACAATCCTGCACTTGTTCAGTCCAGAATCAGCTTGGAGATCATGAGTGTCTCGCCGCTTCGGCAAATTCCCCTTTCCACAATCTTCACAGAACCTCATGATTCTCTGATTGTGTACTAATGGTTTTTGCGCCTCTATCCTTACTCCGAAATTATCGAAATAAGTGAAAGTTTAATTAATCCCTACTCTACTTGTTATCTGAAGAAATAGCAACCTTAACATTTCTAGATGAATGTTCTGTCTATCGATGCCACTTCGTGCAACAATGGGTCAACAAGTGTACGAAAGTCGCCTCATTCCTTCGACAATTCACTGCCCAGTATTGTGTTAGCCTCCAAAAAGTGCTATCTTATCAGTATAATAGCCTAAGGGTAAACTGGGCTTTTCTTGCTTGATTTATGCATTACATAAGTTTTCTGAAAAGGGGAATTCGATGAGTACTATACATGAGTCCGCGAATAACAGGCCGGAAGAGTTACAGCGCATATTGGATAAAGAATTATTACAGTTGGAGAAAATTACGATTGAAGATTTCGAAGTAGATCCTATCGAGAAGCCCGTCACACAAGAAGATTTAAAACAATTTCAGCAATTTACATCGACGAGTTTTCGCTCCCTAGAAGAATTGTTGGAGAGCAATCAAGCCGTCTTGCCCGTTGATGAGGCCATCACGCGTTTGCAAGATGAAGCATTGCAAGACCGCGTCCAAATGGCAAAACGCGCGGTGCAAATCTTTAGTTTATTTGAAGACGTGCGTCAAACGGTTGATCCTGCATCTGTCGATTTACTTGCACAATTGGATGCCGTGATGGATCAAGCGCAGCTTTTACTTGAAGAAATCGGTATAACAGAGTTACCGGTGTACGATGAGTATTTCGATGAAAGCTATATGGAAGCGGTTGGCACTATACCCGAAGAAGAAGCACAAGGGATCGAGCGTTTTAAAGTGGCGGCTGTATTCCGCAGAGCCTTTTCAATAGAAGGTCAAGTCATTCAAGATGCACTAGTGAAAACGGTTTCGTAAAAGGGGGAACGTTTATGACGAGCATAACAATTGATCAATGGGTGAGTCACTACGTACGCCCGTTTAGTAGGTGGAGGTGATTCAATGAGTTCATTTACTAACGTTCCTATGCTAATTCAGCAAATGCAACAAGAGATACGACAGAAACGTTACACGATGGCACTTGATACGATACGGGAATTGGAAAAGTTGAATGTTAGCCGCAAGCAGATTCTGTGGCATAAAGCGTTGCTTGAGAGTAAGGTCGGAAATTTGCATGTGGCATTAGCTTACCTGAAGGAACTAGATAGCGACGAGTCACATGCCATTAAATTGAAGCAAACGATTACCGACAATTGGGACACGTATACGCAGGTCATCGATGAATACAACCATGCAGTGTCGGAAATTCAGCTAGGATTTGGTGAAAACGCACTACATATTATTGATCACGCGATTCAACTGGCAGGAAAACTGCCCGTCCCGATTGAATTATATCGTATGAAAACGGTCTTGTTGGCGCGTTATGAAAGCGGTACTTTATCTCGTTATACGGCGGGGCTACCTTTGTATGTACTCGACGATCCGACTATCAAACGTGCTGTGGCGGCAGAACCTCCACGTCCAGATATCGCACGACCGGTTCCTAAACCTAGGCGCAAACGTAAGCTGAAAAAAGAGGCGGTAGTGCTATTCGCTAGTATTGCGACCGTGCTGTTAGTATTTTTCGTCTGGTTACTAGCGAATCTACTGACACAGCCTGAAACCGCTACGGAGTCACCCACTACAGCACCGGTGAAAAAACCGGCTATTACGGAGACTGTGTCTAAGAAAGAAGAGCCGGTTGAAAAAAGAGTAGAAGTGGTAGAGCCAAAAGAAGAAACGGAGCTTGCATTCGTTTCAAATGAAGCAGCGAATATGTATTATAATGAAGGCTATAGGCAATTCGTAAAGGAAGACTTCCCAGCAGCTGTTGCGTATTTAGAATACGCTGTGCGCACGGAAGAAAGTGATTACTTCACGGACGATGCATCGTACTTCCTAGCTTCGAGTTATTTACGCGAGCAGAAGTATGAAGATGTCGTGGAGGTCGCGAAAGCATTCCGTAAAGAACAAGATGTGAATTATATGGAATCACCTTACCGAGAAGGGATTCGTCTTCAGGAAAGCCGTGCTTTGTGGCAGCTCGGTGAAGAGGCACAAGCGGTTTCGATTTTGGACGAATTGATCAACAAGCCCGATGAAGACTGGGTGACGTATGAAGCAAGGGCTATGAAGAAGTTTGTAGTAGAAGGCGAGAGTGGGGATGACGAAGAAGCTAGCTGAGTTAGCTTGTGACCGCGCTACTCCACAAAAAAGAGGAGCAACCCGCGAAGTCAGCTGACTTCGCGGGTTGCTCTTCTTTCATTCTTGTGATTTAATCAACTCAATATTATGCTTCTCCCACTCGGTCATTTTTCCATCGAAGGATGGATTCGGTTCGTACCAAGACTGTGAGCCAAAGTAGTTCTGCAGTTCTTTTGATTTGAATACATAGCCGTGCCGTGCATAGATTTCATTGCGCGCTAAACGTAAATCATCTTTTGACAGTCCTTTTAAATCGGAAGTATCGAGGAAGACATCACCGCTGTACGAGATGATGAAATGGTCGTTTGAACCGCCAACTGGTACTTCTTTAATCACTTCTTTGACAATTACCGTTTCGACAGGTTCTTCTTTTACGACGTCGTTTTGCACGACTGGCAAATCGTTGTCGGTTTCCGTATTGGTTGCGATCGCCAATTCTTTGATCGAATCAAAAGCGAGATGAACCGATTGCTTCGCTCCGAATACGTTTGCTTGAATTTCTTCGCGCACGCTTTCATCATTCAAAGTGGTCGTCATTTTGATTGGATATATCCCTGCCATATACGGGCCAAATTCTGCTTGTTCTTTACTTTTTTTGATATAGCCCATCTCTGTATCATGAATTGACAGGACGGTTTCCTCCCCGATAGATTTCACTTTGAGAATATAGCCCGTCGGATTGATCGTATAGCGCGGGAAGAGGCCGAATCGTTTTCCTGTTATGCGCATGGAGAACATGCCTTCGTCGGTCTTTTCTTTTAAATTAGTTTCTACTACTTGAACGATAGAAGGGTTTTTTTCCACCAATGTAAGCAATGCTCCAATACTTTCTGCATTGATCGAAATACGACTATCTTTCGGCACAATCAATTCATGCAAAGCATCATGATCCTGCTCGATCAGCGCTGAAATAAAGTGCTCAGTTGTTGCCTTACGACCGTATTTAGTTTCCATAGCGTAATAGCTTGTAATCGCGACTAGCACAATAGCTAGTAATAAAATCGGGTACACTGGTGTTTTCAGTAACGACCGTTTTTTATTGGAATAGCGTGATGCCAGAAATGCTTTGCAGTGTGTACAGTACTCTTGCTGTTTTCTATTCATTTCATTACATATCGGACATTTTTTCATATAAATTCTCCTACTTCATGCTATGGCTCTCTCTTTTAAAATGAGTATAGATACCAATGTAGTCAAGATTATACTATGACTGACGGGATTATTCTAGACGTAAGGCAGGTAGTGGCATAAAGGAAGTAGGCCGTAGAGTATTTAGGAAAGTGGGTTTCTCAAAATATCTCAGGTAAAGTAGTCCTATCTAACGTATAGGATGTATGAAGATGGTAAATGGTGAGTTATAATGGTTTAAAAGAATCCCATATTGCTAAAGTGTGACAGGGAAGAAAAGAGGGTCGAATGAAAAGACAGCATCATCTACTTTTGATTATATGCATTGGATGGATGGCGGTATTTGGTTTACAAGAAATAGTTAGTGCGGAAGTGATTTCAAATGAGTTACTGGTAGAGTATGAAAATAATCGCCAAACGTTTTCTATAGACGAAAACTTATCGGGTGTAGAAAACCGCGAAACTATTACAGACGAAGTGGAGTTATGGAGCTTTACAGATTCTGCTGAGATGCTTCTGATGAAGGAACAACTTCTCGAAGATCCAAATGTTTTACATATTGAACCGAATTATGAGCGCTCTTCACATGTCGTATTCAACGATCCTCTTCTTGTGAAGCAGTGGTGGATTCCACAACTAAAGCCGCAGTTGATGTGGTCTAGGGTGCAAGAGCAAAAGAAAAATACCGTCGTAGCCGTCATTGATTCTGGTATTGATCTATATCATGAAGATTTACAAGGGCGAATACAGCCAGGCGGTTATAATTTTTACGCAGATAATACGAATGTTCAGGACGTCAACGGCCATGGAACCGCAATCGCAGGCGTCATTGCGGCTAGGGCTGGGAATCATCTAGGGGTAGTGGGAATTACAGGAATATATGATACCAAAGTATTGCCGTTGAAAGTCTCGCATCTGAACGGGCTCAGTAAAGTGTCAGATAGTATCCAAGCGATTGATTACGCCATCAAGAAACAAGTCGACGTGATCAACATGAGTTACGGAAGTAGCCAAGCTTCCCAATTGGAGGAAAAAGCGATACAGCGTGCAGTGGAATCGGGTATTACGGTCGTTGCGTCTGCAGGAAACGATGCAATGGAGGGAAATTCCATCATGTTTCCTGCATCCTACGCTTCTGTAATTTCAGTGGGGGCAACAGAAAGAGATAATCAGCGCGCTTACTTTTCAAACTATAACTCTCACGTTAGCTTAGTTGCTCCAGGTGCGGCAATCTATACAACAACAATTAATAATAGCTATAAGTCAGTCAGTGGAACTTCTTTTTCAGGACCTATGGTAGCAGGCGCAGCGGCGTTATTGAAATCTATAAAGCCCGAAGCGACGCCCACTGAGATTAGACGGTTACTTGAAACGACCGCGACAGACTTAGGGGCGCCGGGAAAAGACATTCATTTCGGTGCGGGATTAGTTAATATAGAACGACTTAGCAACGCATTGCTGAATGAATTTAAGGGCGATTTTCCTGAACTGCATGTACAACCAAATAAGGTATTCAAAATCAAGTTCACTAGTGCATTGCTACTGGAAGAAGACTATGCTCGACATATTTACATTACCCGTTCGCCAAATAGCACAGAACGTATCGAAAGTTTTACAGCGAAAGTGGATCCTTTAAATAGTAAGCAATTATTCATTACACCAACTACTGAATGGCCACAAGGGGTTCATTATTTACGTGTGGATCAAGGTGCGCAAAATAAGAATGGAGTTGCGATGAAGAAGTCATTTGCTGTGAAGTTTACCGTACTGCCTCACTAATCGAATATCATCGGAAAAGGCTATTGCGGTCCGTCATGGAGACTCTCGCAATAGCCTTTTGAGTATTTTATTTCGTTAATTTAGAGAACATTTCTCCCGTATTGATATCTAAGATCATCTCATCCACTTCAGGTTTCGTCTTGATCATTTCCATTTCATGTAGCCAGTCCCGTACTTCTTTCCAAGACGTTTCATCCAGCGTGCCAAATGCTTCACCATCTGTATCCATCTTAGGTAATAACACTTGTAAACTTTCCGTTTCGATTGCTTTGTCTAGCGGGAAGTTTGCTTGATCTTGGTTGTTCAGCAAGAGGTCGAGTGCTTCTTCGGGCTGTTCTACCATAAATTCATAGCCTTTTTGAGCTGCTCGCCAGAAAGCCTGGATGGCGTCTTGTTCTTTATCCCATGTATCATCACTCGTCAACAACACGATTTCACTATAATTCGGCACGCCATAGTCTACTGGATTAAAGTAGCGCGTTTTGAATCCTTTCGAGTCCATAACAGGCACTTCGTGGTTAATAAATGTTCCTGTTACGGCATCGACGCGTTTCGAAACGAGTGAAGATTCCAATTCAAATCCAACATCGATCATATTCACTTTGTCATAATCGCCACCGTCATTCGTTACCATCGTTTTAATCAGAGATTCGTTCAGTGGAATTCCAGGATAGCCAACTGTTTTGCCTTCGAGATCTTTAGGTGATTGAATCGAGCTTTCTTCCAACATGACTGTGTAATTAAGCGGCTCACGTACGATGGAGGCAATCGCTTTAACCGGAATATTTTCATTTGCTTGCGCTAAAATGACGTCCGGTTGGTAATACAATCCAAGTGTCACTTTACCAGCTGCGGTCAAGTTCATTGGGTCGGTCGGATTGGCAGGGAATTGAATGTCCACTTCCACGTTTTCTTCATTAAAAAATCCTTTTTCTTGCGCAACATATATATAGCTATGTACGGCATTCGGATACCAGTCGAGCATAATGCTGACTTTTTTCTTTTCATTGTTCGGTGTCTCTTCTTGATTGGCAGGGGTTGTATCATTTGTACATCCCACTAGAAGTAGAAGAAGACACGTGATGCTAAGGAACAGACGTTTTTTCATTGATGATTCCTCCATTGTAAAAAGTATTTTTCTATTACGACAACGAGTAAAAAGAAGATAATGCCTACTGCCGAAAGCAAGACGATCGGTGCGAATACAGCAGCACTATCAAATTGCGTCATCATTCTTCTGCTGAAATACCCAAGTCCTGCCTGCGCGCCTAACCATTCTCCAATGGCCGCACCGATTACGCTAAGTGTGACCGCCACTTTGAGTCCAGAGAAGAAAGATGGCAAAGCGGAAGGTAGGTCTAGCTTATAGAAGATATCTTTGGCGGATGCGCCCATTGTCAACATTAACTCACGTAAGTTCTTATCTGACGAGCGTAAGCCGTCGAATACGCTGACGGTGATCGGGAAAAAAGTGATCAAGACGGTGACTGCGACTTTACTCCAAATGCTGTAGCCGAACCACAAGACAAAAATCGGTGCAAGCGCAATGACAGGAATCGTTTGCGACGCGATCAAAATAGGGTAAAATGCTTGCTCAATTGGTTTCTTACTATACATCGCAATCGCTAGTGTGGATCCGATGATGATCGAAATCGATAAGCCGATCAAAATAGTTAAAGCAGTCGGAGGTAAGTGATGGATAAACAGCTCCGTTTTCAGCTCCCATAATCTAATCAGAATCGCTGAAGGGGACGGAAAGAGGAAACTTTTGTCGTAAAGTCGCGCTGCGATTTCCCATACGCCAAGTAGCATCGCGACGAGAAGTATAGACCAACTATACGAAGTCATCTTCTTCATAGCCGCGCCTCCGAACGAAGCTCGCTGATCAGTTGCTCTTTCAGTTCCATCAGTTCCGGTCGTGCCAAGTCTCGCATAGTGCGTGGTCGGCTGAGAGGTACGACGACTTCGCGAATCGCCTGTACCGGTTTTTCAGCAAGTACAAAGATGCGATCAGATAGGAATAAGGCTTCGTCAATATCATGTGTGATGAAGACGATCGTTTTATCGAGCTTCTGCCATTGATCGATTAGCCACTCTTGCATCGTCAGCCGCGTGATCGCATCTAGTGCACTAAATGGCTCGTCCAATAATAAAATATTTGAGCCGGTCAGGATTGTGCGCAAAAAAGAAACACGTTGTCGCATCCCGCCTGATAAGTTTCCAGGATAGGCGTTTTCTTCTCCTGCCAGTCCGAAGTCAGCAAGTAACTGGATGATTTCATCGGAAGAAGGTTTACGTTTTTGAAGCTCTACAGGTAATTGAACATTTTCAAGAATCGTCCGCCACGGCATGAGTAAGTCTTGCTGCGGCATATACCCAACCTTGCCTAACCGCTTCGTTGTCACTACTCCGTCCAATAAAATCTGTCCACTGTCAGGGTTCTCTAGGCCAGTGATGAGTCGAAATAACGTGCTTTTGCCATAGCCGCTTGGTCCAATGATGCTAACGAATTCGCCTTCCTTCACGTGCCAGTCAACTTGATCGAAAATAACAGTTGGTTTCGAAGCTTTCGTTGCTTGATAATGAAAAGAGACATTAGTAAACTCTAAAACTTTATTCATCATATTCTTACCACTTCTCATTTCTTAAAAAAATTCACACAAAAAAACCACTTCTCTATGCGAAGCGGTTGCATAGTACGGATAAAATCCGTCATATGTCCACTTCCCTCCGCTAGCATTATCTAGAGCAGGTTCAAGGGTTAAGGCGAACGCCTCTCTCAGCAAAAGCACCCCTAGTGTTTATCCATCTCTTATCGTTACATAGTCTGAAAAGATAGTCAAGATAGCGTTGAGAGAAATCGGTATAGGATAGAAGCCTGTATAATACATGAACCGTCAAATATTACGCTATTGCAATTGTTATGTCGACTCCTTATGATAAAGAGGAGTTTATAGCGTATTTTGGTGTCTTGCTAGTTTGCAAGACTTAAAAAGGAATCAGGTGAAAATCCTGAACGGTCCGGCCACTGTAATTGGAAAGTGACTTCAGACAACCACTGGTATTCGTACTGGGAAGGTTGAAGTTGCGTTTGTATCCAAAAGTCAGGAGACTTACCATAATACCATGCTTACAACCTTCCGGAAAAAGGTGTGTATGTGGTGTTGTATTAGGTACGTCTAAACACGCATCCATCCATCCTTGTCTCTTTCCGGAGGCGGGATTTTTTTATTGAAAAAAATAGGGGGTAGGAGTCGTTGAAGAAAGGTAGTCGAGTAAGTAAGGTATTATCTGTGTTGCTAAGTTTGATGTTGGTATTGTCGTTTGTAACTCCGGTGGTACAAGCAGTTGATACAGGTGTAGAGAATACAAAAGGAACGGTTGCCGAGCAGACAGATGTGGAAGACTTATTAGCTAAAACCGTTCAGTTTTATAAAAACAAAGAGATGAAACTGGATTCGTGGCAAACATTAGTCGGGCTTTACGCAGCAGGTGAAGATCTGAATGATGGCGAGTGGGTATTACCAGAATGGCAAAAAAAAGAGCCAAGTCATTTGGAACCTATACATTATGGTACAGAACATATTCGCTATATCTTCGGGTTACTCGCAATGAACGAAGATCCAGCCGATGCATGGGAAACGAAGCGTAATCTTTATGTAGAATTAGCATCGCAACAAAACAAAGATACAGGCGCATTTGGTGGCATTAATAAACATATGTGGGCATTGCTTGCGATGGATACAGGCGAACGTCTAGGAGCCAATTTAGGCGAGTGGAATAAAGATACGAAACAAAAAGCACTACAATTTTTACTCGATAAGCAAAATGAAGATGGCGGATATTCATTCAGCGGTACGGTTTCAGACCCAGATATGACAGGTATGGGCATGATCGCATTGTCTAATTATCAAGGGGAAGAAGCGGCGGATGCAGCTATTGAAAGAACGAAGGACTTACTACGAGCTAGACAACTAGACTTACAGACGGGTGGATTTAATTCGCCAGGTAAATTTGGAATGGGCGATAATGCCAATTCAACAGCGACAGCGATTTGGGGTCTAGCTGCAGTAAATGAAAACGTACTAGCAGAGAAATGGCATATTGGAAATCAGACAGTAGTAGATGCAATAAAAGGTTTCCAGTTAGAAGATGGCTCATATAAGTGGAAAGTGACTGATAAGAAAACCAACTTAATGGCGACTGAGCAAGTATTACTTGCGCTAGCAGACATAAATGCGGGAAGTTCAGTTTGGAATCGAATTGCTTTAAAAGCAGAGCAGCCTACAGCCCACGTGAAAATCGATGGATTAGATGGCTCTATTCTTTCAGAAACTGAAGTCACATTCGAAGAAGACAGTACGGTTGTACAAGTTGTTGAACAGTTGTTACAGGAACAAGATATTCCTTTTGAGATAGATGAACTGAAAAAGAATTTTGTGTCGATTAATGACATTCAAAATGGAAGCTTACATGGCACTGATCAGTGGGTGGTGGAAGTAAATGAAGGATCATCTACTTCACTAATCGATACTATAGTGAACGAACAGGATAAGATTCACATTTTTTATAAACGCAATGCAGTTTTCAAATCCAACACGAAGTTGAAAGTCGGGGACAAGAATCCGACTATTGAACTCACATTACATGGAGACGCGTTTACGGAAGCGGCCTCAGACGCTAGTAACTGGACTATAGGTAATAGAGGCCTAACAGTTGGCTCCGTTACCGTTGAAAGTAACCAGAAAGTACTTCTACATGTGCAAGGCGAAGTACCAAATGAAGTGTTATCCATAACGGGACTTGCTGAAGCAGTGCATTCAAATGTAAACACTACCGCAAATATATCTTCGGTGGAACCAGTAGTAAGCCGTTCGGTAGACGAGATGCTCGCGGATACGTTACGTTTTTATGAAGTAGAGAGATATAATAAGGATAACTTTAGATGGGGTATGCCGGGAATTAGTTGGACGGAACTGGTTGGATTGGGCGCATCTAGTTCGCAATTAATTGATGGTACAGCACGATTACCAGAGTGGATTACTAAAGATCCAGAATTAAATAGTGACGAGTCAGATACAGACCATATCCGTTATATCTTTGGTTTGCTGGCAGTAGGGAAGGATCCAACTACTGCGTGGGAAACGAATCGTAATCTGTATGCAGAGTTAGCGGCACAACAAAAAGCAGATGGATCAATTGGTCCTATAAATAAACACGCCTGGGCGATGCTCGCTTTAGATACAGGTATGAAGCGTGGGCAGGACGTAGGAACATGGAATGCTGAAGCGAAAGAAAAAGCGTTACAACATTTGTTAAAGCAAGAAAAGGAAAAGGGTGGATTTTCTCTTTCATTAAACGTACAAGACAAAGCTGATCCCGATATGACAGCGATGGTCTTATTGGCACTAGCAAATTATCAAGATGATAGTGCGGTGAATACAGCCATTGAACGAGCAAAACACGTCTTACGCGAACAACAACTGGATACAGCTGGCTGGGGCGCTTGGGGAGAAAACTCCAACAGTATTGCGACTGTCATTTCAGGACTGGTTGCGTCAGGAGAAGACGTTACATCTATCGAATGGCAAAAAGATGGGAAATCACCTGTAGATGCATTAAGCAAATTCCAAATGAAAAATGGAGCATTTGCATTCACTTTACCAGCCGATAAATGGGTCAATACGATAGCTGTCGAACAATCTTTAATTGCACTACAAGAAATTAAAACGGGTAAATCTGTCTGGCAACAATTTTCTGAAGAAGAAACTATAGAGCCACCAGTACATCCAACGAATATTACATTTTCCGTAGAAACACGAACAATGAATATGGGGGATATTATTAGCCCAAAACAGTTGGAAATTGAGTCGGGGGATACGGCGTTCACTGTACTACAACGTGAAGTAGAAAGTGGCTCAATACCAATCAAATTTACTGGTATAGGTCCAACCCTATACGTGAAAAGTATTAATAATGTAGCGGAATTTCATGGCGGTCCGCTAAGTGGCTGGATGTATTCAGTCAATGGTGAATTCCCGCAGTATAGTGCTGGAATTTATGAATTAAAGAAAGACGATATTTTACGTTGGCAGTATACAACGAACTTAGGAGCAGATCTAGGAGATGATTGGAATCCTATACCGAACCCTGAACTCTCACTCAAATCACCTGAAAATGTAAAAGCGACAATTACAGATAGGAAGCTTCAAATTCAAGTGATAGATGAAAAGACTGGAGAACTGCACCCGGCAAAAGTAGAAAAAACAGAAGTGGTTGACGGAAAGATGATCGTTCAAATCGGGGAAGCGGGTAAAGTGCTGGATGCAGTTGAAGGTCTCGAACTGTCTTCAGAAATACTGCAAGTTGTAGTGATCGAAAATGATCAACCCTATACGTATTTCGATTCTGAAAATGAAGTTCAAACGATGAAAGAGTGGACTATCACGTTTTCAGATACATTACAACATGATGCTGCGAACTTAGAAAAAGTAGTCGTGAGAAATGCAATGGGTGAAATGGTTACGGTTTCTACAACACTCGGAGAAGATGGGAAATCAGTAAAAATCAAGCCGATTGCTAGATATACTAAAGGCGAACTCTATTATTTAACGATTACCGAAGTGAAATCAGCAAACGATAAAGTAATCAAAGAACCGATTCGCAAAGTATTTATAATCGAATAAAAAATTGAAGACTATCATACAAGTCAGTACCATATGGCTTGTATGGTAGTCTTTTGTGTAATATCTTGCATTTATCTATAAATCTATGTAATATAATGACTAGAAGACCGAAACGGTATTCCGGTCATTTCTGAAGGAAGTGTCATAATGGATCGTAGAGAAGAAATTATATTGGCGGCTGAAAAATCGTTTACGATGTTTGGATATAAAGCGACGACGATGGATCAAGTAGCGAAGATTGCGAATGTGGGGAAAGGTACAATCTATACATTTTTCTCGAATAAAGAAGAGTTATTTCATTCAATTGTCTGGAAAATGGTTGAAGAAATGAAAAACGTCTCCGAACAGACAGCTAAAGAAGGCGCGTCATTTCAAGAGAATGCCCATGCGCGTATTATGCAATTGTTGAAATTTCGCGAGACCCATCAGTTATTTATTAAATTGATCGAAGAAGAGAAAGAGTTACGAACACCTGCTGTAGGAGACGTGTTAACGTCTATAGAGAAGGAAATATTAAAATTCATTGCAAGAAAGATTGATCGCGGTGTCGCAAAAGGTGAATTAAAGCCATGTGACAGCGAGCTAATTGCATATCTTTTATTCAAAACGTATTTAGCACTAGTTAACGATTGGTCAAAGACGCATCATGAACAACTGACGGAAAAGCAAATCACGGACGTGTTGAACGATACGATCTTTTCCAGTTTGTTAGTGTAACGTGCGAATGACAGAATATAGAGTGAGGGTTTATATTACATGAATAAAATTTGGTTTATAGTTAGACGCGATCTTCGGAATATCTTCAAGAATAAAGCAGCACTCATTGTCATTGCGGCGATTGCATTTCTGCCTTCTCTATATGCTTGGATGAACATCCTTGCTTCATGGGATCCGTATTCCAATACGAAAGGCGTAGAAGTCGCGGTCGTCAGTGAAGACGTAGGTGCGAAAATAGAGGATAAGGAATTCAATGTCGGAGATGAAGTCATCGTCTCGCTGACCAAGAACGATGATCTCGGCTGGCAGTTTGTAACGAAAGAGGAAGCGTTAAAAGGCGTGAAACATGGTGATTACTATGCTGCGATCATCATTCCAAAAGACTTCTCAGAGAATTTAAGCAGTGTCATCACCGACGATATTAAGAAACCCACATTAGATTATTATATCAATGAAAAAATCAATGCAATTTCCCCGAA
This sequence comes from Sporosarcina sp. P25, assembly GCF_002743235.1. Lineage (NCBI taxonomy): Bacteria > Bacillati > Bacillota > Bacilli > Caryophanales > Caryophanaceae > Sporosarcina > Sporosarcina sp. P25. The sequence goes on from NZ_PDYV01000001.1 coordinate 259,579, forward strand.
AGTAGCGGGCAAAGGTGCGTCTGCTATTGTAGAAAATATCGATAAAACATTCGTTGAACAAGCGAATGAAGCAGTCATCAAGGTATTCAATAATCTCGGAGTAGAACTTGAAGGAAATCGTGTGAATATCGAAAAGCTACGTGATTTAATTTATCAATTGGAATTTGACATTCCTGAAATCTATTCAAAGTTAGAACTGATGGATAAAGGCTTGAATTACGCAGACTCTTCTATTGATCGTGTAGATGTTGTGCTTGACGACGTCAATGCCGTGCATGCCAATGCGAAAAAGTTGAACGCACGCTTGGTCAGTAAGTTGCAGGAAAATGAAAAGACCGTAGATAACACATTGCGCGTCATCACATCTAACTTGGAGAGCGCACAGACGGCATTCCGCAAAGTACCTAATTTGACGAGCGAGTTATCAGGCAAAGGTGAAGACATCGATCGTCTTGTCGATTCGCTACGTGATAAGCAAGGCAAACTGGAAGATACGAATGCTCGGTTAGATGATATTTACGATTTTTTAAAGAAACAGGATCAGAATCTAAAAGACTCAACAAATATTAAAGATTTACAGAGTGCCTTGAACAATAGCGCCACAGATTTAAACCGTCTGAAAACGAATTTGGAAACCATCATTTCTGATTTGCAGAGCGGTAACAATCCGGCTACTGATTTAATTACGCAAACACAGGCGTTGTCGGGTAAACTCACTGAAGATATGGATAAAATCAAAGATCATTACGAAAATGTATTATCACCGCAAACTGAAAAGCTCCTGAAGCAGTTGAATGAGCTTTCTGTGAATATCACGGGCTTATTGGATCGTGCGACGGAAGTAAACAGCCGGGCACAAAAAGTCGTTCAAAACTTAATCGATAAGCGTGAATCTATTGATTTCAGCAAATACCAAGAACAACTCGACAGTATGTCTACCGCGATAGAAAGTCAGATTGGTAAAATGGATACCGTCATTACTGTTTTAGAAGCTGCAGGTAAAGTGACAGGCAGTGACAAAATTGGCGGTCTGCAACAAAAAATCATCGCGTTACGGGATCAGTTATCATCGACTAAACAAGTTATTGATCAAGTACAAGCTACTATTAATAAAGGTGAAAAACCTAGCCTCGAGTTGTTGAATCAACTGAACGGTCAGCTACAGGCAAGTCAACAAAAGATTACCGATGCACGCAATCAATTTGATGCAAATAGCCAAAAAGCAATCCAGGATGCGATTGAACAATTACAAACTTTCGATGAAGGACTGCGTGATCGGTTCAATGAACTCCAAGCATCGAAGACAGAAATTGATGACAAGCTTGCAGGATTGCTAGAAACTGCGGAAGATCCTAAAGTTACGATCGGAGTGCTTCAAAAGATGGTTGGCCGTATCGATAGTGGACTGACGGCAATTGGCTCCATTAACAATGGATTAACGGACCTGGAAAAATTCATTAAATCCGATACACTGTCTGCTGAAATCGAACGAATCAAAACGGTTCAAGACAGTTTGTCATCTGCCAATTCATCCGTTGACAGCTTAGTCGGTCGAATCAATGAATCAAAAGCAAACGGTAAGAAACATTTGGCGGAAGTCGACCGTGTATCGGGTGAATTAGATCGTTCGGTTGGAAATGCTATCGATTTTGTCAATAATGATTTGACGAGAAAGTATAAATCTGCGATACGTGATGCTACGAATGCGTTGTATGATGTATCCGATGTACTGGATGAAGTAAACGGTCGGATCCCACGTTTACGTACTGCGCTTGAAAAAGCAGAAGAAGGGATTGCGCTTGGGAAAACAGATTTAGCGAAAGCGCAGAAACACTTCCCAGAAGCTCGCGAAACCATTGAAACGATGGCAGAAAAGATTCGCAAGTTAGAAGAAGACGGAGACTTGGATACATTATTGGATGTGCTGGCAACGGACCCAACAGGCGTCAGTAAGTTTTTCGCTGAACCAGTCGTCTTGAATGAGCACCAGTTATATCCGATTCCAAACTACGGTTCAGCCATGAGTCCGTTTTACACGACGCTTTCATTGTGGGTCGGTGCATTGCTCATGGTATCCACGTTGAAAGTGGATATCCGCGAGAAGACACGATTCAAGAGCTATCAAACGTATCTTGGACGGTTAATTATCTTTGCTGGGATTGGCACGATTCAATCATTGATTGTCACGCTCGGTGAATTATTCATCATGAATGTCTACGTCGTGAACAAGCTACCATTTGTCTTATTCGGCGTATTGATCAGTGTAGTATTCGTTTCCATCGTCTACACACTCGTGTCCGTACTCGGTAACACCGGAAAAGTCATCGCAATCGTTTTGATGGTCATGCAACTCGGTGCATCAGGAGGGACATTCCCCATCCAAATGGCACCCGAGTTCTTCCAACAGATTTCTGCATTTATGCCGTTCACGCATGCGATCACCTTATTGCGTGAATCGATCGGCGGAATTATCTGGGCAGTAGCGTTAAAACAAATCCTCTATCTACTGATCTACTTCGCACTAGCGCTTGTAGCAGGACTTGGATTGAAAAAGTTCTTCAATAAATCGAGTGATAAGTTTATTGAGAAGGCGAAGGAAAGTAATATTGTGATGTGATGGAATGAAGACTGTACAGAAAGTGGCTTTACTAACTTTTTGTACAGTCTTTTCATGTGTAATTAGATTTAGAAGTCTCAATTAAATGGATATACCGGAACTATTACATTAAAATAGCTTCATTTGTTCAGAATTATTATTCTCACATGCTCCATTAACATACCCCATATCCCTAAAGCCTTTTGAACGCTTTTTAGCCATGTTTATAAGGGTAGGGACTTTCTGGTCAATGTAATCGTATACGCGTACTTCTTGTTTAGTAGAGTGGTTGCGGTGTAACCGTCCTACATATTGAGTTAATAAACCTTTCCAAGAGATCGGCATAGTTAGAAACAGCGCATCTAATCGTGGAAAATCAAATCCTTCACCTATATATTTTCCTGTCGCTATAATTAAGAGTTCTTCTTTGCACGGTAGATCTCGGATGAAATTTAATGCCTTCTCTTGTTCTTTTTTAGAGAGTTCTCCCGAAAGAACTATGATATTTTTTGCAAATCCCTTAAACAAACTATGAAGTATGTTTACATGGTTTATTCTTTCGGTCAGAATTAATGGCGTCATACCTTCTTCTAGTGCTAAAAGCACGTCTTCGAAAATAAGCCCATTACGCTTAGTATCTTCTGCGATCTCATTGTACATTTGCTGGATATTTTCAGATGTAGTCTTATAAGAGGTTCTTCTTTCAAAGATTACATGATGAAAAGGGCGAATGAGTGCTTGTTCTTTAGCATCTGTTTTATATAAAATCGGACCACATTGCATCGTAATTATTGGGTGAAGCCCATCTTTACGAGCTGGTGTGGCCGTAAGTCCATATACATATTTTGCTCGAATCATCTTCATTAATTGTTCAGAAGTATAAGCTGATAGATGATGGCATTCATCTATAATAATTTGACCGTATTGAGTGATAATAGGATCAATCCCGCTAGAGGTCAATGTTTGTATGGTGGCTACATCTATTTTTCCTGTAGGCATCCGTTTTCCACCGCCAAATTGGCCTATTTCCTTTCGGGGTGAGTCTAGAAACAGTGAAAGCTGATCAATCCATTGATTTAGTAATTGTTTACGGTTCACTATGATCAGGGTATTAACTTTTTGTTCAGCGATAAGAGCAGCCGCTGTTACAGTTTTGCCAAATCCAGTGGCGGCTGCTAAGACACCGCCATCATGTGCTTGCAACTGTTGAAGTGCGTCTACCTGTTGTGAAGATAAGGTGCCATTGAAATCTGTCTCTATAGGATTTCCTACAAAACGTTCATCTATCCAATCTAATTCAATTCCCTTAGAAGACATTAATTCTTGGATAGCCTGCTCACATCCCCTTGGAAGAATTAAATGTGAAGTAGTTTTATCGAAACAATCAATCGAAGAAGGTATGGTATACGTAGACAGTCTCTTTGCTTTTGCTTTAAAATACTCAGGATTTCCAAATGAAGCTAAGCTTTCGAGTTGTGATGTAAGTGCATCAGAAAGTTCTTCTAATTTGAAATGAATACCGTTCTTCTTAATGGCTTTTATTGTAGTTGAATATCCAATAGCCTTATTAGCAGGAATTTGAACTTTAAGTAACTGAAGATATCTGTAAACCATGTTCTTATCCACCTTATTTAAACAAGATAAATAAAGCCATTGATCTACAAATGGTTGAAAAAATTCATCAACAAAAACGCTATTGCCAAGATCTCGGGAATAGCGTTGTAGTGGTAGCGCGATTAGATTTCCTAGGCTTCTAGTATTTGCAAGAGAATCCTGACTTGGAAATAAACGATCAAAAGAATCTAGCTCAGTAGATGTATTCTTATCCGCTTGTGCAATCAGTGCTTTACCGAGAGTGCGAGCTAATGAGGAAGGTAAGGCTTCTGAAAAGAAGAACCATACATGCGCCCCATTACCAGAGCGGGATCTTTCAATGCTAAAAGGAAGCTGAATACTTTTACAAACATTTACGAATGCAAGTACATCCTCCTGCCAATTCTTTTTGTCAAAATCTAAAACAAGAAACCAACAAGAGTTATCTACTAACAAGGGATATAGACCAACAATGTGCTTACCACTTAAATGATCATAAATTGTTTGATCTGTAAGAGGGGTATTGGCCTTATTCCGACGAACTGGTGAATAGCCGCTCTTACCATCCTCCGACTGCCATTTAGTTGCATATACATCTGTTCTACCTCGAAATACACTTTTAAATAGTTGAACTTTCTGTTGTGCTGTTGATTTATTGGTAATTAAATTATTAGATTGTTTTATTTGAAGTTCTGGTAAATAATTTTGTACTATCATTTTTAAGTACTTATTCTCAGTCTGAAGTTTTTCTAGTTCTAGATTAAAATCCTGTTCAGATATCTTCATAACCATACACCTCTTATAATTCAATTCAGTGATTCGCTATACTTAGTGTACTAATAAAGATAGGGTGAACACAAGAGAATTCCCAATATTCAATTTTGTAGAATTGTATTTGATTTACAAAATATTTAGACACTCACTTCTCACATCAAATCCCAAACGGTCTTAATAATATCATCGCATTTCACAAATAGTGAACTCTCTAAAACAAATGTATGCAGAGTACCATCTTTTAACTCCACGGTAATTCCGTTCGGCACAATACCTAACACGAAGGAAGAGTCTATATTATTGATGTCGGAAATATTGAATTCCAAAATATCTCTTTGAAAATGCATATTGCGTGGCTGGAAGATGAAGCGCTGATTTGTAATAAATAAGTTGCCACTGACGTAATCTATACTCTTTCGCAAGTCCACAGGTAATTCATATTGGACTTTTTCGTTTTCTCGAGAATTCGTCATGCAGATCTCTCCTCTATGGATTTTATCTATGACTCTATTTTCATTTTACCTCTATAGATATGTATAGACAAGACATCTTGATTTGCTTAAGCGCTCTATGTCCGTCGGTATCCGCTCATTCTCAGTCCGCGCGCGCTCAATGTGTTGATTTAAGCGCTCTATCGCCCGCGCTATCCGCTCAATGCCAATCCGCGCGCGCTCAATGTGTTGATTTAAGTGCTCTATGTCCCGCGGTATCCGCTCAATGCCAGTCCGCGCGCGCTCAATGTGCTGATTTAAGCGCTCTATCACCCGCGTTATCCGCTCAATGCCAGTCCGCGCGCGCTCAATGTGTTGATTTAAGTGCTCTATCGCCCGCGCTATCCGTTCAATCCGCGCGCGCTCAATGTGTTGATTTAAGTGCTCTATGTCCCGCGGTATCCGCTCAATGCCAGTCCGCGCGCGCTCAATGTGTTGATTTAAGCGCTCTATCGCCCGCGCCATCCGCTCATTCCCAGTCCGCGAGTGCTCAATGTGCTGATTTAAGCGCTCTATCGCCCGCGCTATCCGCTCAATGCCAGTCCGCGAGCGCTCAATGTGTTGATTTAAGCGCTCTATCGCCCGCGCCATCCGCTCACCCCAAGTCCGCGAGCGCTCAATGTGCTGATTTAAGCGCTCTATCGCCCGCGTTATCCGCTCAATCAATGTCCGCGAGTGCTCAATGTGCTGTCTTAAGTGCTCTATCCCCCGCGGTATCCGCTCACTCCAAGTCCGCGAGTGCTCAATGTGTTGACTCAAGCGCTCTATCACCCGCGCCATCCGCTCTATCTAACCCAATATTTGCTCAATAAACCACACTCAAAGCAAAACTACTTCCCTATTGACACTAAAAAACTCCGTCTGTTATCATTATGTGTAACCGGTACCACATAGAACAGAATGTAGGTGAAATAGTTGGCAAATATACGGGATGTAGCTAAAGCCGCTGGAGTTTCGGTAGCGACTGTTTCACGCTATTTAAATAATAAAGGATACATAAGTGAAGAGGCGAAACGCGTGATTGCTGAAGCGGTTGAGGAGTTGAATTATCAGCCGAGTATGATTGCGCGTTCGCTTAGTACGAAACAATCTACGTTTATTGGGTTGATTGTTCCGGATATCGTCAATCCGTTTTTCCCGGAACTGGCGCGTGCGATTGAAGATGTTGCGTTGGCGTACGGATACACGGTGATTCTGTGTAACTCGGATGAAGATTTGGAGAAAGAAATTAATTATGTGAAGACGCTGCAACAGAAATACGTGGCGGGTTTCATTGTCGCGACAAGTCACGCAGAAGTGGAACATTACATGGGATTGGATATACCCATCGTAGCAATTGACCGAAGAATTCATTCGTCGATACCGTATATTGCGACGGATAACCGCGAAGGTGCTCGTATAGGAACAGAGCATTTACTGGAGAGCGGCTGTAAAAACATTCTTTGCATGCGAGGACCTTCCGGATTAGGTCCTGCAGATGATCGATTTGCTGGGTTCAATGATGCGGTGAAGGGGAAGGATATTAATACACATATTATTGAATGTCCATTTCAGTTCGATGTAGCGGAGACCATGGTGAAAAAGGTATTGGCAGAAGTATCGATTGATGGAATTTTTGCGAGTAGTGATGTGACGGCAGCAGGCGCAATGAAAGCGGCCTATTCAGCGAGTATTCATGTCCCCAGTCAGCTTCAAATTGTTGGATATGACGGAACGATGCTTGCGAGCCAATTAACGCCAGGCTTGACGACAGTAGCACAAGACTTATATAGAATTGGCGCGATGGCAGCAAGGATGCTCATTAAATTAATTGAAGGGCAAGAGTTGACGGAGCGTGAAGTACTGATTCCGGCAGAGTTGCTCATTCGCCAAACAACAAGGAGTGAAGCATGATGATAACGGTAATTGGTAGTGCCAATATGGATTTGGTAGTTGGCACGCAGAATTTCCCAAACCAGGGCGAGACGGTTCTTGGAAATGTGTTCGATACAGTGCCAGGTGGAAAAGGCGCGAATCAGGCAATTGCTGCGGCGCGACTTGGTAGTGAAACACATATGGTTGCTTGCGTAGGAAATGATTTATTCGGTACGAGCATTGTAAATAACCTTCAACAGAATCAAGTCGGCGTCACGGGTGTAGGTATGGTAGAGGGAGCTTCAGGCATTGCGAATATATTGCTGTCAGAAGGAGATAATCGGATTATCGTCGTACCGGGCGCCAATTCTTTGTTGATGCCAACTCATATTGACAAGATAGAAGATCTGATTAAGCGCAGTCAATTGGTCATGCTTCAACTTGAAATTCCGATACCTACTGTCATCTATACATTGGCGAAGTGCCAGGCGCTAGGAATTCCCGTTATGTTGAATCCTGCACCGGCGGGCGGATTCGAACTTGACATGATGCCTTCGATTACTTATTTGACGCCGAATGAAACGGAATGTGAACAGATCTTCGGCATGGATATGGTCAGTGCGTTAGAAAAGTATCCGAACCGTTTAATTATTACGCTAGGTAGTGACGGTGCACGATTCTTCGATGGAGAAAAGCATGTCATCGTAGAAAGCTTTAAGACAAATGCAGTGGATACGACAGGCGCTGGCGATACGTTTAACGGAGCTCTTGCTCATGGGATTGTAGCCGGAATGAACTTGGAACGAGCAGTTCATTTTGCGAATGCGGCAGCTTCACTTTCCGTAGAAAAGTTCGGCGCACAAGGTGGCATGCCTTCGTTTGAAGAAGTGGAAGCGCGTTTGGAGGAGAGCCGATGAAAAAGCACGGCATGATCAATCGCGAAATTGCGGCTATGCTGGCTAAAATGGGTCATACCGATCAATTGACGATTGCAGATTGCGGCCTGCCGATTCCTGAAGGTGTTCCGTGCATCGACCTTTCTTACGCAGTAGGAAAACCAGGATTTACGGAGATTTTATTGGAACTCATGAAAGACTTTCAAGCGGAAAAAGTATATATTGCGAGCCAAATAAAAGCAGAAAACCCTACAGTCTATAATGAAATCACACAATTACAATGTCCGATAGATGAACTAACACATGATCAATTAAAAGAACAATCCAGACAATCGAAATTTATTATTCGTACAGGAGAGGCGACACCATATGCCAATATTATCGTCCAGTCAGGCGTCATATTCTGAAAGTGGGTGTGCAGAGATGATTGCGATGAGCGGAATATCGAAAAGTTTCAATGGAAATAAAGTACTCGACAATGTGGAGTTTAATGTAGTCAAAGGTGAAATCCATGCGCTCATGGGAGAGAACGGTGCAGGGAAATCGACGATGATGAAGATTTTGACAGGGATTTATACACGTGACGCAGGGGAGATCTCGGTCAAAGGTAAGAAAGTAGAGTTCAAGAACGCCAAGGAAGCTGAAGCTGCCGGAATAGCGGTTATTCATCAAGAGCTTAATATTTTACCAGACTTGACAGTTGCTGAGAACTTTTATTTAGGTAAAGAAAAGACGTTCGGGAAAAGTGGGATTTTGAAGACGAAAGAAATGAATCGTCAAGCGGAAGAAATTTTATCGAAACTAGGGTTACATGTCGATGCACGCACGATTACTCGTGAATTATCTGTCGGTAAACAGCAGATTATTGAGATCGCGAAGGCGGTTTCTTCTAATGCTGAATTAATTGTGATGGATGAGCCAACTGCAGCACTGACGGATCGAGAAATTGAAACGTTATTTACAACTGTTCGGGCATTGCAAGCTGAAGGTGTTTCATTCGTTTATATTTCACACCGGATGGAAGAAATTTTCGCGATGTGCGACCGTATTACAATTTTGCGAGACGGTCAATACGTCGGTGTGCGGAATATAAAAGACACGACGTTTGAAGAAATCGTCCAGATGATGGTCGGCCGTGAACTGGGCGAACGATTTCCAGCACGTGCGTGTGAAATAGGCGAAGTTAAATTAAAAGTAGAAAATCTCTCGCGTAGTGACTATTTTGAAGATGTCTCGTTTGAAGTGCGAAAAGGTGAAATTGTCGGTATTGCTGGATTGATGGGTGCGGGGCGTACGGAAGTCATTCAATCGATTTTCGGTTTTAAGAAACCCACTGCAGGTAAGATTTTCATTGATGGCAAGCAAGTAGTCATTTCGAATCCGTTGCAAGCGAAAAAGCTCGGTATTGGATATGTCACGGAAGATCGGAAATCGGAAGGGTTGATTCTTGATTTTTCGGTTCGGGAAAATATGTGTCTGACGAACTTCAATCGAATTTCAAATTCAGGAGTCATTCAACGAACAAAAGAAAACCATTTATATGACACAATGTCTAAACGTCTCGGTGTTCGCACGTCTGGACCTGAACAAATCGTCAAGTCGTTGAGTGGCGGTAATCAGCAAAAGGTTGTCATCGCAAAATGGCTTGGTATTGAGCCGGATATTCTGTTTTTGGATGAACCAACAAGAGGTGTCGACGTTGGGGCGAAGAAAGAGATTTACAGTATCATCAATGAATTGGCTGAGCGTGGTGTCGCCATTGTGATGATTTCGTCCGAACTACCGGAAGTAATCGGTATGGCAGACCGGGTGCTCGTCATGCACGAAGGCCAGTTAATGGCAGATATACCGAAAGAGGACATGACACAAGAACGCATTATGCATTTTGCAACAGGAGGTGACAAAGTTGTCCAAGACTAATATGAAATCGTCATTACAGAAATTAGGACCGGTCATCGGTTTATTGTTGATTGTCGTTATTATTTCAGTTATGAGTCCAAGTTTTTTAACGCTGAACAACTTGTTCAACGTATTGCGTCAAGTTTCCATTAACGCATTGATTGCGTTCGGGATGACGTTTGTTATTTTGACCGGTGGAATTGATTTATCAGTCGGATCGATTCTCGCGTTAACCGGTGCTGTGACAGCGGGTATGATGTCAGGTGGCATGGATCCGATTTTGGCCATGCTACTCGGCGTATTACTAGGTGTGCTGCTCGGTGCAATCAATGGTTTGATTATCGCGAAAGGAAAGGTCGCACCATTTATCGCGACACTCGCGACGATGACGATTTTCCGCGGATTGACTTTAGTTTATACTGAAGGCCGTCCGATCTCAGGACTTGGCGATTCATTCACATTCCAAATGCTTGGGAAAGGATATATTTTCGGTATTCCCGTCCCAGTCATCACGATGGCCATCTCCTTTGCAGTGCTGTACTTTATATTGAAGAAAACGACGTTCGGACGCCGTGTGTATGCGGTCGGTGGCAATGAAGAAGCATCACGTCTATCCGGAATTAATGTTGATCGAGTGAAGATTTATGTTTATTCATTGGCAGGCGGTCTGACGGCCATTGCGTCATTAATTTTGACATCACGCTTAAACTCCGCACAGCCAACAGCGGGTAATATGTTTGAACTAGACGCCATTGCGGCCGTTGTACTTGGTGGGACAAGCTTAACTGGCGGTCGCGGTTGGATTGTCGGTACATTAATTGGTGCATTGATTATTGGTGTCTTGAATAATGGTTTGAATTTGATAGGCGTATCCTCTTTCTTCCAACAGGTTGTAAAGGGTGCAGTAATATTAATCGCAGTGCTCTTAGATCGCAAAAAAACAGCATAAGGAGATGTGAATTTTTATGAAAAATATCAAATGGTTACTACTTTTGGCAGTCGTGTTCGTCATGGCAGCTTGTTCATTGGATCAGCCAGGTTCAGAGTCTTCATCGGATGATAAAGGCGAGGCTGGAAATGAAGGCGACAAAGCGTATAAAATCGGGCTTTCCGTATCGACGCTTAACAATCCATTCTTCGTGACGTTGAGTGAAGGTGTGAAGGAACAAGCGAAAGAATCTGGATCCGAAGTCATCGTAGTAGATGCACAAGACGATGCATCTAAACAAGCGAGTGACGTAGAAGATTTAATTCAGCAAGGTGTAGATTTATTGATCATCAACCCTACAGATTCTGAAGCGGTTGTCTCTGCAGTGGAATCGGCAAATAGTTCTAACGTTCCGGTCATCACGGTAGACCGCAGAGCAGAAGGTGGAGAAGTTGTTTCCCACATTGCTTCAGATAATAAAGCGGGCGGCGTGTTAGCTGGAGAATACATGATGGAATTACTTGGCGAGGATAACCCAAAAGTGGCGGAACTTGAAGGGATCGCAGGTTCATCCGCAGCGCGTGACCGTGGAGCCGGCTTTAACGAAGCGGTTGACGGCAAAGTGAATATCGTGGCGAAACAAACAGCGAACTTTAACCGTGCAGAAGGTTTGACAGTAATGGAGAACATTTTGCAAGCTAACCCGGACATCCAAGGCGTATTCGCGCATAATGATGAGATGGCATTGGGCGCACTAGAAGCCATTCAGTCAGCTGGTAAGGACATTCAAGTGATTGGATTCGACGCGACAGACGACGCGATCAAATCTGTCAAAGACGGCAAGTTGTCCGCGACGATTGCACAGAAGCCCGAGGAAATTGGGATGAAGGCAATGAAGGCGGCGGTTGCAAAGCTAAACGGCGAAGAAGTAGAAGCAGATATTCCAGTTGATTTGGAGTTAATTAAAGAGTAAGTTGTAGTTTGAAAGGAGCCCTCTGGCCAGTTTTTCTGGCTGGGGGGCTTTTTGTGTGTTTTGTGAGTGAGTGGGGGATGGGGTGGGGATTGAGCGTATATGGTGTATCATAGAGCGGTTGTGGGCTGCAATAGAGCTTTTGGGTGTCTCTATTGAGCGGATCTTGCGTGAGATAGAACGGATATCGTGTATCATAGAGCGGTTGTGGACTGCAATAGAGCTTTCGGGCGTCTCTATAGAGCGGATCCCGCGTGAGATAGAGCGTTTCCGGACTGTAATAGAGCGAATCTCGAGATGAATAGAGTGCTTAAATAGATTAGTGAGCATTTAAGAAAAAATATCATTACTAAAAACACTTTTCATCCATATCCCTGCGTTAAAAACGTCAACTGATCCGTCACTCCACGCAATATGAAACTATGCGACTACTTTTCAGTTGTTTATGTAAAATCTAGTGAAATCCTGTATAATTAACACAAAAAGGAGGTTGCTAGATTTGAAATCCATGACGAAATATATTATAACTGCTATGATCGCCTTTCTACTCACCTTCGCGATGACGCTATCAACTGAAGCCGCTACTTGGCAGGACCATTCACCTGATCAAAACCCGGACAAGCCGTGGACTATCACGTTCAATAAACCAGTAAATAAAGATACGGTTGATCCCAATTCGATTTATATCAAGGACTCTAAAGGAGTAACGCAGCCCAATGTAATAACATACTCAGACTCCGACAAGAAAGTACATATCGCACCGCCAGCAGGAAATTATCGTAGTGGCGAAACTTACACATTACATATTACGCAAGCTGTGCATAATACAGATGGCAAACCATTAAAAGCACCGGTTACTAAAACGTTTTCCATTAAAGCGGGAATCACATATGACTTGGCGAATGTACTAGCCAATGGCACGACCACTATAGTGGAAAGGTTTCCAAGTTTTGAAGCAGCGGCAAGCCGTATGAATAGCAATCAAGTCGTGCTGTTACAAAATAACATCATCCATATGCCTAAAGGGCTGATCTCGACCGTAGCTTACGGTGGCAGTTCATTGACGATTTTGTATGCCGATAAAGACTTAAAACGTCAGGAAACTTATGTTCCAGCAGACACGGAACTTGTATATGTTGACTCGACAACGACATCTGTAAAAGTCGAACTAGCGGGAAGAAACTTTTACATCAAGCCACAAAACGCAACGATGCTACCGAGTCAAACCGTATCGGATCGCACACACTACAAAGTATTAAGAGATTCGCTTTACCACTTGATTTACTCGCACAAGACAAAGACATTCGCTTCGTATGAAATGGGTGCTGCACCGCGCTTCATGCAGGAAGGGGTAAAGTATTATAGTACGGACGGCAGTCATTTTCATAATGAAACAGGGGCTTTGATTGGCACGGCTCATCAATACTTCCAGTACTTGCCGATGCGCAGCATGACGCGCTATACAGCTGAAGAGTTGGATACGTATATTATGAAACAGCTAAGCATTCTTGAGACTAACAATCCTAATTCTTCAACTTATAAAGATGCTACGACAAGAAGTAAGTTGATTGGGTTAGGGACGGAGTTGAAACGTATTGAGCGAGAAAGTCATGTGAATGCGATGCATATTCTAGCGTTAGCGCAACATGAAAGTCAGTACGGTCTAAGTAAGCGCGCGCTGGACAATAATAACTTATTCGGTTTGTATGTGACAGATGATAATCCATCTAATCAAAAATTTGATTCAGTCAGTAAGAATATTCAAGAGCTAGTCGATGCTTTCTTGAATAAAAACTATCTACCACCAAGTGCTACCTATGCAAACGGTACAAATTTTGGTAATAAAGCGGTTGGCATAAACGTCAAATACGCTTCCGATCCGTACTGGGGATCAAAAATCGCAGGTCATTTGTATCGAATGGATCGTTTGATGGGTGGGAAAGAATTGGCGAATCAGTTGAAAATTGGATTGACGAATCCACCCAGTTTGAATGTACGTCCTACACCTTCATCAGCTCCGGGCACGCCGATCATTTATACATATCACAAGATGGGCATGCCGCTCATTATTTTGGATGATCAACTACCTGAAGCACCATGGATTAAAATTCGTTCAGATAAGGCTCCATATGACACAGTATACGTGCATGGCGATTTAGTAGATCTGTTGGAATGGCAATGAGCACTGAACTACCCCCTCACCTAAATTGTCGGTAAGGGGGTAGTTTTATTCAATCACGACTGAAAAATTCTTTCGTCAAGTCACCATTAATCCCAATGGCTGCGGCGCTTCCGGTTCCTGCGGCGACTAGAAGCTGTGAAGGCACAATATGTGAAACGTCTCCCGCTGCGTAGACATTCCAAACGGTTGTCCGTCCGTATTCATCGGTCAGAATCCCACCGTATTTATTTCGCTCACAACCTAAATCTTGAGCGAAATGATTGGGATGACTCCAAAGAGGAGAGGCAAATCCGCCTGCGCGGTCTATCAATGTACCGTCCTCAAGCCGTACTCTATGCAGTTGGCCGTCCTCGCCTTCAAGTCCTGAAATGATATCATCGACAATTTGTATCCCTTTCGCATTCAACTTCTTTTGTTCCTCTACCGTCAGCTGACCTTCTCCACCGGTAAATACAATTAGATCTCGGCTCCATGTATAAACTTCAGTCGCCAATTTAAACACATTTTTATCAGCAAATACAGCCAATGAACGATCTCGTAATTCCCAGCCATCGCAATACGGACAACTGAAAATGGATGTACCGTAAAAGCGCTCAATACTTGGTACGTTAGGCTGTTCATCACGTAAACCGACAGCAAGAAGTACTTTTTGCGTGCGGAACATCCTACCGTCTGCTGTCATTAATTCATAATGCGATTCATCCAAACGTTCGACTGAAACAATCTTTTGATGATGAAATACCACAGACGGATACTGGGTCAATTCCTCCCGTCCCATCTGTCGTAATACTGAAGGTTGCATGCCGTCACGTGTTAAAAATCCATGAGATGCCCGGGAAACACGGTTTCTAGCCTGATCGTCATCAAAAACAATAATATTTCGTCTTGCCCTTCCAAGTACTAAAGCCGCACTTAATCCAGCGGGTCCGCCACCAATGATTGCACATTCATAGATCATTCCAATTTTCATCCCTTTTCACTGCATTTTAGTTATAGGACTTCCCATGAAATACTTGAAGTAAACTGTAGGTGTGCAGATTAACTTAATTAGTATAGAAAGTATGGATCAACATTTTATTCGGACATTATCACAGTTAAGTTAGTTCCATGATACGATAGAAAGAAAACTTCTTGGGAGGTCGGGTACATGAAAAAACGACAAGAAAAACACGTCCTAATATACGGAGACATTTTCGTAGATTATATCGCAACAGATCAAACGAACACCGAATTCTCCACATTTCTTGGCGGAGCAACAGTCAATGTAGCAGCGGGTGTCTCACGCCTAGGTGCTAAATCCTCACTAATCACCGTAATTGGAGAAGACGAGGATTCGAGATTTGCAGAAAATCAGCTACGTCACGAAGGTGTCGATATAACGTTTGCTGTTCGTTCCCCAGAGAAGAAAGTCAATCGTGTCTATGTACATTTGACTCCAGAATACGATCGAGTATTTGTGAAATACATTGACGATACGCCTGATCTGCAAGTCCAACCGAGTGATTTACAAGAACAAGCTTTCCAAAACGCTTCAATTTTACATATATGTTCGGGTACGATGTTCCAGCCAACAGCTTTGGCAACAACGAAAAGAGCTGTCGAATTGGCAAAAGAACATGATCTATATCTTTCAGTAGATCCTAATATTCGGCCGTTACGTTGGGAAAGCGAAGAGATATGCCGTGATACTATCCTTTCCTTTTTAGATCAAACGGACTTACTAAAACTTACCGAAGAAGAACTCGCTTTTCTTATGCAAGAATCAAATATAGAAAAGGCACTAGATCAATTGGTCGCCTATAATATCCCTGTCATCATGCTGACGATGGGCGAGGCAGGAACTCTTGCAGTCATCGAAGGGGCACAGCATCATGTAACGGTGGAGCCCATTGAGCCCGTAGATACAACAGGAGCAGGGGATGCTTTCTTGGCAGGCGTACTTCGCGGACTTCATCTGAACGGCAAACCGAAATCGCTCGAAGAAATGCTTGCACATATCGAGTTTGGCAATCAAATGGGGGCGCGATGCGCAATGAAAGTCGGCGCGCTGTCCGCAATGCCGTATGCGAATGAACTGGAGTGATGATGCAATTTCGATTTTGCCTTTGTGCTCAATACGTGCGTTTATCCGCTCTATCGCGGCCTGTAACCGCTCAATGCATGTGATATCGGCTCTATCATGACCCATAAGCGCTCAATGTCTTCGTTTATCCGCTCTATCGCCACCCATAACCGCTCTATCCACATTTTCCAACAGGACTACATGGCGATATAAACTACTTTGTATAGAACTGACTTTCATTGTGGGATACTAAGTTAACTGTTACTTCTGTAATAGAACTTTTATATGAAAACACTGTGCATATTTATATACTGGCAGTCATTTTAATGTTAAAGTACTTAACGATATAAATTGATGAAAGTAGTGAATGCATGAAACTGACAAAGAAATTGATCATTTCCAATACTATTTTATTTATTTTCATTATTGGATTTGTTGTAGGCTTTGGCGCCTTGTTCGGGAATGAAAATATTTTAATTGGTGTTTCGACGATTACTGCCATGCTGATGTTGCTTGAACGGGATTTAACGAGTCATCCAGTCAGCAATACGATGAAATTTATTGCCCTCAATGTATTTATGGGAATCGCCGCATATTTAACGGGCTTTAACGTGTGGTTGGCTGTGCCGATTAACTTTATCACCATGTTTGTAATCAGTTATTCGTTATTGTTCAATCTGAAAAACCCTCTTTATTTACCTTTTACTCTTCAATATTTATTTCTTCTAGCTATGCCTGTAGCGGCTGATGCTATGCCGATGCGATTAGGCTCTCTCGTCTTTGGAGCGCTGGCTATCATGGGTGTCCAGATGATTGCAAATCGAAATAAAGTACAGAAAAGCGGCAGTAAGAAGGTGCAGCTGATTTGTAACGCGCTTATTGAAAAGATTCGATTACTGCAAACTGGGGAACCGCGAGAAGATATTACTACCCAAATTGCTAGCGACATCAACAGTTTGAGAAGCATCATTTATGACAAACGGGAAGAAAATTACTATTTGACAGAAGAAGGTCGCCTGAAACTGAATATCTCCGTTGCGTTGGAGAAGATCGATATTCTACTTGATGATGTAACGGAAGAAGAACTGGATCAAAAGCTACTTGAAGAAGTAATACTAACTCTTCAGTTTGCTGCTGATAGTATCCATGACAAAGAAGCGATGGCCGCTCTAGAAGAATCATTTGATACGATGCTAAAGAAATATAAAGCAGAGCATAATCATAAATTATTTGTGCTCGGCATGCTGAATCATATTGGATCCCTCCAGTTAAACTTGAAAGAGTTGACTTCAATAGAAAAAGGCCAAGCCAATGTCGTGAAGCGGCTGGAACAGATTCCAAAAAAGTTCCAAAAACTGACGATTAGTGAGAAGAAAAGCCATACAAATTCCATTAAAATATCCTACGCAATCCGCATGGCAATCGGAATCTCGATAGCAGGTTTCATTACAGACTTCTTCGACTTGGCTGAAGGACGCTGGATGATGTTCACGCTAATGTCCGTCATTATTCCGCTATATGAACAATCCAAGAAAAAAATGCGTGACCGGATATTCGCCACTATCGTTGGTTCGGTGGCGGTCACATTATCATTCATGGTATTCCACAGCAACACCGCCAGATCTATCATCTTGATGTTTTCAGGTTATTTAATGAGTTATGTGAAGACTTATCGTTATAACACCATTCTTGTGACATTTTCCGCTATTGGTTCGGTAGCTCTAATAACGGGCACGACGCACGTCCTGACGCTCGAACGAGTTTTATTTGTCATAGCAGGAGTAGTTCTGGCGCTACTGATCAATAAATTCATTTTGCCATATAAATTGGAAGATGCGAATCGCGATTTACGGGAGATGTACGAAGATACGATTTTTGAAATGACAGTTGAAGTCGATAGGAAAGTGAAGGGTGGCGGAAATGAACATGCCATCAAAAACTTGCTGTTGATTGCGAATAGGATTGAAGATCGTGTGAAATTGAATAATCAAGGCGCGCAAAGTAAAGAAAGTATGACTTGGCTCAAGCATCAGAGACGCGCCGCTACGACATTGTTCGAATTATACGGTTGGCTAAATCAGCATGGCTTGCGTGAATCTAATATCCCTGCAATCACTCCAAGTTTAGAAGTACTTCTGCAACGCACAATTCCTGAAAGTGAAATGGAGCAAGCTATCACAGAAATGGAAGAAGTGATTCACGCCACTCCACGGATCGAAGACCGAATGGTGTTGAGTATGTTAGTGGAAGTAATGAAAGAGTTGAAAGGATCACGTAGCGTGATGGATGATGGAATGTAGGACTGTGCTCAAAGTACATGTTTAACTGATCTATCAAGTGGCTCAACCGCTCTATCGGGATCCGTGAGCGCTCTATCAAGTCCGGTAACCGCTCTATGCAGACCTCTGAACGCTCTATCGCGGTTCACGAGCGCTCTATGGCGATGTTCATCCGCTCTATCGCACCTAGCAACCGCTCATACACAAACTAACTAACATATAAAAAAGCAGCTCCGCATATGCGTGAGCTGCTTTTCTCACTAATCAAATATTAAATTCCTGAATCACATTTTGCACTCCCAATATCCGCACAGTTTGTTCTGATGATTCATCCGCTTCAATTAGATGTAATGATTTCAGGAGCCATATCTAATAGTGCAAATATCCTCTACATCAATCATCTGGACTTCTGAATCACCAAATGGTTGAAAGTGGACTGTGCGAATTTTTCTGTCGAATTGTAAGTAGTATCCGTTATGTTGTACATCCTTTGAATCCTTCAGTGTAATTTCTACAGGCGCGCCCATTGTCAAATCAACAAGTATATGAACAATTTTCTTTTCATCATAACATCGTGCTTTTCGTCTTGAAATGTACGGCACGTCATAATCATGGGGTGGTCTAAACCTTTTAGATGACATATTTTATGCACCTCCTTCTCTCTTTAGCGTATGTGAAAATTGGCTAGAGAACTGTGCCGCTTCATTGGATATATGAATAAGAATAGTTTGGTGTATATATATTGAAAGGAAATTTACTGAAAGTCATATTTACAATGTCGGCAGGGTTAGTTGAACTAGAAAACACTTCAAAAATAAATGAATCAAGCTATTTAGAGTGTGTCTTTTGTATTAGTCCATATGATATAATCGAGAGAAAAGTCATTCGAAACCATTGGGGAATGGAAGAGGGGGAACTATATGTACTGTCCGAAATGTGGTCATAAACATACAGAAGAAGCGAACTTTTGTGGGGGTTGTGGCAAAGCGATGCACAAATCGCGCAATACGAAATCTATTTTCGCCATGATCTTGGTATTGTGGATCGGTGGGATTAGCTATGGCTATGCGACAGATTGGAGTTTTCGCTGGCCGATAGAAACGATTGCCTCCATTCAAACAGAAGAGGACAGTCAAGTTGAAAAGAAGTTGAAGATTAAAAAGGCACCTACCGTTGCGAATGAAACAAAGAAGCAGGCTAAAGATAAAACAGAACTCATTCAAGAATCGTTACCGAGTGTTTTTACGATTGATACGAGAGATGGTTCGGGGTCAGGTTTTCTTTACAAAGCAGGCGGCTATATAGTGACGAATGCACACGTAGTGGCGGGCTATACCGATGTAGTGGTAAGAAATTCGATAGGCAAAGATTTTGCTGGTACTGTCATTGGAATTTCAGATCGTTATGATATCGCGCTGATCAAATCAGAAGCGAACAAACATGTGCAACCATTTGTGACTGAGACAAAAGAGACGCCGATCGGTACGGAAGTCATTGCGCTTGGGAGTCCAAAAGGTCTTGAGAACACAGCGTCTATTGGCTATTTAACCGGATTGAATCGTGACATGGAAATGGACTTCATTTATGAGAAAATCTATCAAATTGATGCACAAATCGATCACGGCAGCAGTGGCGGTCCATTGCTCGATGCAACTACCGGCAAAGTTATTGGTATTAACTCCTTACTATATAAAGACAATACCGTATTCGGATTTTCCATTCCGATGCATAGTATGCAGAAACAGGTTGACGACTGGATTAACGAGCCGATGAGCAATAAAGCGGTGGCTGCGTTATTCAACGTCTACGATGATTATGTACCAGAGTCGTATCAAAATTCGGATGATACCTCGTTTGACTATGAGGGGTATGACGATTCAGAAGAAGAGCCAGATCCGGAAGAGTATGTGGATGATACGGAAGTAGCGGATGAACAGGTAGAGTATTTCATTCATGATTTCAGGAGCCAATATGAATAGGCTATCGATTATAATGATTATGAGTATATAGCACCCTATATTGCAACCGGAAGTTCAGCGGAGAGTGAACTACTAGATTTCTTACAAGACCTGTCCGTGAAAAGTGAGTTTTATGAGTTCATCGATACGTCAGTGACTGACATTGTCTATAGTAATCAATCGATTGAAGTGTATACGTATGAAACATTGAATTTCACGAAGGAAGACGGAACGGTGCAATTTTTAGAAAAGAAAAAGTTATACACAGTGGTGAATGATGAGTATGGTGATTATCAAATCAAACAGATTTCCAATCAATAAAAAGTTGTTGCTGTGTCCTAAATGAGGCACTGCAACGGCTTTTTTGTATCTTTAGAAGCGGAATATTTCATGAAGTCTACAGGCTTGAATGGTAGTGGAATATGCTATACTTTTCCTAGAATAGGAGGCGATGTGTAATGGATCATAAAAATTCAGAGCGTTTTCTCATTGCATTTAACCGAATCGATAAATCGTTAATGAAGATCACGAATTTACCAAACCATTTATCATTCTCCAAGAAAATGGATAGAGCTAAATCACAACATGCGTTGGTTGCGCATTATGAAGAGGATCTGCGGGAATTCGGCAGTTTACGTAATGCGATTGTGCATAACCGGACAGGGTTTGACTATGCTATAGCAGAACCTCATGATGAAATTGTAGAACTGATTGAAAGTATAGCAGAACGATTAGCCAACCCCGTAACAGTCAAAGATTTATTCACTGGCAAAGTACATATTGTGCAAGCGGATGAATCACTCGCCACAGGTCTGCGTTTAGTTAGAGAATGGAAAATCAATCAATTACCCATTTACAAAAAAGGTCGATTCATCGGATTAATTACTGCAGATGGCATTATGAATTGGCTGGCGGATCAGGAAACAGATTGCATTTCCCGGGAAATACCGACATTATTAGACGTATATAATCACGAGAAAAGACGAAAAACTTATCGTTTCGTCAAGAGTTCCATGTCGGTTTATGAAGCAGAAGGTTTTTTTAGAAAATCTATTGCTTCAGGAAAACGTCTGGAAGCATTGCTCATCACCGAACAAGGTGGTAAAGATGAAAAACTCATTGGCATTATTACGCCATTGGATTTATTGAAAATAGATGAATGAAGTGTTTGGAAAAGGTGAAATGGATGGATAGTGAAAAGAATAAATCATTATATGAGCCTGCGATTCATTTTCATAATGTGTCGTTTGAAGTAGAGGACACGAAGATTCTCGATGCGATAACCGGATCCTTCCCAACAAACCAAATTACCGTATTACTCGGTCCTTCAGGTGCTGGGAAAACGACGTTATTGAAAATGTGCAACGGTCTGCTGAGTCCAACTAGCGGAGAAATTACGATACAAGGGCAAGCAATTCATGAATTGTCGCCGATTGATCTCCGTCGCAAGCGCTCTATCGGACGCGCGATTCGCTCAATGTGGGTGGAGAAGCGCTCTATCGGACGCGCGATTCGCTCAATGTTGGTGGAGAAGCGCTCTATAGGACGCGCGATTCGCTCAATGTTGGTGGGGAAACGCTCTATCAGTCTCGTGATCCGCTCAATGTTGGTGGAAAAGCGCTCTATCAGTCGCGCGATTCGCTCAATGTGGGTGGAGAAGAGCTCTATCGGTCGCGAGATTCGCTCAATGTTGGTGGAGAAGCGCTCTATCAGTCTCGTGATCCGCTCAATGTTGGTGGAGAAGCGCTCTATCAGTCGCGTGATTCGCTCAATGTTGGTGGAGAAGCGCTCTATCAGTCGCGTGATCCGCTCAATGTTGGTGGAGAAGCGCCCTATAGGACGCGCGATCCGCTCAATGTGGGTGGAGAAGCGCTTTATAGGTCGCACGATTCGCTCAATGTTGGTGGAGAAGCGCTCTATCGGTCGCGTGATCCGCTCAATGTTGGTGGAGAAGCGCTCTATCGGTCGCGTGATTCGCTCAATGTTGGTGGAGAAGCGCTCTATCGGTTGTGAGGTTCGCTCAATGTTGGTGGAGAAGGGCTCTATCGGTCGCGTGATTCGCTCAATGTTGGTGGAGAAGCGCTCTATCGGACGCGCGATTCGCTCAATGTTGGTGGAGAAGCGCTCTATCAGTCGCGTGATCCGCTCAATCCAAAACAAAAACCCGTCACTCTATAAAGAAGTAACGGGTTCTCACTCTGCTTAAAACAACAAATGTGCAATACCTGCAATGATTGGTAAGGCAATAATTGTACGCAATAAGAAAATGATGAGTAAGTCGAAAATATTCAATGGAATTTTAGTACCTAAGATCAAGCCGCCAACTTCGGACATGTAAATGAGCTGGATTACGGAAACGGCTGCAATCGTAAATAGAGTAATAGGCGATGTAATAACGCCTTCCGCTAAAATCACAGGCAAGAACATATCCGCAAATCCGACGACCATCGTCTGTGCGGCTTCTGCAGCCTCAGGAATCTGCAAGAAATTCAAGATATATTCAAACGGCTTGCCTAAAATGCGGAATATACTCGTATACTCAGCCATTACTAAAGCGATTGTTCCAAAAGCCATAACTACTGGTGCGACGCCGAACCACATGTCGAGCACGTTTTGCATTCCTGCGCGAACTGTCTTCATAACAGAGCGTTGGTTTGAAGCTGTCTCGAGAGCGCTAGTAAGTCCTAGTTTGATTACGCTTGTTCCGGCAGGCAGTTTTTCATTCTCAGTGGAATATTCGCGATCGTCAATATACGTATTCTTAATTGAACGTAATGGATAAATTCTCGGCATGATCAAGGCGAGGATCAATCCTGTAAACAGAACGGTCGCATAAAATGGTAAGAAGTAATTTCCGAGACCGACTTTGTCAATGATGACGAGTGTAAAGGTAATCGACACAACAGAGAACGTAGTGGAAATAATGGCTGCTTCACGCTGTGTATAGTGGCCTTCTTCGTATTGTTTACTTGTAAGTAAGACACCAATTGTTCCGTCTCCAATCCATGAAGCCAGTGCATCAATGGAAGAGCGTCCAGGTAATTTAAATAATGGTCGCATAATCTTGACCATCAACGTACCGAAGAATTCGAGCAATCCGAAGTTCAGTAATAAAGGAAGTAGCAGACCGGCGAAGAAGAAGATACTGAACAGGAAGGAAACGAGTCCATCACCTGCAAGTAGCAATCCGCCTGTATTCTCGCTCCAAATCGCTTCAGGACCTAATTTATAGACGACCATAATGGCAAAGATTGCCCCTACAATGCGGGTAATCGTCCAAAATGGTGTAACTTTGAATAAATTTGTAAAGAATGAAGGTCTGTTAGGATCTTTTTTAACGAATAGATAAAGCACCGATCCGAGTGCAGACACAATGATCAAGCACATCATAAGTTGTGGAATAATCGGTTCCAATGAGCCAGACAATATATCCGCTAATTTGGCAATCGGTACTTTCCAGCCAGCCGTAAATGGTAGTGGAATCATGAATAATAGAACACCGAGTATAGACGGAATTAAGAATACTAGCCAAGTGCTAGCTGTATATTTTTTCAAGGTATTTCTCTCCTTGCGCATAATCTAATTGATGTATATTTATTCATTATACTGTTTAACGAGTCGATGTAAATACTTTAGCATAAAGTGTAACTTTTCAGTCAGCAAGCAGTCTATATGGAAATAGCATATTCGAACGTATATGATCGAAAAAAGAAAGGAAGCGAGGCGTAGGCATGATTACAGTAATTGGCAACGCGAATATAGATTTGATTGCACAAGCTGATAAGTTTCCTTTACAAGGCGAGACCGTTAGAGGAAAGGACTTTCAGACGGCACCTGGTGGCAAGGGGGCGAATCAAGCTGTAGCATGTGCGAAACTTGGCCATAAAGTTCAGTTAATTGGTACGACGGGCACGGATTCATTCGGAGAAATGATTGTGGCTAATTTGCGGAAGCAACAAGTGGACACTTCGTATATCACGCAAGTAGAAGGCCCTTCTGGCGTAGCCGTTATTTTATTGACGGAAGGGGATAACCGAATCATTTCCATACCAGGAGCGAACCATGCGCTCAGTGTAGAACGGATGAAGGAATTGAAATCGATTATTGGAGCTAGTCAACTGGTAATGATGCAGCTGGAACTTCCTGTAGATACTGTGTGGTATGTGCTCAAGCTGTGTAAAGATTTGGAAGTGCCTGTTATGATGGATCCGGCGCCTTCCACGAGCTTTCAAATGGAATACATGCCATATGTTCGTTATCTGACACCCAATGAAACCGAGTGTGCACAACTCTTCGGTACTTCAATAGAAGAAACGGTGACAAACTATCCAAATCAACTGCTCGTGACACTTGGAAAAGATGGTGTTTGTTATCACAATAACGAGGAAATCGTCTTTGTGCCGGGTGTGCCTGCGCAAGTTGTGGATACGACAGGTGCAGGGGATACATTTAACGGAGCGCTCGCCAGCCGACTAGTGCAAGGGAGCGATTTACAGTCTGCCGTTGAGTTCGCTAATGTGGCGGCTTCATTATCGGTAGGCAAATTTGGCGCACAAGGCGGTATGCCGACTATGCTAGAAGTAGTAAAAAAAGCAGAAAATCTTGCGAATGAAAATAAGTAGAAATCCTTTTATATCAAGCCTGATTGGCACTGGTCTGTCACCGCTGACGAGCTTTACTAAAAATCTAGCCGTTCCCCCTTTAAATCTCTGAACAAAAGGCGTATGCTATGGCAATAGAGTGGATTACGAGGAAGAAATGGAGGTAGATGTTGATGGTTTTTGGAGAAAACATCAAGGTCCGTAAACGCATCTTGCAGTTGATTGATGGCTTAACAGATGAGGAATTTAACGGAACACCATCACATGGCGGCTGGTCACCCAAACAGATTGTAGAACATTTAGCCTTAATGGAATGTCGAGTTGCTACAAACATCGCCCAAGAATTGAAAAATCCTGAGAGTTTACGTGTATTCAAAAAACCGATCAGTGTATCGGCAAGTCCTTTAGTAAAGGCGTACTTCATGGAATATACACAACCAACAGATATGCATCTTTCAATTCCAGAAGTGAAAGAGAAGTTGCATGCATCTAGAAATTATTTGTTGGATATCTATGAATCTGCCACCATTACAGAACTTCGCTGTAAATCGCTCAAGCATCCGATTTTTGGAAATGTGCCGTTAATTCAATGGTTCCGTTTCGTAGGATTCCACGAAAAACGTCATCTACGACAATTGAAACGTGCAGTAGAGCAAGTGAAGTCGGCTCGTGTACAACTAGTTTCAACGTCTAAATAATAAAAAGAACTTGTTGCCTCCTATGGTGCAAGTTCTTTTCTCATCTTGCTGCAAATCAGCTATACTTTACCTATCCATGAAGGAGGAGTTGGAATGAATCGATACCGTTTTGATACCCCTGAAAAGCTACGTGCATTGCTTTGTGAACTAGTAAGTTGGGATAGTCGTTCGTTGACGGAAGGAGAGCGTTTCTTTTCCTGGAAGCTGCAAAATAAGTTGAGCGAACTGGAATATTTCACTGAGAATCCTGACCATATTACACTTCATGATGCGGGTCTCGGGCGGCAAGTCGTGCATGCTCTTTATGAACATCCTGATGCCACTGATACCATTGTGTTGATCAGTCATTTTGATACTGTACAAACAGATGAATATGGAGCACTTGAACCACTCGCTTTCCATCCGGAAGAGCTGACGAAGAAGTTGTTAGAAAATAAAGATATGTTGCCTGAAGCTGCACGTCTTGACTTAGAATCTGGAAAATATCTATTCGGCCGAGGTACGATGGATATGAAGATGGGGTTGGCTTTACATATACAGTTGATCGAGCGAGCAAGTATGGAAAATTGGCCTATTAATTTATTATTATGTACCGTACCGGATGAAGAAGTGAACTCAGCGGGGATGCGGGCTGCGGTAAAGGAACTTGTACGTCTGCAAGAACAGGAAGGTCACCGCTATAAATTATTCTTGAACGGTGAGCCTTCATTTTCACAAGGACCTGCGGATACGAAAGAATATATTTATTCGGGGACAATTGGAAAGATTATGCCTGCCGCATTATTCTATGGGAAAGAAACACATGTCGGCGAACCGTTAAAAGGGATTACTGCAGATTATATGGCGTCGTTTTTGACACATAAGATGGAGTGGAATCCTTTATTCCGTGAAATAGAGCAGAACGAATCAACACCTCTTCCTGTCACACTGCATCAGAAAGATTTGAAAACGCAGTACTCTACACAAACACCACAGCGGGCAGCTGCGTTATATAATGTTTTCTTATTCAAGCGGACAGCCGCTGAAATCATGTGTTTATTTGAACAAGTAGCAAAAGAAGCGATGGCACAGTGTGATGAACATTATAAAGCAGTGTGTGATCGTGAATCGGCAGTGCCGTTAGGAGATATTCGTGTACTGCGATTTGAAGAGTTACTAAAGTACGCTGAAGATCAGTTAGGAAAAAACGAAGTGAACAGATTAAAACAAGAAGTGCTATTGCAAGAAGAATGGGATGACCGCGAGCAATGTATACGTATTGTCGATACATTAATGATGGAGTGTCAGG
Organism: Sporosarcina sp. P25; assembly: GCF_002743235.1. Lineage (NCBI taxonomy): Bacteria > Bacillati > Bacillota > Bacilli > Caryophanales > Caryophanaceae > Sporosarcina > Sporosarcina sp. P25. The sequence continues at coordinate 286,648 of NZ_PDYV01000001.1, forward strand.
AACTTGGGCCAGCGACCGTTCTATTCTATGCGCCGCCTTATTATCCAGCTGTTAACTCGTCAGAAGATCCACTTGTGAAGGAGTCGATTGAGTTTTTGCAGGAGCGTGCGCAAGTGTTTGATCTGACAATTGAACAGGTGCATTATTTTAATGGAATTTGCGATTTAAGTTATGTGCATTATAAGGATGAAGAAGATCATTGGAAAGCGTTTGCAGAGAATACGCCGGTCTATGGTGAGACGTATTCTATTCCGTTTGAAGATATGCGCAAGCTCACTGCACCGGTGTTAAATGTGGGGCCGTTTGGTAAGGATGCGCATCAGAAGACAGAGCGGTTGCATATCGATAGTGCGTTCAGGGAGATGCCGGTGTTGTTGGAGCAGTTGGTGAAGAAGCTTGCGGGCATGAACCAGCCGAAGTCTAGGTGAGGTTTCTTAACGTTTACGTGGTATTGGTGTAGTTGTAGGGAAGCGTATAATACCCGATTTATAAAAGCGGTAGGCAGAATAACTATGCGGCTGTGGGGCTTTGTCACTTTTAGTTGTGGTCGTTGCTCGACTGGTTGTTGGGTACTGAAGTAGCGAGTGTTCACTTTCTAGACCCGCGCAGGCACGTGGGGGATTGCCTCTAGCCATGAGCCAGCTGGCGGTAGGGACTGCCAGCTGGCTCATGGCCACGGCCTACCCCGCAGTTGTGCCCGCGCTACTTTGGGAAAATGAATTAGTTTGTGTTTCTAACAAAAAGAAAAACAGTGACATTGTGATACATGTATTTCTTGCTCACTTTTTGTTGGGTACGTCGCTCGACTTATTTTTGGATTTTGAAGTTAGCAAGTGTTCACTTTTTGGACCCGCGCAGGCACGTGGGGGATTGCCTACAGCCATGAGCCAGCTGGCGATGGTGCTGCCAGTTGTCTCATGGCCACGGCCTACCCCGCAGTTGTGCCTGTGCTACTGTGGGAAAATGAATTAGTTTGTGTTTCTAACAAAAAGAAAAACAGTGACATGGTGATACATGTATTTCTTGCTCACTTTTTGTTGGGTACGTCGCTCGACTTATTTTTGGATTCTGAAGTTAGCAAGTGTTCACTTTCTGGACCCGCGCAGGCACGTGGGGGATTGCCTCCAGCCATGAGCCAGCTGGCGATGGTGCTGCCAGTTGTCTTATGGCCACGGCCTACCCCGCAGTTGTGCCTGCGCTACTTTGGGAAAATGAATTAGTTTGTGTTTCTAGCAAAAAGAAAAACAGTGACATTGTGATACATGTATTTCTTTCTCACTTTTTGTTGGGTACGTCGCTCGACTTATTTTTGGATTTTGAAGTTAGCAAGTGTTCACTTTTTGGACCCGCGCAGGCACGTGGGGGATTGCCTCCAGCCATGAGCCAGCTGGCGATGGTGCTGCCCAGTTGTCTCATGGCCACGGCCTACCCCGCAGTTGTGCCTGTGCTATTGTGGGGAAAATGAATTAGTTTGTGTTTCTAACAAAAGGAAAACCAGCGCCGGAGTGGGGCAATGAAATCTCCACTTACACTGCCAGCTAAACTACAACCCAACGCCGCTTATTACGCACGCTTTACAGAAACGTAATCCGACAGCAGTTGGATGATTAAAAACAACTTTCCCACGCTCCACTCACTTTTATTACCCGCCAAACACAACAATACATAGTACACAGACGTGCATGTTTTCAACTTACTCGAATTTCGGCTATACTAAGACTAGAAGCAATTTAAGAATAGGATGTGCCAGGATGAGTCATTTAGTAGTAGAGAAATTAACCAAAACGGTTGGAGATAAAACCCTTTTTAAAGACGTTGGCTTTAATTTGACGAGCGGAGATAAAATTGGTCTGATCGGTATTAACGGTACCGGTAAATCTACGTTATTATCTATTCTTGCCGGACATGGAAGTGCAGATACGATTATAATGGATCATCCGAATAAATTCCGTGTGGCCTATTTACCGCAAGAGCCGATTGTGAATCCAGATTTAACCGTAATGGAGGCGGTATTTGAAAGCGATGCACCTGTTATACGTACAAACCTCAATTATGAGCATGCCTTGCAGCAACTAACTGAAGATTCCTCAAATCCTGAGTTCCAGGAACGTTACTCCCATTATCAAAATGAAATGGATGAAACAGGCGGCTGGGATTTGAATGCATTAGCGCGGACGATTTTAATGAAGCTAGGTATTGAAACATTCGATAAAAAGCTAGGTGAACTGTCGGGCGGTCAGCTAAAACGAGTAGCATTAGCTAAAGTGCTGATCGAACCAGCAGATTTACTATTGTTGGACGAGCCAACGAACCATCTGGATGTTGCATCGATCCAATGGTTACAAGATTTCTTGCAAAATGTTCAAGGGGCAGTATTATTCGTTACACACGATCGGTACTTCTTGGATCAAGTTGCTACGCATATTTACGAATTAGCGGATAAAACGCTTTATTCGCATACCGGAAATTATGCAGATTATTTGGAGTCAAAAGCACTGCGAGAAGAGATGTCAGCTGCTTCGGATCAGAAAGACCGTAATCGCTACCGTAGTGAATTGAAATGGATTCGCCGAGGTGCTAAAGCGCGTTCAACGAAACAGAAAGCGCGAATCGATCGCTTTGATGATCTTCAAGCGAAAGTGAAGCAGACTGATGAGTCACTAGACTTTGAAATGGATTTACAAACGACACGTCTAGGTAAAAAAGTATTGGAAATCAACAATATTTCGAAAAAATTTGACGACAAAGTGATATTGAACGGTTTTTCTGCTATTCTACAGGCGAAAGAACGTATTGCAATTATCGGACCGAATGGTGTAGGGAAGACGACACTTCTTCAAATGCTAGATGGCACGACTATGCCGGACTCGGGTGAAGTTGATATAGGCTCTACCGTAAAGATTGCTCATTTCCATCAACATTTACCACCAATGAAGGAAAATCAACGAATCATTGAATATATCCGTGAGACGTCCAATGACATTGAAGCGGGGAATGGTGAACGGTTGTCTGCCACGCAAATGTTAGAACGATTTTTATTCCCGTCTTCTGCACATGGAACACCGATCGGGAAATTGTCAGGTGGAGAGCGCAAACGTCTCTATCTATTAAAGCTATTGATGGAACAGCCAAATGTCTTACTGTTGGATGAGCCGACGAATGACTTGGATCTCGAAACGTTGTCCGTTCTGGAATCGTTCATTGATACATTTGCTGGTGTAGTCGTGACGATTTCCCATGACCGTTTCTTCTTGGATCGAATCTCACGTAAGTTATGGATTCTTGATGGCTCGGGTGAAATCGATGTACGTCTTGGTCTATATTCAGATTTCCTTGATGAAAAGAATACAAAAGAAGTGAAGCCACAAGCTAAAGTGGCGGTTGTTACGCCTGCTTCAGAAATTACAGCGCCAAAAAAGAAAATGACATTCGCTGAAAAGAAGCAATACGAAACGATTGAGTCGGATATAGAAAAGTTAGAAGAAAAAATAGCGGAAACGGAACAACAGATGACGACTACAGGCTCAGATTACGATCAGCTACGCCAACTGGATGAAGAGCTAGTAACGCTGAATCAACAATATGAAGAACTGGTCGAGCGCTGGGCTTACTTACAGGATTTAGCTGATTAATTACATTGGAGGAGATTTTTCTTGAAAATCAAATCGATTGAACCGACACCAAGTCCAAATTCTATGAAAATTATTTTAGATACCCCTTTACCTGATGGAACAAGCCATAACTATAAGAAGAAAGATGAAGCACAGGCGCCTGAGCCGGTACGTTCTCTTTTAGCTATACAAGGAATTAAAGGAATCTATCATGTACTAGATTTTATGGCAGTAGAGAGAATTGGGAACGTTGCGTGGGAATCTATTCTTGCCGAAGTACGCTCTGTTTTAAATGAAGACGGCGAATCGCTAGAACAAGCGCAAGAGCAAAAGATAGACGAGCATTTCGGCGAAGTCTACGTGCATGTACAGACGTATAAAGAGATTCCGTTGCAAGTGAAAGTGTTCAATAGTGATGAGGAATCCCGGTTTGGCTTAAGTGAACGTTTCATTCAAGCGATGGAAACCGTTCATCATTCCGAAGTGGAAAACTATATTTTACTTCGGAAATGGGTAGATTACGGAATCCGCTACGGAGAATTGCAAGAAGTGGGCGAGCAAGTTGTACAAGAACTTGAAGCTGCGTATCCTGAAACACGCTTGCATGAGCTTGTGGCAAAAGCAGAAAAGGCAGACGAAGAAACAAAAGTTCGTGGAGAGAAAGTGACACTGGTGGAATTTACTGTTCCGGAATGGGAAACGCGCTTCCGCTTATTGGATCAAATGCCAGACCCTGACGTTTCAGATTATCCAGTACTCACGCAAGCTCTTGAAGACGAGAAAATGTCCATCCGCAGATTGGCTACAGTGTACCTAGGTATGATCGAGGATGAAACAGTCATTCCGTTTATCGAAAAAGCACTCGAAGATAAAAGTTGGGCGGTTCGCCGTACAGCTGCTGACTGTATGAGCGACCTTGGCTATGTTGGTTTTGAATCTGCTGCTATTCGCTTATTGCAAGACAAAAACAAGTTGGTCCGTTGGCGTGCCGCTATGTTCCTCTATGAATCTGGAACAGAACGAGCATTACCCGCACTGCACGAAGCAGAAAACGATAACGAATTTGAAGTGAAACTGCAAGTCCGTATGGCGATCGCTAGAATTGAAGAAGGCGAAGAGGCAAAAGGCTCTATTTGGCGTCAAATGACCGAAAGAACTAACTAATTTAGTAAAGCCCAGTGGGAGTCGTTATGTATCTCAAATCCTTAACCTTGTCTACCCGACAAGGTTTTCTTTGTGACTTTCGGATAAAAAGGTATACTTTTAGCAAGGACTAAAGGTATACTATTGATCTGATCATAATTTACTAGGAGGGCTCATGAAGTGAAGAAGTCTGCAAGTATTGCGATGAAACTCTCGGGACTAATTATCGCATTATTTTTATTACTATTTTTGGTATACTCAGTCGTTACTAGCGTCATGTTACATAAGCAAAGCATTAAAGATGCTGAGGAATTTGCGTTGGAAAGTGCAAATAAAAATTCACTTGTTCTTAGTGCAAAACTGAATGAAACAAATGAAATGTTACGCACAACAAGTCACATATTGGAAACATTACAAGCAGCAGGCGATATGGAACCGGAGGAAATTATCCGGATCATCAAAAGCAATTTGAAGAAAAATGAGGACGCTACCGGGATGGCGGCGGTAATCAATCAGTCCGCGTTCGCTGAAGGGGAAGTTATGCCGAAGAATTTGCTAGATGATAATCAGCAATTCATTCCATACGTCTTTAAGCAAGACAATACTACGGATCTAGAACCATTAAGTGGCATGGATGATTCTACAGCGAATAGTTGGTATACTGTTCCCAAAAATGAAGTCCGTCCGATATTAACAGAACCTTACTCGTATGAAACAAATGGTAAAACCATCCTCATGACTACTATTTCCGTTCCGATGGTAGATGCGTCTGGAAACTATTTTGGTTTGTTGACCACCGATTTATCTATAGATTTCTTGACGGATGTAGTGAAGACGATTCAACCAAAAGGCGGTTATGCGTCTGTCATTACAGATGCTGGTTATATCACAGCGAACAGTTTGAAGCCCGAATTAAATACTAGTAATATGGCCGATGCAATTGATTGGAATAGTGCTAAAGTGGACCTAGATCAAGGTGAATTGGCGAGTATGTATGTGGATTCTAAAAGTCTGCATGAAGAAGCATTTAATGCATTCGCTCCTATTAACTTAAAAGGAATCAATGAGAAATGGTCAGTACAAACGGTTACACCAAAATCTGAAATTCTAGATACGTTTACTACTATTTTGTGGATTACGGTCATATCTGCCATTGCCATCGTGTTGCTGATGTCAAGTGCATCTACAATCTTCATTTATCGTCAATTGAGACCGTTGAAAACGTTACAACAATCAATGCAAACTGCTGCTGCAGGTGACTTGACGATGATGGTAGATGAACAGAATATCCGCCATGATGAGATAGGATTAGTAGCACTTGCTTATAACGATATGTTGCGTCGGACGAATGCGGCGTTACAAACCGTGCAGTTGTCTTCAGGTCAGTTGAGCGATTCATCCTCGCAAGTCACACATGCTTTCGAAGAGCTAGTAGCTGCGAATCAGGAAGTATCGGTAGCGACAGATGAAATCGCACAAGGAGCTTCTAAACAATCCGAAGATACGGAAGTAACAAGTCTACGAATTTCTGATTTGGCGGACCGTATGGATCATATCCACACGATGTTCATGACCATGAATCAGTTGTCTACAGACGCTTCCAATTCTGCGGAAAATGGAATGACGGAAGTGAAAAAACTACGTGTTCATAATACGACAGCAAATGAAATGAATAAAAAAGTACAGTTGCAAATCCAAACATTGACCACTAAAATTTCATCTATTAATCAAGTCATTCAAACATTGCATGATATTACTGCAAGCACGAATCTTCTAGCGCTGAATGCGAGCATTGAAGCGGCTCGAGCGGGTGAAAGCGGTAAGGGATTTGCAGTTGTTGCGAATGAAGTACGTCAGCTAGCGGAACAATCCCGCAGTGAAACTGAAGTAATTCAAGAAACCGTGAAAGAAATCTTGTCAGAATCACAGCAGACGGTCGATGTCATTGAACTGAATATGAAGTCAATGGACGGTCAAAACCAGTCCGTTACGGATACAGAAGAGTCGTTTGTACAAAATGCAGGCATCATCGATCAAATTCGCCAATCGATTACGGAATTATCCGAAAAACTTGCTGAAATGATGGAATATAAGGACGAAGCCATTTTAGCCATCCAAAATGTCTCTGCCATTTCCGAGCAGACGGCTGCTTCATCTGAACAAGTGAGTGCATCAGCTGCCGCACAGCAAGGCGAATTGGAGCAAGTAGCAGATTCTACAAATCAAATGAATCAGATCGCTGGGGAACTGCGAAGTGTAGTTGATCGATTCAAATTATCGTAATTCAATAGCGTAATCGGCAGAAGTGGCATAGTCCACTTCTGCTTTTGTCTGAATTCAAGCGTCATTAAGGAAAGGGGGGCGAGGTAAGTAAACACTTAATAAGTAGAATGAAATGATATACTAATAGTTTACTACACTAATATCTTAAAAGAGAGTTGAAGCCAAGTGTTACGTTTATTTAAAAAAGGTGAGAATCTAGCAACGGTAAAAGAGATGGAAGACCTCGAACAGCACAGTACTGGTATTATATCGTTGGAAAGATATCCGGCTGTAAAAAAGCAACTGCGAATGATTAATCTAACAGAGCAAGATTTAAAGTATCTCTCCTGTATGCAAGTGCAAATGCAACCTATTTTACCTATGATGACCAATCGTTTCTATCAAGCGATGGATGATCAGCCTCAACTTCTACATATTATTGCGGAACATAGTAGTATGGACCGTTTGAAAAAATCATTAACGAAACATATGCAGTCAATATTTCAAGGGAAAATTGACGAGAACTATTTGAAACAACGTCGCATTATAGCGAAGGTGCATGTCCGAATTGGTTTGGAACCGAAATGGTATTTAGCGGCAGTAGAATCATTGTATGAAGAGTTTTTTGCTTTTATTGAACAACAGGACTTGCCCAAGAAAAGACAATTTAATACATTGCGTGCGTTTATGAAAGTCATGAACTTTGAACAACAATTGGTTTTGGATGCATATGAAGAAGAGAATAAAGTGAAGCGACAGGAAGTAGAACATTCCAAAGCGGTCGTGAAAGATCAAGTGTTAAATACGTCCCAGAATCTAGCGGCAATCAGTCAGCAGACGAGTGCATCAACAGACGAACTATCCAAAAAAGCACACGTATTAGAAAATATGACCGTTCACAACCTACAATTTATTACGGAAACCGAGAAAACTTCATTGACAGGCAAAGAATTGGTAGTCACTCAAACTGAACAATTTGGCCAAATGGTGGAGTATATGTCAGATTTCAAGGACCGGATGAAGGCGTTACATCATTCTTCAGAGCAAATCCAAGGAGTCGTGACGCTTATTACTTCCATTGCTGATCAAACAAACTTACTTTCATTGAATGCAGCAATTGAAGCAGCACGAGCAGGTCAGCATGGTAAAGGATTTGCTGTAGTTGCGGCAGAAGTGCGAAATTTGTCGGTGGAAACTAAACAAGCAATAGGTAAAGTTACCGGCATGATTGAAGTCACCGATGCGAATATCGCCGAGATGTCTAACTTTATGAAGCAGATGGAAAAACTAATTCAGGAAAGTGCAAATGGAAACGAGCTAGTGACGCAATCATATGACGGGATTGTCCAAGCGGTAAGCGGGATGAAAGAACAAACAGCTGAATCACATACATCCATCGAAAGCACGGTTCAAATCTTAGAAGAGATTAATCAGGCAATTGAAACCATTGCTCATTCATCAGATGGATTAATTCAGTTAGCAGATGACTTGTAAGTTAGATAACTTCCGTAGGTATGCCTAAGTTACACGCAATCCAACGAACGCTCTTGCTGTGGTAGGCGAAGCCAGAGCCAAAGTGACTCCACTTTCATGCATCTAACCATAATCCAGAAATGACCATCACGATGACGTCCCGACATTCAAAACCGTCAATTCCTTGCTATTCTTCAATAAATCAATAAACACCTGCAACGCTTTCGTTTGAAACGGAGAATTTGTCACGATAGAGAAATGCCGCTTGAATGGCGTTCCTTTCACCGACAGCGTTGTCAAATCACCATGGCGCAATTCCTTTTGTATCGCCCACTGTGACAGCAAACTGACGCCAAGTCCGGCTTCAACAGATTCTTTAATCGGCTGCGTACTGCTGAATTGCATAATGCGCTTCGGATAGAATCCAGACTGGGAGAAGAATAGTTCTGCCGCCTCGCGTGTACCAGAACCTTCTTCGCGTAATAGCCAGATTTCGTCTTCTAGTGCAGTGATTGATTGGCGCCCTTTTTTTTGCGCCAGTGGATGATCAATGGAAGTCACGACGTACATTTCGTCTTCTGCGAAATCCTCATTTTGAAGCGGTGCAGCTTCCTTGAAATGTCCTTCGATTAAACCGACATCGAGCTGGTGCGTGATGACTAACTCCGCAATATCGGCTGTATTGCCAATTGTGACTTGTGGTTCAATCGATGGATAATCTGCGACAAGTTTAGACAGAATATGAGGTAAGACGTATTCGCCAAATGTGTAGCTAGCTCCAATGGTAAGAGGGCCGCTAGCTTTATTAGCCAAGTCATCGACTAAGTTTTGCATTTTGGAATACAGGCCCGCGATTTCTTTTGCATGATGATAGACAATCTCCCCAGCTTGGTTGAGTCGAACGTATTTATTAGTTCGCTCGAGCAGTCGTACACCAATAGATTCTTCGAATGAGCGAATATATTGGCTGACAGCAGGTTGTGTCATATGGAGTTCTTTTGCTGCTCTAGAGAAGTTCTTTTGCTCAGCTACCTCAATGAATACTTGTAGTTGCGGATCGATAGGGAAGCAACTCCTTTCTATGTATATAGATTTACTTATCATAGCTATTATAAATAGTTATTTCTCTTATAGCGAGCTATTTTCTATACTACTAGTAGGAGGTGTTGTCATTATGGTTTCTTTAAATAGGTCACCAGAACAGCACACACCACAACGTCCATCTAAATGGGGATCGTGGGTCGGTGGAATAGCTTTCACATTCTTCATTGCATTTTTAGGATATTTACTAGCAAAAGTACCAGGTTTCGATCATATCGGACAACTGGCATGTGCGATTATTATCGCGGTGGCATACCGTCAATTCTTCGGCTATCCTGAAATAATAAGAAGTGGGATTGCTTTCTCATCCAAGCGCTTGCTTCGCACAGCCATCATTTTATACGGTTTGAAATTAAATATAGACACAGTCTTAAGCGACGGACTCGGTTTACTCGCGCGCGATGTAGGTGTCATCATTTTCGCTATCTTCATGACTATTTGGCTCGCTAAGGTATTTAAGGCAGATAAAAATATTTCCTTGCTTTTAGGTGTCGGAACAGGTGTCTGCGGTGCAGCGGCAATTGCAGCGGTCGCGCCGATTATCAAAGCAAAAGATGAAGACACAGCAATAGGTGTAGGAATCATCGCATTAATGGGTACGGTGTTTGCGATCGGCTATACCATTCTGCGTCCAATTCTTCCGCTCGATTCAATTGAGTACGGAATGTGGGCAGGAATCAGTTTACATGAAGTGGCACACGTAGCCTTGGCCGGGGCACCGGCAGGCGAAGACGGTTTAGCCATTGCTTTGCTAGCCAAGCTTGGTCGTGTATTCCTATTAGTACCACTTTGCTTCATTTTAATATTTATCATGAAACGTAAACATAAAGATACAGACGAAACGGGCGCTAAAATTGAATTTCCGTGGTTCCTTGTAGGATTTATCGTTTTAAGTATCCTAGGAAGCTACGTGTTCGGTCATTCCATTCCTGTATCAGACAACGTAATGGAAGGCGTCTTCACATTGACTACATGGTTACTGACAGCGGCCATGGTAGGGCTTGGACTCAACGTTAGTTTACGAGACTTGAAAGATCGAGCCATGCGACCACTAGCCGCGATGACCATTACATCCATACTACTATCGGTCATCGCCTACTTTATTATTTAATACGGTTCATAACTAGCTAGCTTCAGAGAAATATCTCTAAAGCTAGCTTTTTTATTTGACTTTATTTAGTCTACTCCCTAAACTATTAATTATTGGTTTAGGGGGTAGACTATTTTGAATTATCAACTTCAAGAAGCAGTAGAACTATTTGAAGAAGTCATGATCTACGGCACGGAACATGTCGTGAAAAACTTGGACGTTCCTATCTGGAAAGATTACTCACCAGAACAAATCCAAGTACTGAAAATACTTTCTGCCTATGGCCATCTATCTAGCGGACAACTGGCAGAGATTCAAGGCGTACATAAAAGCGCCATCTCGACACGTCTCAAGAAACTGACCGAAAAAGACCTGGTGCAGTCTGAAAAAGACGTGAACGATCAGCGGATCAATCGAATCTCACTGACCCAAAAAGGCCAAGAAGTACTAGCTGTTTCAAATGCAGCAATAAATGAAAGCATCGAAAACCTGTTCACAGACCAAATTGATGAACAGGAGCTCGAACAATTCATTAAGACATTCCGTAAACTTAAATCGATTTTAGTAATGAAGGAGAGATAACGCATGAAAACGATAGTAAAATTCAAATGGCCTATTGCGATCGGTATCGTTATACTGACTGCTGTTTTATTTATAGTAGCACCCGATTTGGCAAAGCAGGCGGAAAAAGCAGGTTCCTTCCAATTGCTCGACTCAGCAGATTCCCAAAAGGCTACACAAATGCTAGAAGATGCAGGCCAAGCAGATGAAACGATTTCGCTAGTCTATGATCTCGATGAACCGGCAGATAAAGCAAAGAAACAAGAAATTTCTACGACTGCCAAAGAGATTGCGAATGCCAGCAAGATTGTAACGGATGTTCTAGATCCGTTTGAAAGTAAAGACATGGAAGACCAACTCGTTTCTGAAGATCACAAAACGGTATTACTTCCTATAACGGTAGACGGTACAGATGATGAAGTCATTCAGTTGGCTGATAAAATAAAAAAAGATATTGTATCTAAAGAAGACAAAGTGTATATGACTGGCGAAGTAATCATCAATCATGACGTAAATGAGAGTGCGCAAGAAGGGCTAAAAAAGACTGAGATTATTACGGTTGTATTGATTTTTGCTTTATTACTCATTGTTTTCCGCTCGATTGTGACACCATTCGTTCCGTTAGTGGCGGTAGGGATCACCTATTTATTAAGTCAGTCATTCGTAGCGTTCTTTATCGACTGGTTTGGATTTCCGGTTTCGAATTATACCCAAATATTTTTAGTGGCAATTTTATTCGGTCTTGGAACGGATTATTGTATTCTGTTGTTAAGTCGTTATAAAGAAGAGTTACTAGCAGGGCATGACGTGGAAGAAGCAATTATTAATACGTATAAAACAGCAGGCCGCACACTTTTCATCAGTGCACTTGCGGTATTTATCGGTTTCGCGGCAATCGGTTTTGCAGACTTCCCAATATTTAAATCGGCAGTCGCAGTAGCGGTAGGGATTGCGGTGTTAATGCTCGTTCTATTCACTGTCGTACCGCTGTTAATGTCTATTTTGAAAGACAAATTATTCTGGCCTGCAAAAGGTTCAGCTACTCATAAGGATAGTAAATTATGGATTGCGTTCAGCAAATTATCTGTTATGCGTCCATTACTTTCCATGTTCATCGTAGCCATCATTACGGTTCCGCTATTATTGACGTATGACAATGATCTATCCTTCAATACGGTAGATGAAATTGATGGAAGTAAAGAGTCTGTAAAGGGATTACATCTTATTTCAGATGCTTTCGGTGAAGGGGATTCACTACCAGTACAAGTAGTAGTAAAGAAAGATTCTCCAATCGTTAAAGAAGGAGATATCACCTATTTAGAAGCGATTTCCCGAGACTTGGAGAAAGTTGAGGGAGTCAAAAGTGTTCGTACTATCACACGACCGACTGGTGAAATATTGGAAGACTTATATGTAGATCATCAAATCGGTTTGATGGCAGATGGCTTAAACCAAGCGAATGATGGGATACAGGAAATTCGTTTAGGATTAGCGGCAGTGCAGTATAATTTACGCGACGTAGCTAATCAATTGCCTGCCGGTGGAACTAGTGGCGGCAGTGGCCTAATTCAAGCTGCAAACGGTATTGAGCAGATCAATGGCCAGCTCGCGCAGATTTCGGGTGGCTTGCAACAAGGTCTTTCTGCCGCACAAGCAGCTGGAGGGTTGAATGCATTAGGTAATGAATTGGATAAGATCAGTAAAGGCATTGCAGGAGCTGGATCTCACATCAACCAAAGTGGTTCGCAAATTGGTCAATTAAAAGGTGGATTGAAACAGCTAGGCAGTGGTGTCAAAGCTTCCAAAGACGGTTTAGCAGAAGTGACGACAGGCCTTCAAGAAATTGCAAGTATGCTGGATGATATGGCGGATACGAAAAGTGTACGCGATACTGGTTTATTCATTCCAAAAGGTACGCTTGGTAATGAAGAGTTTGCACCAGTCATCGACCGCTATACATTCGATGATGAAAAAGGAATTTTGATGGAAGTCATCCTAAAGGAAAATCCTTATTCACGTGAAGCGATTTCTACTGTACATGAAATTAAAGATACGGTGAAACGCTCGGTCATTGGTACACCATTTGAAGATGCGGATTTGGCGTTTAGTGGTATTTCTAGTATTAACTCAGATTTAAGTGATATTTCGTCCGCTGATTTTACGCGTACGGTAACTATCATGTTAGTCGGTTTGTTCGTTGTTCTCTTGGTCTTATTCCGTTCAGCTATCATGCCTTTGTATATGATCGGTTCGCTATTGTTGACATATTATACAGCGATATCTATTACGGAATTGATCTTCGTCAACGGTCTTGGTTATGACGGCATCAGTTGGGCAGTTCCATTCTTCGGATTTATCATGCTGATTGCGCTTGGCGTGGATTACTCCATTTTCTTACTCGATCGTTTCCGCGAAGAGAGTATTGGGGGTATGAAGATTCGTGAAGCGTTGATGTACTCAATGGCGAAGATGGGTACTGTGATTATTACGGCAGCTGTGATTTTGGCAGGCACATTCGGTGCTATGATGCCTTCAGGCGTTTTGAGTCTTATGCAAATCGCAACGATTGTTATTTCAGGGTTACTACTCTATGGTTTAATTATTTTACCGCTGTTAATTCCAGCCATTACGATGTCATTCGGACGTGGTGTATGGTGGCCGTTTAGAGGATAAAGGAAAAGGTGCTCAGCTACTGACTGAGCACCTTTTCTCTATGTTTATAGGAACAGTCTTACAGGGTAAAGAAAGGAAAAACGAATAGATAGGGGATTGCTACTTATGAAGTTACATACGGGGTCATTGTATTGGGAGTCGACTTTTACAAAAGAAGGTTTTGCAAAAGTAAATCGTCAGGATCTATATGATGTCGCGATAGTTGGTGGCGGGATGTCGGGTGCACTGACTTCATACGTATTATCGAATGAAGGCTATTCGATTGCGTTGATTGAACAAGAGGAAGTAGGTGGGGGAAGTACTTCTGCAAATACTGGTTTATTACAATTCTCCAATGATATTATGTTGCATGAATTAATAGAGCAAATTGGCGAAGAGAAAGCTGTGGAATTTTATCGGGCATGTAAAGAAGCAATGAAAAATTTGCAAGACGTTGCGGAACACGCACCATTTGATGTCCATTTCCATACACGTGATAGTTTGTATTATGCCAGCACAGAAGAAGATGTGGCGAGATTGCGCAAAGAGTTTGAAGTGTTACAAAAATATAGTTTTCCGGTAGAATTCTGGGAACCTGAAGATATTGAAGCGCATTTCCCATTTTCACAACCTGCCGCTATCGTGACAGCAGGGGATGCAGAAGTGAATCCGTTGCGTTTGTGTATGGGTGCCATCCAGTATGCATATGAAAAGGGCATGGACATATTTGAACATACCGAAGTACTCGGCATTCTAGATACAGAAGAACGTGTAATCATTAAAACGACGAATGGAGAATTTCAGGCAAAGTCCGTCGTGGTCACTACTGGTTATGCACCGACTCCGGATATGATGATCCCTCAAAAAGACTTAAAAGTTACGTATGCAGTCGCAACAAAGCCGATAGAAGATTTGTCATTCTGGCATGATCGTATGATGATTTGGGAAACCAAACGCCCTTATTTGTATATGCGATTGACGGATGATAATCGCATCGTGGCGGGTGGCTTGGATCAGAATATGGATACAATACCGAGTTCACAAGAAGAAATCAATAAGAAATTCAGGCAATTAAAACAGGAATTGCAAGAGTTGTTTCCTCACCAGAAGTTCGATTTTGAGTATGAGTGGACGGCGTTATTTGGAGAATCGACAGATGAGCTACCAGTAATCGGGCGCCATCCATTCGAGCCGCATATTTACTATTTGATTGGACTTGGCGGGAACGGAACGGTCTATAGTATGTTGGGTGCGTATTTACTGCGTGATGAATTAGCAGGGAAGTCGAATCCTAATGAACCTATAGTAGAAATAGAACGTTAAAAAACACATGGGCATTAGTTCTTCAGTTGCTTATAACAAGTATAAACAGAAATCGGCTATCGAGAAGCTCATTCATACATGAGGTTCCGCGACAGCCGATTTTTTCAAGATGGTGTTAATAACGATATGGAATGATAAGAGAGTTTACAACGTAATAACGCCCATAGCCATTGCAATGAGGAATAATACGATACTGAACCCCCACATGATAAGGAATGAGTAGCGGATATGCTTGCCCATCTCTAAACCTGCAAGTCCCAATGCCAGCCAAAGTGCAGGCGAGAAAGGACTAACGAATGTTCCTATAATATTTCCTACGATTAATGCGTACGCAATGGAAATCGATGGAACGCCGAAGCCGGAGACAACTTGCTCTACAATCGGTAGTAATGCGAAGTAATACGCATCCGTACTAAGCAATAGATCGAACGGAACACCGAAAAGGCCGATGATGATGTGCAAATACGGTACGATGATTGCCGGTAACACTTTCACTAAATCGGTCGCTATCGAATCTAGCATATTGGTACCATTCAGGATACCGAGGAATGAACCGGCTGCTAGAATGATTGCAGCCATTAGTAGAGCATTCGGTGCGTGTGTCTTAATACGGTCCATCTGTTCATTCACAGTGCGATAGTTTAACGGAAGCGCGATACTGAATCCGACCATGAAGATAAAGCCTGCCGGCACTTTTCCCCAAACGAGTAAGCCGATCACGCTTACGGCAATCATCACGTTAATCCATAACATGTTTGGTCGAAGGAGGGAAATGCCTTTAGATTCTTCTTTTTGCTCTTCCTCTTCTCCGAGTTCATCTAGTTCGTCTTCAAAAAATCCACTGGCTACTTTCTTAGCGATGACTCGCTTTTCACGTAATCCGAGTATGAAAGCAACTACGATTAATAGGAGAAGGCCAATGATTTGGATTTTGATAAGTGGACGCCATAATTCTGTAACGTCGACACCAAGTACAGCGGCTGCCCGCCCAAGTGGGCCTCCCCATGGAACCATGTTGACGATACTTGCTGAGATGCCGACAAGCAGTAGCAGTAAGTAAGGACTCATTTTCAACCTTTTATAGAGCGGTAAAAGCGCAGGGATTGTAATGAGGAATGTGGAAGCGCCTGAGCCATCTAACTGTGCAATAGCTGCGATTACCACTGTCGCCATGGCAACAGCAATTACATTTCCTCGTGAAATTTTAATCATAGTATTAATTAGCGGGTCGAATACGCCGGCATCTTGCATAATGCCAAAGAACAAAATCGCAAAGATGAACATAATGACAACGCTAATAACAGATTCAATTCCGCTGTTGAAAAACTCTCCGATTTCTATGAAGTTGAATCCAGCAAAGAATGCACCGAAGATGGGAACTATAACCAGACCGACAATTGGTGTGATCCGGCCACTGATCAATAATGCGACGATAATAAAGATCGTCAGAATTCCAATAATACTTAACATAGCGATTTTCCTCCAATAGATAAAATGGTGAAAGAGGTATGTAAGCGGATACATACAAAGGTATCTGAATAATCCCTCTTAAGCTGTCCATAATGTACCATGAGAAAAAGTCGCTAAAAAGCTTGTTTACATAAGAAGGATATATTTCATATTACGTATTTTGTTCATTTTGTTCACGGGCAAGTATTTAAAGTTTTCTATATGTCCTTTCAGGTCTACCGACATCTCCATAATGTAGTTGCGCTCCTACTATTTCAACCGATACGAGGTACTCCAGATATCGACGTGCAGTAGAACGACTGACACCCGCTGCTTCACCTACTTGAACAGCAGTTATTCCTTCTGCTGGACTTTGAAGTAAAACATTTTCTATACGTTCAAGTGTCAGACGGTCGATCCCTTTTGGCAATACGTTAGAAGTAGGATCCTGCCGCATTTCAGTACCAAATAATACGCGGTCAAGATCTTCTTGAGAGAGTTCATTTTTGGATGATAGCAATACTTTTCTAGAACGGTATCGTCTAAATGTTTCTGCAAACCTCACAGGCTCAACAGGCTTGATTAAATAATCCAACACCCCTCCGTGGAGTGCTTCCTCTACTATTTTCGTCTCTTTAGCAGCTGTTAGCAACATAATATCGATTGTGGGGAATTCACTTCGTAGATGCCAAAATAAATCGAGTCCTGGACTGTCGGGTATGTAAACATCCAATAAAATCAGATTGGGTAGGGCTTCAGCCTGTCGCAAAAAGGCGATGGTCTCTGAGGCAGTTCTCGTTTCTGTCACGACCTTATAGCCGGCAATCTGTTCGATTAGTTGGCGGTTAATCTCTGCCACTCGAAAATCATCTTCCACAATTATGACTTGTATAGTACTGATCACGGGGAAATCTCTCCTTTATTTATCTTTTGGTAATGAGACGACAAAATATGTACCACCCAGTTCACTCGGTTCAATGGACAGCTGGCCATTCGCTGCTTCAATAGCATTCTTTGTTAAAGCCAAGCCAAAACCTCTACCTGCTCCATCTTTTGTAGAGAAACCGCGGGATAAGACATTATCAAGTGAAGCTTCATCGATTCCCGGACCTGCATCATCAATTTCAAACAGCAGATCTTGTCCGATATCAGTAAAAGAAATCGATATGTCCCGGGAAATGGCGCGTTCGTCATAAACTGCGTCAAATGCGTTGTCAAGAAGATTTCCGATAGCTGTCAGCAGTGCTTGGCGGTTTAAGTCGGATAGTATGGAATGTAATTGGCTGTCGGGCTGGACGGATACATTAATTTGCAATTCACTCGCTTGACTTAGCTTTCCAACAAGTAGCCCACTAATATATGGATCATCTATATTATCAAGAAGTGTGTTTGTCCAGTGTTGCTGGATGTTTGTTTCTTCTTGGATGAAATCGAGCACATCATCTTTCTTGTTCAGCTGCGTCAGTCCCATGATCGTATATAATTTATTTGAGAATTCATGTGTCTGAGAGCGAAGAGCGTTAGCATATTGTTGGATATGTGCCAGTCTTTTCGTCAAATTCTCAATCTCGGTTTTATTCCGGAAAGTGGCGACTGCACCGAGCAATTCATGCTCGTAGAAAATCGGTGCACTATTTACATAAACGATATGATTGTTGAAAAGCCTTTCCTGATCGAAGACTGATTTGCCGTGCTCTAGCACATAGGGTAAATCAGAATTCGGGAAGCACTCTTGTATAGGTTTACCGATCCAATCGTCCGCTTGCTGTTCACCACCTGTCAATAGTTTTAATGCGGTGGAGTTGATCATCGTAATGAGGCCATCCTTATTGGTAGCAATAATACCTTCATGAATAGAGTGCAAAATGGTTTCTTTTTGAAAGAGTAAATGTGATATTTCTTCAGGCTCCAATCCAAACAACACTTTTTTGATATAGTTCGCGATCAGCACTGCACCGATGATGGCGGCTGTGCAAATACCAAGAAGGACCAACCAGATTTCCTGGCTATATTCCCAAATGATTGATTCGATAGAGCCTACCAAGAAACCTACAGAGACGACACCAACAATTTCTCCATCTAAGTAGACCGGAGCTTTTGCACGAAGTGAGCTTCCTAATGATCCAATTGATTTAGAAATATAGGATTCTCCGTTACTTAACGCACGTTCATTATCTTCACCGATCATCTTGTTGCCGATTCGGTCAGGACTCGGATGGGCATAGCGGATTTCTTGTTGATTACCAACAACGATAAACTCGGCGTCTGTCTGTGCTTGGATTTTCTGCACGATAGGCTGGATAATAGCGGAAGGGTCATTCGAATCAAAGGCCTGAGAAATCTCTGGTATCACGGCTACACTTTTTGCTACACTGAGAGCCCTTTTACCAATTTGAGTTTCTAATGTGTCCGTGACGAAGAAACTCATGAATCCGCCAATCAATAGAATAATTGCGACAGAAAGCGCACCGATTAAGCCGATCATTTTCAAATGGAGATTGATAAAAGGTCTGTCATTCGTTCGATGAATGAATAAATCTTCTCTACGTATACGGATCATGTCGAACCTCCGATAAACATGTTAGTAAATATAGAATACCATGCGATGCATAATATTAAATGGTATTATCGTTTAAAAAGTGGAAGAGTACAGTGGAAGGGAGGAGTATAGAGTGGAGGTTCATATAGTTACTCAATTCTACGCATAAAGCTAGTTCTATTATTTATTTTAGTAGACATGGATCGCTTCTTGATCATAAAATCGGTTATCGTCAAGCGGATCTACACGCTTATGTACCTACTTCGGATATGACCGTTACGCAATAGGATGTGAAAGGTACATAAGCGATTATGACCCAGCGAATCGAAGGACTGTCTTTTTAGAGCGCGTTTACATGAATCATCTGTAAATGACCAGGTAACACTGTAATCTGTTGTGCAGTATCTTCGTAGATTTCCCCGTCCATGTCTACTTTCTTCTCAACAGGTTGCACAATGGCCAATTCTTTTATTTGAATATATTCGAGTTCAGATAATTGCTTATTTTCCACAGCAGGATCTTGTAATGCAAATAGTTCTTTGAAAGCAGCTAAGTTGGAATCACGCACGATCAAAATGTCTAATTTTCCATCAACAGGTGATAGGGAAGCGATGGGAAGTTCAGTTGTACCAATAAAGCGTCCATTTAGTACGAACAGTAAAATAGCCTCTCCTTCTAATATCTCGTCAGTAGATTGCACTTTATAATGAAATGATTCAGTTTGATTCAACGTACGTAAAGTACTGAGCACATAACTAATCGAACCAAAGCGCTTCTTTTCTTTTGGTTTTATATTTTCGGATGTATCGGTTACTAGTCCAATTCCCCAAAAATTCATAAAGTAGTGCTCGCCCACTTTTCCTATATCGGTTTTGATAATAGAGCCGTTGAGTAAAGAAATGGCTGCTTCATTCAGAGTTTGTGGAATACCTAATGACCGACTGAAATCGTTTGATGTACCGCCAGGCAATATAGCTATGACCGGACGTATGGCGAGTGGCGCGATACTATTCATGCATGTGTGTATAGTGCCGTCACCTCCAAGAATAATGAGTAAGTCTACTTGACTGCTATATTTTACACAAGCTTGCTGAAGTTCATCTTTGGAAGCTGTATTCAGCACGATGAGCTCATCTACTGCTTGCGCGAATATGTGAAGTGTTTCAGAGAGCTTCTGTTCCGTGTCTTCCTCTCCAGCAGAACGGTTATATACAAACAATGCCCGCTTGAAATGAAGCATATTCTTCACTTCCTTTTTTAGTTTATTATTCCCGATAACGTGATGTAGAAACCAGAAGAGTTATAAAAAAGCTAGAAATAATAGACGAGATGATGTAAAAGTGAATAGGTTATTTTATTCGAGTGGTAGGGAATGGTAAGGACAAAGGAGTGAATAAATATGGAAATCTATACAGTTGGGCATTCCACACATACTAAAGAACAGTTTTTGAAGTTATTGGATGATGCGGATATTGAAAAGTTAGTAGATGTTCGTGCATTTCCGGGTAGTCGTAAATTCCCATATTTTCATGAAGATCGAATGAAAGAATGGTTGCCAGCACATGATATTGCCTACCGACATTGTGGCAAATTAGGAGGACGTAGGAGGAAATCCAAAACTATTGATAATGCAGTCAATAAAGGATGGAATAATCAATCCTTCCATAACTACGCGGATTACACGTTGACGCCCGAGTTCGAAGAGGGGATCGCTGAATTGATGAAGGAAGCATCACGACAACGAATTGCGATATGCTGTTCCGAACGCCATCCCGCAAGATGCCATCGCTTGTTGATTAGTAATTGGCTCGCAACACATGGTTGGAATGTAAAACACATTATTGATGGACCTAAAGAAAAGACTTTAATTGAAGATCATGAAGTAGGGAAGTGGGGCGCTGAACCTATTGTTTTGGATAACGGAGAGTTGACATATCCTCCTGAGCTAAATTAAGACGAATAAAATAAGTGCCCTTTTATAATAGGGCACTTATTTTATTCATATAAAGTTTTATCATGTGATCCGTCAGCATGAAAGACATTTAATATACCTTCATGTTCGTTTACATACTTTTTCGCCTTTTCAAGTAATGCGGACTTGGTATCTTCTTTAAACAGTACATGATCACTTCCGGTTTTTCTGAAAATCCATTCGTCCTCTCGCGGTTTTACTTCATAGTGAGGACGACTTTCACTTTTGCCATTTACATACTCATGTGCTTGTGCAGTTGCAATGGCAATAGCGCGCTCGTCGGAATAATTTTCACGCAACAAAGCATTGGCTATTTCGATTGCTTTATTGCGTACTGAAGGGTCCAAATTTTTTAACGAAGCAGGATAATCATTTTTACTCCATGGCATATGACATCACCTCCTAATTCACAAATTCCCGTTTTTAATGAATATAAACGGTCTTTCGAATTCTCCTTGAACTTCATCCCGCACTTTGAATCGAATAAAGTCGAATATCATCTAATTATCATTTTATTTGAAATTATTTGATTACTAGTTAAATAACTGATAATCTATAGACGTTCATATGAACTTAGCGAATGAGTTTTATGGTGAGAGTAGCTTTTTTCGTTTTTGATCTCACTAGGGGAACCTTATGAAGACAAATACAAACTGAAGGAGTGAATGCATTGTCTCTATCTGTGCAGCAACTATTGGAAAGCAAAGGGATTCAAGCTAAGCCAGAACATCTGGAAATCCTAGAAAGTCGCTGGAATGGAATGCAAAAGTTAAGAGGTACACTAGAGAATGTGAAAATCGAGGATGCCGATATCGGGCTTCGAAATATTCCTGGAGGTGATCATATTGGCTAAAGATTTGATTCAGAAATCAGTTGAGGAATTGGCACCGCTTTTAGAAAGTGGATCACTTTCACCAGTTGAGCTAACGAAGGCAGTGCTTGATCATGCGGAAGAAACGCAGGATACGATTAATGCCTATATGACAATTTACCGGGAAGAAGCAGAACAATCGGCACGTGAAGCAGAGAAAGAGATCAAAAATGGAAACTATCGAGGCATGTATCACGGAATTCCGATGGCCTTGAAAGATAATTTATACTTTAAAGGTAAAGTGACGACGATGTCATCTAAAATTCATAAGGATTTCATTCCGGAAGACGATGCGACTGTAGTCAGTAAGTTAAGAGACGCAGGTGTGATCTTTACCGGTAAACTAAGCATGCATGAATATGCTTGGGGAATCACGAACAATAACCCCCATTACGGACCTGTCAGAAATCCTTGGGATACCGATAGAATTCCTGGCGGTTCGAGCGGTGGTTCAGGAGCCGCTGTAGCGATCGGTTCAAGTGTTGCGTCACTTGGAACTGACACGGCCGGATCCATCCGAATTCCGTCATCGATTTGCGGTATCGTCGGATTGAAGCCGACCCATGGGCGAGTCAGTAAATATGGATGCTATCCATTGGCGTGGTCACTCGATCATATCGGACCGATGACTAAAACGATTAAAGACGCAGCGGGAATGATGGACATTATTTCAGGGTACGACAAAAAGGATCCAACTTCTATCAATACCCCCGTAGGTCAACATTTGGAGAGAATAAAGGGGGATGTCAACGGTTTAGTTATTGGCGTTAATGAAGAATATTTCTTTAATGAAGTAGACAACGACGTAGATCAAGTGGTGCGTGGAAATATAAAAGCGTTGACCGATCAAGGCGCGCGAGTAGAAGTGGTCAAGATTCCAACTCTAAAATATGCAGAGTGGGCAGAGCTGATCACATCACTTTCAGAAGCGTCTACCATTCATCACGAAGACATGTTAAAGCGTCCGCAAGATTTCGGTGATGATATTCGCATGCTGTTCGAACTAGGAGAACTACCATCTGCTGTCGATTATCTGCAAGCACAGCAAGTACGTCGTCAATTGAAGCAAGAATTCCATGAAATATTCCAAAAGGTCGATGTATTGATTGCGCCGACTCTGCCAGTAGTGGCTAGTAAAATTGGTGATGATACTGTGGAACTAAATGGCAATCAAGTGGATTTGATTGACAACATTATACGCTTTACAGGACCTAGTAACTTAACAGGTAACCCTGCATTGTCTGTGCCGGGTGGTTTCAAGGGAGACCTTCCTGTAGGTGTGCAAATTATTGGACCTGCTTTTTCGGAAGCTTTATTGCTTGATGTTGGTTATGCAATTGAACAGACAAACCCTATGAAAAACAGAAAACCCGCTTTACTGACAAGAGCATGAAATGAAAAAAACTCCGCGGTCAACCCATGGCCACGGAGTTTTTGGTATGTACTCGCTCTTCGACGAAGCGGTACAGACTATTCGACTTTACTTCTTCACTATCACAAACCCAGCTGCACCAAACTTCAACCCAAATCCGTTTGGACATTTGCTGTTACTACTAGTATAACCTAACAAAACCGTCATAAACGCAAATCATCAAACTGTGAAGAATGTCATGTTACTGTAGTGTTTGGCATCAAATTGAGATAAATTACATGAACCTTACATGAGCCTTTCAATACAATATAATATGCTGAATGTTCAGACTATATACACACAAGTCAGAATACTCAACTACATTAATTTCGAGATAAACATTGTAGCAATTCCAAAATAAATTAGTAACGACAGAATGTCATTGATTGTAGTAATTAAAGGACCAGAAGCTACAGCTGGATCTACTTTAAATTTATTGAGAATCAAAGGAATAACCGTTCCTGCAATTGTTCCGATAATTAGTGTAGCCACCAAAGACGAACCTACTACTAATCCTAGTGTAAAACTGCCTTGCCATACATACGCAATCACAGCGATTGCGGCACCGCAAACGGCACCTAATATAATGCCGACAATTAATTCGCGAAAGATTAAATGCAAGGACTTTTTCATATTCAAATCTTCAGACACTAGACCACGCACAACGACTGCTAAAGATTGAGTTCCTGTATTTCCGGTCATTCCAGCAATCATCGGCATAAAGAAAGCGAGAGCGACAACGGCTTCCAATGTTTCTTCAAATTTGGAAATGATGCTTCCTGAAACGAGTCCGATAAATAATAAAAGAATGAGCCAAGGTAGTCTGCGATAGGCTGCTACAAGAGGTTTTGTCTGGAAGTCGATGGATTTACCTGAAGCAAAAAGCATTTCAATATCTTTATTTGCTTCTCTAACGACTAGATCTAGTACTTCATCGGCGCGTATAATTCCTACTAAGATATTCTCTTCGTTGACAACAGGTAGAGAGACGAAATCAAATCGTCCAATCATTTTGGCTACATCGCCTTGATCAGTTGTGTCGAAAACTTTGGCGAGACCGGTTTCCATTATTTCCGTTACGTTTCTATCTGGCTTGGCGAGCAATAGATCGCGGTAAGATAGTACACCGATTAATTGCTTGTCATCATTGATGATATAGACGTAATTTAAGTAATGAGCAAACGCTTCATAATGTTTGAGCTTTTCAATCGTTTTCTCGACGGTGTATGACTGATGAATCCATACATAACGTGTCGTCATAATACGTCCGGCAGAATCTTTCGGATATTTTCGACGCTGTCGGATATTCTTTTTTTCTTCGTGACGCAATTCCGCTATGAGTTTCTCCACTTGTCTATCTGAAAGATCAGCCAAAAGATAGGTTAGATCTTCACCTTTCATTTCTTCCAGTAGTTCAGTGGAACGAACGGGTCCTACTAAATCTAATGCCCGCAATTGTTCATTTTTTGAAAGAAAGCCTAGCATGTGTACGAATGTATCTTTGTCTAGTACTTCCAAAAATGTAGTATGGCGTTTTAACGGCAATCGTTTATATTGATCAGCTACTTCCGCGGGTTCTAGTTCACCAATAGCTTTTTTCAAGGATTCCAGATTACCATCTTTAATGAGTTGTATAATCGCTCGTGAAACATCATCTTGATTCCGGTTCACTGGCATGTAACGCACCTCTCTTATCTTTAAATAGTTACGGTCATTCAATCATTCCCCTATATAAAAGGAAAGAAACCATAAGACACAATTTAAAGTCATTTTAGCCAATAAAAAAAGCCTCCATGGAAACTCTTTTGATTTTCTTTAGAAAGTCTTTGTCAGCTGGAATTGAATCGAAACATCGACTCTGTTCTAAATCTCCTAGAACATGCTTTTTGCTATTTTTAAAACTACCCCTTTCTATCTACTTACAACTTGGAAATGTATGAAATCGATGAATCATATTGTGTGTTTATAGGTCTTAACACCTTAATTATCATACAATTCCAACCGAAAACCCGTCATTTGTAACATATCAATTATCGATGTCACGGCATTGTTTCACGTTTGTAATCTTTTTGTAATATAGTCTTGGTAAGCTAAAGCTATCAAATCGTTAGGGGTGGCATATTGAAGAAGTTAGTATTTGCATTTACAGTAGCCATGTTCATTACAATATTCACGAGCGGAATGAACGAAACGTCTGCTGCAGCATCAGTTCATACAGTTAAAAAAGGTGACACACTATATAAAATATCTCAACAACATAAAGTGTCTGTTTCGAACATCAAGCAATGGAATAACTTGAAATCAACAGTTATTTATCCAAATCAAAAACTACGTTTAGTGAAGTCTTCTAAAGTGGCTGCTAGTACTCCGAAGAAACAAAACACGCCTTCCCGTTCAAATGGAGCAAGTGTTTCTAAAGAACTTATGGTAAGTGCAACTGCATATACAGCACATTGTAATGGCTGTTCAGGTGTTACTAGAACAGGATTGAACTTACGCAAAAATCCTAACTTGAAAGTAATTGCAGTAGATCCGCGAGTTATCAAATTAGGAACAAAAGTTCACGTTGAAGGCTACGGATACGCTATCGCTGGAGATACTGGCGGAGCGATCAAAGGGAATAAAATCGACGTATTCATTCCAAGTAAATCACGTGCTTACCAATGGGGACGTAAAAATGTAAAAGTGAAAGTACTGAACTAAGACGTTAAAAGCTCACACAGCATAACTGCTGAGTGAGCTTTTTTGAATACTGAGTATCATCATCTATGTTAAATAAAGGAGACGACTTGGTTTTTTCCATTCCTTTTTGCTTGGTAAAGAGCGAGATCCGCTAAATGAAATAAATCATTGAAGCCTTGCATACTACGCATTTTATTGTCACTCAGTCCTGTGCTGATAGTTATTGGAATGGGGATCATATCTGAAGTGGTTGACATAGACTCAATTTTTTTAGCGAGTAAAGTTGCCTTTCTTTTTGCATCTACCAAGGAAATATCTTGCATCACTAAAACAAATTCATCACCACCGAAACGAGCAAGTACGTCCTCTTTTCTAATTTCATTTATAGAAGTATGAGCCACGAATTTAATCGCTTCATCGCCGATTAGATGGCCATATGTGTCATTAATAGTTTTTAAATTATCGATATCATAGACCATGCACACAACGGATTTTTTAGTTAGGGTTGCGTCGGCCAACCATAGATTAGTCGTTTCTTCCAAATATTTTCGGTTGTAGACACCTGTTAAGTAATCCAAGTTTTCACTGGTCTTAACAGAAGAACTTTGCAAACGTATTTGCAATTCGTACGCTGCTTTTACCCAGCAACTGTCTTCGATTTCATGCAATAAATCGATGTATTCTTTCTGGATGATTGCTAATTCATCAAAACTACAAAGTTTTTCAGCCAACGCAATGCGTTTTTGCTGAATTTCTTTTAGGAGAGTGTAATCTCTCCATTTTTCTTCTTGTTCTTTCGCTATGGTATAAAAATGGAAAGCTTTTTTAGAATCACCTATGAAATCATAAAATCTACCTTTAAAAATTTCGAGAATTGCTATTTCACGAGGATGATTGTGTATAGTAGGTAGTTGGCTTAAATACTTTAGGCTAGTCATCGCGCAATTGGAGCTTTGTAAATTGATAGCGGATTCAATTGCGTATAAATGTGCTCGAATCAGTAAAATTTCTCTGTCTACATCTTTCATCTCTGCGTTAGAAATGGCCAACTGGGCAAACTTCAAAGCTTGCTCGTATTGTTCTATTTTATTGTGTAGATGACTTAGTTGACTGTATGCCCTGCTGATATACGAATAGTCTTCAATTTCCAGCGCGATGGATAGCATATCTTCTAGTAATTTTTGTCCTCTAGTATAATCTAATGCAAATGAGCTGACGAAGTATTGCAAATAATAAGAGCGCATCCAATCGGACTTTTCGCCATATGAAATACATTGTGAATGATGCTCTTCTATATGGAAAAGAACTTTTTTGAAATTTCCAACGTAGTAATAGGAGATAGCGCACATGTAATGAGCCGATAGAACGGCTTCTCTATTTGAAAACAACATACCTTTCCTTAATAAATCTTCCGCATGTCTAATGACTAGATCATGGCGTCCATCATTTATCACTTCGTTAATTTTACGTTCCACAGCATTTATCTCATTTTCCCCTGACATAGTTTCTCTCCTCCATAATGGGAAGTATCAATTTTTTACTAGTATATTCATTCCTTTTCATGTTTGGAATACATTACCATTATATCATTTTAGAAATAAATAGATATAATCAAATAGGCCATTTTAATGAGTGATTTCATTTTTTTATACTGGTATTTAGTTATTTATACCCCGGTATATAAAAGTATAAACGTCCTACTCCAAAGTTATGAAGTAAGACGTTGAATTATACATTATTCATTTCTTATTTTAATTGGATTTGTTTGAATAAAGAAATGAAGTGTTCCGGCTCCTCTTCAATTTCAAACGTAAAAACTCCTTCATTGGTATGCAGGTAAAATAATCCCGTTTGTCCTGAGAAAGGGCGGTAGGATAAATCAAAAACGTGTTGCAAGGGGAAAGTTCGCTGGGATGTTGTAATCCGATCTTGGAATAAACAAATTGTGTGGGTGGACTTTTGAAATGTTTGTTCTAAGTGGTCCACGACTCGTTGGATGGAAATATACCTAAGCGAAAGAATTAACTGATCATCTGAGTTATTCATTAATTAACCTCCTGTTTCGCCCATATCATAACATGGAGTATTATGCTCATAAAAATGTTAGGAATACTAAAAACTAAAATAAATCTATAGGACTACTTTTTACGTAAGTGAATTGCTAAACGAATTATAGCCAATAGAAAAAGAAATGTTACGGCGCCAGCTGTGTCTAAATAAACGTCTTGCATTGTTGCTGTACGGCCTCCTGTGAAGTATTGGTGCAATTCATCAGCGCATGCGAGTAGAAAAGTAAATAGAGCCGCCAACAATATGCGTCCCTTACTTTTAGGTAATAGCCAGTAAATTACTAACGCTAAAAATCCAAATGTAAAGAAATGTGCAGCTTTTCTTATTAGAAATTCTACAAAGTGATAATATCCACGTTCTTCAATAGAGATTGTTCTATTCCAATAGTTGAACTCCCATGTCGACAGAGTATCTTTCCCAGGTTCTCCAGGTAGCAATTCTTGTAATGTGGAGACAAGTGATTGCTGTTCGTATGTCTGACTGGACGAGATCGACAGTCCGACTAAAATGCTAATGAGTATGAGAAGTGCAAGTAATTTTTTCATATGGGGATTGTATCATAAAAAGTATCTTTATGATGTAAGCAAACTATATTTTTATTTGACTTTACTTAGTTACAATCTTGTTACCTGAATGTAATATGCCAGTTGTATAGTACATTCAGATTGGTAGTTCATAATTTATGCTGGCTATCCTACATTTTCCATTACCAACCGTGGGAAAGTATGTTAATATTAATTGGAGTAGCTAGTAATCACTTTTTTCTTTTATATTCTTAATTCTTTTAATAGTCTTTTGGATTATTTAATAAGAAAGAGGGTATTAGAGTAAGAGAGTGGTTTTTATGCTGCTCTACAACCAACCAGCATTTACGCTTACAAACACACTAGAGGAGGAAATTATTTAATGAAATCTCAAACAAAAAAGAAGTACAGCAAGTATCTAACAGGTGTAGCATCAGCGGCATTAGTAGCATCAGCGGTGGCACCAGTTGTCAGTGCTGCAGACTTCAATGACGTTGCGGACACTAACTCACACAAGGAAGCAATTGATGCACTAGCAGCAACAGGTGTTATCAATGGTTATCCGGACGGTTCATTCAAGCCTAATAAAACTTTAACTCGTTCCGACGTAGTGAAGTTAATGGGAAAATGGCTTGTATCACAAGGTTATTCAATTCCGACAGACTATAAAACTAACCCACGCTTCACAGACTTAACATCGAAGTCTAATGACGAACTGTTGCAATCAGCAGCAATCGTAAAGGATAACGATGTATTTAGAGGATATGAAGATGGGTCATTAGGCGCGGCTGGTTCTATTACCCGTGAAAATATGGCGGTTGTATTAGTTCGTGCGTACGATTCAGTTAACAAAACGAGCCTATTAAAATATGTACAAGAACAAGAATTCGATAGAGATGTTAATGATTTGAACAAAGCGAAAGCTGAAGCACGCACTGCAATCGATGTATTAGACTACTTCGACATTACGAACCCAGCTGCACCAAACTTCAGACCGAAAGAAACAACGACACGTGCACAATTTGCTTCATTCCTATATAAAACTATTCAAGTAGAAGTACCAGGAACTCCAGAAGCTCCAGAAGTATCTGAAATCACTTCTGTTACAGCAACTGGCGAAAAGGAACTTGAATTAGTTGGTAAGAACTTACACATGTTAAAAGCAGAGCAACTAAAAATTGAAGGAAATGAACTGGCTTCATTTAAAGCGAACGAAGACGGTACAAAAGCGACAATCGAATTAAAAAACGAACTGACGTCGGGTAAAGAAATGACTCTTCACTTGACGACAAAAGCAGAAGTTGAAGGCGAAGAAGATGTAGTTACTTCTTATAAGTTCACGTATGAGTTAAAAGTAGAGAAAGTTACAGCTACTACTACTCAAGTAAATGCCAAAGAGGCTGGTCAGAAGTTAACGTTTAACGTTGATGGTAAGCAGGTTGATATGAAGAAATTGACGGATGCTGGTTATAAAGTTGCGTTCCAGTCTACTAATACTGGTGTATTCTCCGATCAGGCGACTGGTACGTTGGAGTCACTCGATGCGGGTACAAAATTCTCTTATAAAGTAATCATTACGGATAAAGATGGAAAAGCTATCGAATCAGAATTAGTAGATGTTAAAGTAGTAGATTTCGCTAATACGGTTTCAGAGATTAGTAAAGTGACAGTTATGCAAGGTGATGTAAAAGTTGAGAGTGGGAAAATCTCACTTGAAGATGGCATAGTTGATGTGAAAGTTGACGAAGCTATTACACTAACTGGAGCAACACAAAAGAATCCAACCGCAACATTCACTTCTTCTAATCCAAGTGTAGCAACAGTCACTTCTGCTGGACAAGTTACACCGATCAGCGCGGGCGAAGTTACGATTGTAGCAAAAGTTGGCGATGTAACAAAAGACATAAAGCTTACAGTAGGTGTTGGTAAGCGTGTGGCAAGCAGTGCTACATTATCATCAACAGAGACTAAGTTGATACAAGGTACTACTCAAGGAACAAATGTAGTAGTTAAAGACCAATATGGTGATTTGTATGCTGGTGATATAACTGTCGAGTCAAAAGACGCTGAGATTGCTACTGTGTCTACAACTCCTTTAAAAGTGACAGAAGGTAAAACTACTGTAAACGTGACAGGAGTAAAAGCTGGTACAACAACTGTCCAAATTAAATCTGGCGATACGGTTCTAGGCAACATTGTAGTTGCTGTATCGGACGATGTAACACCAGCAACTAAAAAGTTGGAAACATCTTCCGCTTCAGATGACTTAACAATTGATGCTATTGCCGGTTCAAAAGATGGCTCTGTAGAATTAGCTTGGAAACAGTACAACAGCCAAGGATTTTACGTAAGTGACGACAAAATTGGAACTGAGTATCAAGTGACTTCATCCAATCCAAATGTGGCAACAGTTACAAAAGATGATGCAACAGGTAAACTAACTGTTGTTGCTAAAGAAGCAGGAACTACGAATATCTTGATTAAACAAGGAGATATTACAAGAGCGACTGCTACGATCACTGTAGTGAACTCAACTCCATCGATTTCTTCAGTAGAGTTTAAAGAAACGAAACCTGTTATCACTTCAGGAAACTTTGAAATGCAAGTAGTAACTGGCGATGGAATTAAATTAACTTCATCAGAAGCTACTCCATTAATGAAAAATGACGGCACTATTTATATGGTAAACGAAGGCGCTGAAATCAAATTAGGTACGATCGCAGCGACCTATTCTGGAGATGCTACAGCTGTTACTGATTTGAAAGTAGACGGCGGAAAGCTTTCTGGGAAAGCTAATGATGGTGCAAAAGGAACTGTTGTAGTAAGCGTGAAGAAAATTGGTCAATCTAGCGCGATTGCTACTAAGCAAATCGAAGTAAACGTTCCTGCAAAGTAATATAATTTCAGGTACACACTAACATTCTAACAAAACTCCAGCCCTATTCCTTGAAGACATTCAAGGAATAGGGCTTTTTACGTTTAGTCAGCTACTTATCAAGGGTACAGGTAAAATACAGACAATCAGAAAGGAGTGGGGCTATGAATTGGTTAGAAGGAATTAATTTCACAACTTCATTGGTAGTGCTCATCGTCTTGGCGATCCCCATCAGTATGGGAATTTTCCTATACTTTTTTGATCGCAGTCAAAAGCAGCATGCGATCTTGCGCAATTACCCGATTTTGGGCAGAGTACGCTATATGTTCGAGAAAGCGGGACCAGAAGTCAGACAATATTTATTCAACGATGATAATAGTGGAAAACCATTTAGCCGGGAAGAATATTTACATATGGTGATGCCGGGGAAGTATTTGAACAGTATCATCGGTTTTGGATCTAAACGAGACTTTCAAGAGCCTGGTCACTATATTCGTAATGCCATGTTCACGAAACAGAATGAAGAAATGCGTGTGGATAATGATAGTCTATTAAACACTATGCGCTATGAGGTGGATACAGACAATTTATTCTCGCGTAAAGAACATCGTGAGGAAATTACAACGTTGCCTTGGTTGTTACCTGAGGAAGATGCAATTGTATTAGGTCCAAATTGTCAGCATCCATTTGTTGTGCGTAGCTTATTAGGTCAGTCCGGGATGAGTTATGGAGCACTCGGAGACCATGCAATTACTGCACTATCTAAAGGTATTGGTATGGCTCAAGGTGCATGGATGAATACAGGCGAGGGTGGTGTATCAGACCATCACTTAGTAGGTGGAGCAGATATCATTGCGCAAATCGGGTCAGGTTTATTCGGCTTCCGAACAGAAGATGGGCAGTTTGATTTGGAAAAAGTAAAAGAGAAAGCAAAAATTCCACAGATTAAGGCATTTGAAATCAAGTTGGCGCAAGGAGCAAAAATGCGTGGGGGACATGTTGAAGGAGAGAAAGTCACAGAGGAGATTGCGGCTATACGAAATGTGAAAGCTTATACATCTATCAACAGTCCAAATCGTTTTAAACAGTTCCACGATTATCCAACTTTATTTTCCTTCATTGAAGATATTCGCCATGCAGGTGGTAAACCGGTTGGTATCAAAATAGTTATTGGAGGGAAGCAAGATGCGGAAGAATTAGCGTCTTATATGTCTGAGACAGGCATGGGTCCTGATTTTATCTCACTTGACGGAGCAGAAGGTGGGTCAGGGGCTACCTATCAAGATTTAGCGGATAGTGTAGGCTTACCCCTTCGTTCGTCACTTATTCTACTTGATGATGCGTTGCGTAAGTTTGAAGTGCGTGATCAAGTGAAAATCATTGCATCAGGGAAAATTATCACACCTGATAAAGCGGCAATTGCATTGGCTTTAGGTGCAGATTTGATTCAAGTGGCACGTGGTTTCATGATTTCAGTAGGATGCATCATGGCAGAGCGATGCCATACGAATACTTGCCCAGCCGGTGTCGCAACAACGGATAAGAGTCTACAACGAGCACTTGTTGTAGAAGAGAAGAAGTTCCGTGTGACCAATTATATTTTGACAATGAGGGAAGGATTGTTCCGTGTAGCTGCAGCGGCAGGACTGGACTCTCCAACCAAGTTTGAACGACATCATGTAGTGTATAAAGACGAGCGTGGAAAAGTCCATTCAATTGAGTAAAAAAACGACCTGATGAATGTTCATCGGGTCGTTTTACTGATTATAGTCTTCTGAAACTATTGAATTTAGATTTCCAGTATGGATTGTTTAGGCTGACAACTTCTGACTTCTTGCCACCTGCATGAACAAATTTATTGTTTCCCACATAGATTCCTACATGCGAAATCCCTTTGCGGTATGTATTGTGGAAGAATACTAGGTCTCCAGGTTTTGGCGATTTAATTTTTGCCGATTGGTTGAATTGTCCAGTTGTCGTTCTAGATACAGACTTACCATTTTTCTTGAATGAATACTGAATGAATCCACTGCAGTCGAATCCTCTAGTGGTAGTCCCACCGAAACGGTATGGGATTCCGCGCAAGTTCATTGCTGTTTTCACAACACCAGATCCGCCACCTTTAGTAGGGGAAGTTGCTGCTACTGCTTTGCCTGTAGATCTCTTTAATAGGGAACTGGAAACATATCCTCTTTTACCATTAACCTTTACTTTATACCATAATTGCTTACCTGCGTATTTTTGGTGTGTCAGTTGAACACGAGTTCCCTTTTTTAATGTAAAGACTCTTTTATGGTTTGTTCCAGCATCTGCTCGAACATTTGCATTATGTACTGTTATGTATGTACCACTCTTCGCTGTAGCTTTACTTGCGGCATCGGCTGTTCCGCCATTGAATCCCATAAACAGAACTGATGTCATCAAAATTGAACATAATAATTTTTTCACGAATGATTCTCCTCCAAAATAATGTTTATCGCTCTCTAGCTGCAAATAATATCTTACACGAGCTATGTAGTGTTAAACATTACGTTCATATTAAGAAGGAGTTACAAGAATGGTGCTTTGTAAACAGATTGTAACAAAGCAAAATAGCCTTCCTGTAGAAAGGAAGGCTTGTAGCGAATGAGATTACTTTCTAGGAAAAGAAGGAGGATCTTCTTCTACAATTTGTTCAGATAAGACAGCACGCTCTTCTTCAGAAGTAAGATCATTTGTCTGAATAGTCTCGTCTGACTTGGTTGACTTCAATACTTCAGGATGTGCAGCGTTTTGTAGTGGTTCATATCCACCATATGAGGGTTCAGATTCTATAGTTTTTGTCGTTCTAGAGGAATCGGTGATGGGTCTAGGCACAGGACTCGATAATCTGTCTGTTTGAAAAGTCTCGTCATTCGAATACACGCTGAGAGCCCATCCTTCATCTACATATAGCATCATGCCACCGTGTTGCACTTCTTCGTAATAGCGGTCTACCTGGGTCGTATCCATCCCGATGCCATACATCATTTGTTTGATATGATTTTCGCCTGTAAGGAAGTCCATAAAACGATCTGTCCACGTATCATATGCGGAGTACACGTCTGCTCCCGTTCTACTGCGCAGCATGGCTACATCGTTTTCATTTTTAGCGATTACATAAATATTGTCATCAAGATAACCGGTTTCTTTTAATTCCTCTATTTTGCTTAGAAGGTCAGCATCGTTGTAATACACACCAATAAATGTTTTGCTGATTAGTTCATCCATTGTATTGCCTCCCTCTTTATAGTTGCTCTACATAGTATACCCGTTTATTGTTCTTCAAAAACCTGCCGAACGTTGAAAAAGATTGGGGGATGGTATGTAAGATCAAGTGTAAAAAAAATCGTCTGTACAGAGTGAAGGAACTCTGCATCCACCTCCAAAATTTATCGCATGCATTCTACAATGGTCATTTCGAATAGAAACGAAGAAAAAGATTCATAATTGTGTCTGGTCATTTCGTTACATAACTCTTTAGCTGTACGTTTCATAGTATCGGTTTATTTGTTAAGGTTTTACAGATATGATAGGATACACAGTATAGTTAACAATAGAAAGGGTCGGTTTATCATGAGAAAAAGACAGCTATTGGCTCCGCTTAGTCTTTCACTTCTATTATTAGGAGCATGTAACGCGGATACTGAAAAAGAAACAGATGTAGACAAGGAACAAACCGAACCAGCTGAAAATGTCGTTAAAGATCCTATAGATAAATCTGAGACAACAGCTACTAATGATGAGTTAAAAGAGGAGTTTGGGAAAGAAGAAGGGGTATCAGAAGTAAGTTTGATTATTACTGAAGATGCAGGTGGCTTCGTCTTGCTAGACTTTGAAGTATCAGAAGACATGAAAAAAGAAGATGCTGAAAAAGTTAGTAAAAAATACTATGAACGTATTGAAAAAGAGTATCCAGAACATAGCATTGATATCCAAGCGCGTAAAAGCGGAGAAACATTTGTACAAGAAACAAAGGCAGTTAAATAATGAATGTAAAGATGCCGTCCTAACAATAGGGCGGTATTTTTATCGGTAATACTAATTGATATGTTAGTGAATGCGAATCAGTATAATATAACAATAGACGAGGCGAAGTAAAATCTCCTCTATTTCTATTTTGATCCAAGGCAAAAGCTTGCCCGTGCCACATACAAGTTTTCACTATAGAAATATCTGATAGTAGTTTGGATGTGTACTTTGCATCAAATGATGGTAGATTTGAAGAGTATTAAGTGAATCAAATAATAATTATCGTTGCTATGCAGTTGGTTACTTTTTGATTAGCTTACCGCTTCATAAATTTAGTTAAATTGTTAGAAAAGAATCATTGCGATACAATAATAGAATCTATAGATAGAGAGTGGGGATTTCATTTGGGAAAAAAAACAGCTATTGTACATTCAGCTATAGAAGTGTTTAAAGAACAGGGGATTGAGAAGACTAAAATTTCGGATATTGTTAAGCGTGCAGGGATTGCGCAAGGTACATTCTATTTATATTTTCCGTCAAAACTATCTTTAATGCCTGCGATTGCCGAGGTAATGGTGGCCAAGACGATGGATGTGGTCAAACTCACTGTCGATCACGACGCATCATATGCCAAACAGTTCGAGCAGATGGTAGATGCAATATATGAAGTGAATAAAGAATACTACGAAATATTGGCTGTTATATATTCCGGCCTAGCTTCAACTGAGCATATTCGCGAGTGGGAATCGGTGTACGCGCCATTTTATGAATGGATTAGCGAAAAACTTGAAGCCGCTAAAAAAGCAGGAGCGGTTCGTCAATCGATCAAACCTGATCGGACGGCGAAGATTATTATTGGTCTTATCGAATCGACTGCTGAGCAAGTATTTCTTTATGCTCAACATGATGAAAGTGAAGCGGATAGACAGAAAGAAGAAGTCCTCGATTTCCTATCTCATGCACTGCAATTTCAAACAGTGGAAGGTTAACATAGCCAAATGTTAGCTTTTATGATAAAATGAATGATAGTCAGTCATAAGGACGACGAAAATTAAATTGGAGCGGATAGTATGAGTAAAGCGTGGCTATATGTCGCATTAACTAGCTTTTTTGAATTAGTATGGATCTTTGGATTTAACACAGCGACTCAATGGTGGCATTGGATAGTGATCATCGGCTTTATATTTGTAGATTTTCATTTCCTCACGAAAGCTTGTGAAGGTTTACCAACCGGGACGGTCTATGCGATATTCGCTGGAATCGGAACAGTCGGTACATCATTAATGGACGTCATGTTCTTCGGTGAACATATTAGTATAGGGAAGATCTTCTTCATCTTCATTCTAGTTATTGGTGTAGCGGGATTGAAGGTAGCGGATGGTCTGGATGAAAAGAAAGCGCTGAAGGGAGTGGAAGACGATGGGGTGGATTCTAGTATTTTTGGCGGCAATAAGTGAGTTTGCCGGTGTCATAGGGCTGAAGAAATTTAGTGAAAATAAAACATGGACCAATGGCTTACTATACTACGGAGGGTTCGGTATCGCGTTCTACTTTCTTTATAACTCCTTTAAGTTTTTGCAAGTCAGTACAGCGTATGCTGTGTGGATTGGTGTAGGTACAGCTGGTGCCGTACTCATCAATATGCTGTTCTTCGGTGAATCGAAGAGTACAGGTAGAGTAGTGAGTCTCATACTCATCGTCATCGGAGTAGTTGGACTAAAAGCGTTATCATAAAATATATCTCCTTTCTTATAGAAGGAGGTGTACGTATAGAATGGAAAACGGACATGCCTATGTTAACAGGCATGTCCGTTTTATTGTATCCGAAAGATCAGCTACTGAGTTTTATCGATTCCAAGGCACGTTTACGTATCTCGCGTTCTAACATTTGGATGAACTCCAGATTTAGATGATACTTTTGGGCTTGTTGATAGGAATAGAGTAGCATTTGATCCGATAAATGTAACACAGTAGAACCGCCTCCTTTGGGATGAATTGATTGTAATCAGTCTGCATGCTTCTCTCTTGATGTTATATCTTACTTTACCAAATTTTCATAAAAAGAACAAGCGTTCTAATTGTCCACAATGCTAGTGGGTAATCTGTGGGTAATATGTGAATGGTTTACATAAACTGCTAAGATACGCGGTGTATAATGTGTATAGAGTTATGAACAAAATATAAATGTCGAATGCTGTCGAGCGAAACTTATCATACACTACTAGTATTCTGCATAATTAATGAATACGTATCGCCCCTTTGAATAGGTATAGTAGAGTGTTAGTTACAATCTGCAGCAATTGATAAACGGATGGATAAGCAAAATTGAATAAAATAAAGCAAGAACTCTATTTCATAATATTTGTAATAAAAGGATCGTCATAGGAAGGACAAGCATGGCCTTCTATTTGTAGAATAAAGATTTTACCTATATTTTCTTCTATTTAATGAAAGTAACAAGGCCAAATAAAAAAATAAATTAAGATATTTTGATATGCAATATATCGCTATATACAGGGTATGTAAGCGTATTCAGATGTTTTAAATTAGTCACAATTAACGAAAAACTTTAAAAATACGGTTGACCTTTATTCATATACAAGATATGATTACAGCAATCTAGTTCATAGCGGTGAATTATCCACTAGCTGTTCAGAATATTCAACTGAATGAAATTAATGTAATTAGCAATTGATTCGTTCAATTAGTTTAGGAGAGATTGCAAATGAGAAGTGACATGATTAAAAAAGGAATCGATCGTGCACCACATCGTAGCTTACTATATGCAGCTGGTGTTAAAACGAAAGATATGAACAAACCATTTATTGGAGTGTGTAACTCTTATATAGATATCATTCCAGGACATATGCAT
This sequence comes from Sporosarcina sp. P25, assembly GCF_002743235.1. NCBI lineage: Bacteria > Bacillati > Bacillota > Bacilli > Caryophanales > Caryophanaceae > Sporosarcina > Sporosarcina sp. P25. The sequence goes on from NZ_PDYV01000001.1 coordinate 325,119, forward strand.
TTGAACAAATTCGCGGAAGTAGTTAAAGAAGCAATTTGGGAAGCGGGCGGCGTACCGTTTGAATTTAATACAATTGGTGTAGATGATGGAATCGCAATGGGACATATTGGTATGCGTTACTCATTGCCAAGTCGTGAGCTAATTGCAGACTCAGCAGAAACAGTCATTAATGCACACTGGTTTGACGGAGTCTTCTATATACCTAACTGTGACAAGATTACACCGGGCATGTTAATGGCTGCTGTTCGCACAAATGTCCCTTCTGTATTCGTTTCTGGAGGACCGATGGAAGCGGGTGTTTCTGCAACAGGTGAGACACTTTCATTAACTTCGGTGTTCGAAGGCGTTGGAGCTTACAAAAGTGGTAACATGACAGCTGAAGCGTTGCTCGACATTGAACAAAATGCATGTCCATCATGTGGATCATGTTCAGGCATGTTCACTGCGAACTCTATGAACTCTCTAATGGAAATGCTCGGTATGGCTCTTCCAGGAAATGCGACAATCCTTGCAACTTCAAATGAACGCCATGTACTAATCAAAGATGCAGTGAAACACTTGATGAATTGTATCGAAAAAGATATTAAACCAAGAGACATCATTACAAAAGAAACAATCGACGATGCATTCGCACTCGATATGGCAATGGGTGGTTCTACTAATACAGTTCTTCACACATTAGCGATCGCGCACGAAGCAGAAATTGATTACAACATTGAAGATGTAAATGATGTAGCTAAACGAGTACCTTATTTATCGAAGATCATGCCAGCATCTGATTATTCTATGCATGATATTCATCTAGCCGGTGGTGTGAGCGCAATTATCAATGAATTGTGTAAAATCGATGGTGCGATCCATAAAGACCGTATTACGATCACTGGTAAAACGATTGCAGAAGATGTCGCAGGACATGAAATTACCAATACAGATGTCATTCGAACGAAAGATAATCCACATAGTCCAGTAGGCGGTCTGTCTATTCTATTTGGTAACATTGCTCCTGAAGGTTCTGTCATTAAAGTTGGGGCAGTTGATCCCTCTATCAAGGAATTCAGAGGAGAAGCGATTGTCTTTAATTCACAAGAAGAAGCCCAAGAAAATATTGATAATGACACGGTAAAAGCAGGCCATGTAGTCGTCATTAGATATGAAGGTCCTAAAGGTGGACCGGGAATGCCGGAAATGCTAGCACCGACCTCAGCAATTATGGGGAAAGGGCTTGGTAAAGAAGTTGCTTTAATTACCGATGGTCGTTTCTCTGGGGCATCGCGAGGTATTTCTATTGGACATATCTCACCAGAAGCTGCATCCGGAGGGCCGATTGCACTTGTAGAGAACGGAGATATTATCGACATTGATCTGACAAACCGTACGATCGAACTGGTAGTATCTGATGAAGTTCTTGCAGAACGGCGCCATGCACTGGAACCATTCGAACCAAAGATTAAAAAAGGCTATCTTGCTAGATATTCTCAACTAGTCACTTCAGCAAGTACTGGTGGAGTTATGAAAATTTAATATACAAAACGTTGATGAGGTTAAAGTAGATAGAAAATGTATTCACAGAGAGCCGGCGGTGCTGCGAGCCGGTAATACAGCTATTTGCGACATCCCCTCGGAGTGGATTGCTAAAAGGTATACCGATTAGGCAGTCCCGGGCTCGATATTCGGGCTCGTTAGCAATGAGAAAGTATAGCTTCGGCTTGCTTTTTCATAAGGTGACAATTGTCACGAACTAGGGTGGTACCATGAAAGCTTTTTCATCCCTATGTAAAGAGAGAAGAATTCTTTGCGTGGGATGAAAAGGTTTTTTTTTAGGTGAAAATGTCAGTGGCCAATATAAATATAGTGGAAAATTGTAAGGAGGAGTTCAGTATGAGTGCTGAAGTACAAGAAAAACAGACTGCATCTATGCCAACGGAACAAGCTAAGAATAAACCTATGGATGGTTCTGCAATCTTGATTCAATCGCTTAAAGAACAGAATGTAGAAGTAATCTTTGGATATCCTGGAGGAGCTGTTCTCCCAATCTATGATGCATTATATAACGATCCGATTCCCCATGTGTTAGCACGTCATGAGCAAGGCGCAATTCATGCGGCAGAAGGATATGCGAGAGTATCCGGAAAAATTGGGGTAGTCATTGCCACATCTGGTCCTGGCGCAACGAACTTAGTAACGGGAATTACAGATGCCATGATGGACTCACTTCCATTAGTAGTTATTACAGGCCAAGTAGCAACCACTGTTATTGGATCGGATGCTTTCCAGGAAGCGGATATCATAGGGATTACTCAACCTATTACTAAACATAACTATCAAGTACAAAGTGTAGCGGACATTCCACGTATTATGCGTGAAGCTTTCCATATTGCTTCTACAGGAAGACCAGGACCAGTCGTTGTCGACGTTCCTAAAAATATCGCAACAGATATTTTCGTTCCTGTCGAAAAAGAGAGTAAAGAAGTGAATTTGCCTGGCTATCAGCCAACTACTACGCCGAATTATCTGCAAATTCAAAAAGCTTCGAAAGCTATCTCTGGTGCGAAAAAACCTATGATCCTTGCAGGTGCAGGTGTACTCCATGCAGGAGGAACAGCCGAGCTGAAGGAGTTTGTCGAAACGCATCGTATTCCGATTGTAAATACATTACTTGGCTTAGGTACAATTCATGGAGAACATGAACTATTCTACGGAATGGCTGGCATGCACGGTACAGCAACTGCCAACTACGCACTTAGTGAATGTGATTTGTTACTCAATGTCGGTGCTCGTTTTGATGACCGTTTAACAGGTAACTTGGACGCATTCTTGCCAAATGCTCGTGTGATTCATATTGACATCGATCCGGCAGAGATTGGCAAAAACGTTGAGACTGAAATTCCAATCGTAGCTGATGCGAAAGAAGCATTAACCGCGTTGCTGAAGGCAGATTTCAAATCACCGGACACAGCAGAATGGATAGGCTATTTAAATGGTTTAGCAGACAAATATCCGCTTTGGTATCAAACAGATGAGGAGGCTTTATTACCTCAACAAGCACTCGAGATCATACATCGGATTACAAATGGTGATGCAATCGTCACGACAGATGTTGGACAGCACCAAATGTGGACTGCTCAATATTACCGTTTTAATAACCCCGACAACTGGGTAACGTCAGGCGGATTAGGAACGATGGGCTTCGGCTTCCCAGCGGCAATCGGTGCACAACTTGCTAGACCGAAAGATCGTGTAATTGCAGTGGTTGGAGACGCAGGTTTCCAAATGACAGCACAAGAGCTTTCGCTTCTTCAAGAAATGCGTATTCCGGTAAAAGTCATCATTTTGAATAACGGTGCACTTGGTATGGTACGTCAGTGGCAAGAGACATTCTATGAAGAACGTTACTCACAGTCACTAGTTCCAGTACAACCGGATTTCATTAAATTGGCTGAAGCATATGACCTGAGAGGGTATCGAATTCACAATTTAGAAGAAGCTGAAAAAGTATTTACAGAAGCACTATTATCTGACGAGCCGGTCTTGATCGATTGCCGAGTGAAACAACGTGAAAACGTCTATCCAATGGTGGCTCCAGGTAAAGGATTACAAGACATGATTGGAGTGAGTCCTCAGTGAAACGAATTATTACAGTAACAGTAATTAATCAGAGCGGGGTATTAAACCGTGTAACGGGACTGCTAATGAAGCGTCAATTCAATATTGAAAGTATGACCGTCGGCGCTACGGAACAGCCAAACAGATCCAAGATGACATTCCAAGTTCACGTAGAAGATGAGAAGAAAATTGAACAACTTGTAAAACAGCTGCAAAAGCAGATTGATGTTATTACAGTGAAAGATATAACAGACAAAGCAATCGTGTTACGTGAGTTAGCGCTAGTAAAGGTCATCTCACCACCACAGATTCGCTCTGAAATGAATAGTATTGTGGAACCTTTCCGACCGATAATAGTTGATTCCGGAAAGAATGTAGTAACGTACCAAGTAACGGGTGACCCAGATAAAATCGAAGCGTTTATCGATTTGCTGAAACCATATGGCATCAAAGAATTAACACGAACTGGCGCAACCGGCTTTGCCCGCGATATGCAAAAAGTTCAAGCACCACAGCTGTCAATTTTGAAACAGTAAAACACACACACACTTAGGGGGAAATTAAAATGACAAAAATGTATTATAACCAGGATATCAATGAAGGACTATTAGAAGGCAAAACTATCGCAATCATCGGATACGGTTCACAAGGGCACGCACACGCGCGTAACTTGAAAGATTCAGGCTTCAACGTAGTAGTAGGTGTTCGTGCTGGAAAATCATTCGATCAAGCAAAAGCGGACGGTCTAGAAACACTTTCAGTAAAAGAAGCTTCTGAAAAAGCAGATTTGATCATGATCTTACTTCCAGATGAAAACCAAAAAGCAATCTACGATGCAGAAATCGAACCAGCTCTTGCTAAAGGTAAATCATTGGTATTCGCTCACGGTTTCAACGTACACTTCGGTGAAATCAAACCACCTGCTGATGTAGATGTATTCTTAGTAGCTCCAAAAGGACCAGGACACCTTGTACGTAGAACATTCGAAGCTGGTGGCGGAGTTCCTGCACTATTCGCAGTTTATCAAGACGTATCTGGCCAAGCAAAAGACGTAGCCCTTGCGTATGCAAAAGGCATCGGATCTGCTCGTGGCGGCGTTTTGGAAACAACTTTCGAAGAAGAGACAGTTACAGATCTATTCGGAGAGCAAGCAGTACTTTGTGGAGGATTGACTTCATTAGTTAAAGCAGGATTTGAAACATTAGTAGAAGCTGGATACCAGCCTGAACTAGCTTATTTCGAAACATTGCACGAAACGAAACTAATTGTTGACTTGATGTATGAAGGCGGAATGGCTGGAATGCGTTATTCCATCTCAGACACTGCAGAGTGGGGCGACTTCGTTTCTGGACCACGCGTAATCGATGCAGATACAAAAGCACGTATGAAAGATATTCTTACGGACATCCAATCAGGCAAGTTCGCAAAAGAATGGATTGAAGAGAATAAAAACGGACGTCCTAATTTCAATGCAATCGAAGAAGCAGAAGCTAAGCACCAAATCGAAGAAGTAGGACAGAAGCTTCGCTCTATGATGCCATTCATCAACGAAGGAGCTAAATCAAAAGAGGAAGAAGTGGTAGCGAGTGAGAAAAATTGATCTTTTCGATACAACTCTTCGCGACGGTGAGCAATCTGCAGGTATTAATTTAAATACAGTAGAAAAGTTAGAAATCGCTCGTCAGCTAGAAAAACTTGGGGTAGCAGTTATTGAAGCAGGATTTCCTGCTTCATCCCCGGGTGATTTCGAAGCCGTTCAACGCATTGCCAAAACAGTAAAGAATTCTACTGTTACAGGCCTTGCTAGAGCCATGAAGAAAGACATTGATATATCATGGGAAGCATTACGAGGCGGAGAACAGCCACATATCCATGTGTTTTTAGCCACATCACCGATTCATATGGAGTATAAATTGAAGAAATCTCCAGACGAAGTAGTGGACATTGCCGTGGATGCGGTCAAATACGCCAAACAGTATTTCCCACTCGTTCAGTGGTCGGCAGAAGATGCTTTCCGTTCTCATAAGGAATACCTGGTACGTATTATTAATAAAGTAATTGAGGCAGGAGCTACAACCATTAATGTTCCCGATACTGTAGGCTATGCAACACCTGCAGAATATGGCGCTCTATTTAAGTACTTGAAAGAGAACGTAACAGGAATAGACAACGTTAAGCTGTCCGCTCATTGTCATGATGATCTTGGAATGGCCGTTGCAAACTCTATTGCAGCAGTTGAGAATGGTGCAGATCAAGTGGAATGTACGATTAATGGTATCGGAGAGCGTGCAGGTAATGCAGCATTAGAAGAAATTGCTGTCGCCATGCACATCCGTAAAGATTTCTACAACATGGAAACTGGAATCAACCTAAAAGAAATCAAAAAAGCTAGTCAGCTTGTTAGTCGTTTGACAGGTGTAGTCATCCAGCCAAACAAAGCAGTTGTCGGTAAGAATGCATTCGCACATGAATCTGGTATTCACCAGGACGGCATGCTGAAAAACCGTGAAACATACGAAATTATTACACCGGAATTAATCGGTGAAACGGATATGCCACTAGCGCTAGGTAAACATTCCGGGCGTGCTGCGTTCAAAGATCGGGCAATTACGATGGGGTTTGAACTGACTGATCACCAATTAAATGAAGCGTTTGATAACTTCAAAAAACTAGCGGACCGTAAAAAGGAAATCACAGAAGATGATTTGTTTGTTCTATTCACAGGACAGCAATTGGCTGATACGGATACACCAATTTACGAATTGCATAATGTTCAAGTTCAATATGGAACAAATAATATTCCGACTGCTACCGTGACAGCGACAGTGCCTAGCGGGGAAACAGTTACAGTGGCAACGACTGGTGCAGGTTCTGTTGAATCTATTTTCAACGCACTGGAATTGGCCGTTAAAGGTGAAGTACTCATTCTGGATTATCGTGTAACATCGATCGGTAAAGGCCGCGATGCACTGGGAGAGGCAGTAGTCAACTTAAGACATAACGGACTTGAGCTTACAGGCCGGGACGTAGCGCAAGACGTATTAGAAGCGTCTGCAAAAGCTTATTTGAATGCTATCAATCGTCAACTAGTTCGCGAACAATTGCGGAAAGAAGAGTTAATAAAATAAGCAACATATGTCAAAGGGATAGAGTATTCGATCGAGTGATACGAGATTGATCAAGGAGGAGAAGTTCTATGGAAAAGAAAGTAGCAGTATTACCCGGAGACGGCATAGGCCCCGAGGTAGTAGCAGAGGCAGTCAGAGTATTGGAAGTGATCGGCAGACGTTTTAACCATACATTCCATACAGAATATGGACTAATTGGTGGAGCAGCGATTGATGAAAAGAATAATCCACTTCCTAAAGAGACAATCGAGTTATGTGAGTCAAGCGACGCCATTCTTCTAGGAGCAGTGGGTGGTCCTAAATGGGATCAGAATCCATCTGAATTACGACCGGAAAAAGGGTTGCTTGCGATACGTAAACATTTCGATCTATTTGCAAACCTTCGACCTGTTGCAGCTGTGCCTTCTTTGATCCAAGCTTCTCCTTTAAAAGAAGAAATCGTCAAAGAAGTCGATATGATGATTGTTCGGGAATTAACTGGAGGTCTATACTTCGGTAAACCGAGCCGTCATACAGATCAATCAGCTGTTGACACGCTTGTATATACACGTGAAGAAATCGAACGTATTGTCGACAAAGGTTTCGAGTTGGCTCGCCTACGTAAAGGCAAAGTAACTTCTGTGGACAAAGCGAATGTGCTCGAATCCAGTAAGCTTTGGAGAAAGATTGTAGAAGAGAAAAAAGCGCAGTATCCAGATGTGGAAGTAGAGCATCAATTAGTGGATTCCGCAGCAATGAAATTAATTACAAATCCCGCCTATTTCGATGTAATCGTTACAGAGAATATGTTTGGAGATATTTTGAGTGATGAAGCGTCTGTAATTACAGGATCACTTGGATTATTACCCTCAGCGAGTGTCCGTTCAGATGGTTTAGGTTTATACGAGCCAGTGCACGGTTCAGCACCGGATGTAGCAGGGCAAGGGATAGCAAATCCAGCAGCGACAATTCTTTCTGTCGCAATGATGTTGAAGTATTCATTTGGATTAGAAACTGAAGCGACAGCCATTGAAAAGGCTGTTAATACAGTATTCGAAGAAGGTCACTTTACAGCAGATTTGGCTGGCAAAGACCAACGTTCATTAACGACTAAAGAATGGACAGATAAGATTGTAGATGAATTGGATCTTCAGTTCGTTTCGAATAGTATTATGTACTCGTATATTTAAAAAAATAACGCTGTCTAAGTCTCGACATGCACATGAGGGCATACCGAAACTGGTGCGCCCTTTGTGTGTAGGTAGGGATCAGACTGACGTGTTGAAACAGATGCCACACATTATTATGGTAATGGCTTGGAAGGGGAAACAATTATGGCTAAAACAATTATTGAAAAAATATGGGATGAGCATATTGTGTACGAAGAAGAAGGAAAGCCGGATCTATTGTATATTGATCTACATCTGATTCATGAAGTCACATCACCGCAGGCATTTGAAGGATTACGTCTCGCAAACCGCAAAGTGCGTCGTCCGGATCTTTGCTTTGCGACGATGGATCACAACGTCCCGACAAAGAACTTACCGGTAATCAATGACCCGATTGCAAAAAAACAAATCACGACACTTCAAAAAAACTGTGAAGAGTTTGGTGTGCAATTGGCAGATATGCAACATCCAGACCAAGGTATTGTGCATATTATCGGTCCTGAGTTAGGATTGACACAACCAGGAAAGACGATTGTTTGTGGTGATAGCCATACATCAACACACGGTGCGTTTGGAGCCATTGCGTTCGGTATCGGCACAAGTGAAGTAGAGCACGTATTATCTACGCAAACATTATGGCAAAGTAAACCGAAAACGATGGAGATTCGCGTAACAGGCAAAATTGGGTTTGGCGTAACAGCTAAAGATATTATTCTCGCGATCATTTCAAAGTTTGGAATTGGCGTGGGTACTGGACATATTGTCGAGTATACAGGAGAAGCAATTCGTGGACTTACAATGGAAGAACGTATGACCATTTGTAATATGTCAATAGAAGCAGGGGCGAAAGCTGGTTTAATTGGTCCCGATGAAACAACAATCAATTATTTGCGTGGTCGTCGTTATGCACCGCAGGGCGAAGAATTCGAAGCGGCAGCAGAGCGTTGGCTCGCATTGAATACGGATGAAGATGCAAAATATGATCAAGTGCTTGAAATTCATGCAGATGAAATCGAACCATTCGTAACGTGGGGAACGAACCCATCGATGGGATCTGGAATATCGGCTAACATCCCTACGACTGCAGACTATGTATCCGAAACTGATAAATCTGCACTTCGTTCTGCAATGGAGTATATGGGACTTGAAGAAGGAATGGCGTTAACTGATATTGAAATTCAGCACGCATTCATTGGTTCATGTACAAATGCGCGTCTTAGCGATTTGGAAGCAGCGGCGAAAGTGGTAAAAGGTCAACATGTTCATCCGACTGTGACTGCAATTGTTGTACCTGGTTCACGTACAGTGAAAAAGCAGGCAGAAGAGATCGGACTTGATAAAATCTTCCTGGACGCTGGTTTTGAGTGGAGAGAGTCGGGATGCAGTATGTGCTTGGCTATGAACGATGATGTAGTACCAGCTGGCGAACGTTGTGCTTCTACATCCAACCGGAACTTTGAAGGACGCCAAGGTGCAGGCTCACGCACACATCTAGTCAGCCCATCCATGGCTGCAGCGGCTGCCCTACATGGACATTTCGTAGATGTTCGTAAAATCGAAGCAGCTGTGCAAATTTGAGGAGGGTATTCAGATGGAACCAATTAATAAAATAGAGAGTGTACTCACTCCTTTAGATAAAAATAACGTAGATACAGATCAGATCATATCCAAGGAATTTTTGAAACGTATTGAGCGCACTGGTTTCGGGGAATATTTATTCTATCACTGGCGTTATAATGCAGATGGTACAAAAAATGAAGAGTTCGTGTTAAATGATCCTCGATACGATGGTTCAACTATCCTAGTAGCACATGATAACTTCGGTTGTGGATCATCTCGCGAACACGCACCTTGGGCAATTTTGGATTACGGATTCCGAGTTGTTATTGCACCAAGCTTTGCAGATATATTCTATAGTAATTGCTTCAAGAACGGCATTTTACCGATTAGGCTATCTGTTGCAGAAATTGATGAGTTTCTACAAAAAGGGAAAAAAGCCCCGTATACATTAACAGTGAGTCTCGAGGACCAGACTGTAGCAGGTGAGGATGGTTCGGAGTATAGCTTTGATATTGATCCGTATAATAAAAAGATGTTGTTGAACGGGTGGGATGAGATTTCTCTGACCTTCCAATATGAGGACAAGATTACAGAGTACGAACAAAAACATGCATAACTCAAAACAGTTCATCGCTTACTTAGCATGAACTGTTTTTTCGTGTGGGCATAAATAGTGAAGGTAAAGTGTAAAACTTTGAAACTATTTCTATTTTTCTACGTCTGTACGCTGAGGTTACAATGAATTGAAAAGTAGTCTAAGTACGTATCACAGCTTTACAGTATGGAGTATTCTTCCTTTACAATGAAAGCCCAAATGAAATGTTTGGTATGCTATAATTGTCGAAGGAAACTACATACTAAAATCAAGAAATTCAAAGACTGGAGTTGATTTTTAAGATGTTCAGCGCATCAAAGAAAAGTACATTCGCTATTTTTAATTCTTTTCTCATCGTGATGTTATGCTTCATTGTACTACCAATACATGCGCAAGCGGAAACGGTAAACCAACGTTTCTCCGATGTAGGGAATGAATATTGGGCAAAAGATGAAGTAATGCAGCTCGTGGAAGAAGGAATCATTAACGGATACCAAGATTTGCAATTCCGACCAGGCATCAGTATTAAACGTGGACAAGCAGCAAACTTGCTGACTGCGGCCTTGAAATTACCGGAAGCTCCCTACCAGCCGATATTCAAGGATGTCAGCGCAAAGTCATCTTACTTACGCGGTGCCATGTCTACTTATCAAGAAGGTATATTTAAAGGAAAGCCCGATGGTAACTTCGGTGTAAGTGATGAATTAACACGTGAACAAATGGCCAGTGTGCTAGTTCATGCATTTAAATTAAAAGACACAGGTGAAAAAGTACAATTTACTGATGAGAATAAAATTAGTGAATCTCACAGATATGGCGTCAAAGTACTTATGCAACACGGCATTACCACAGGTAAGGAGGACGGATCCTTTGCTCCAAAACTTTCCGTAAACCGTGGTTCATTCGCTGTATTCCTACATAGAGCAATGATTCAAGCAGGACTTCTTGAAAAAAAGCAACCGATTGTTTTCAATAAAATACAAACTATGGGGAAATTTGATCCGATACGTTTTAATCAATTTCTTACGGAAGTCCCCCTAACGCAAGAAGGACAGACATACTTGCGGTCAAACCATTTCATGTCTTTAACAGCTAAGCGAGTAAAAGCCCATGGACATGCAACGGATCATATTTATGTCTATGGTGTCAGTGAAAGAAAAAATACGAGAGTCACTGTAACGAAACGCGAATTGCCAAATGGCGATTACTTTACATTCGTAGAGTTGAGAAACCCTGACCGTCTGCCGATTCGTGTCGACTTGGTACGAATTGATGGAGATATTAAAACGAATTCGATGGAACGTTTCGATAAGTTCCCCATGAAAAAAGATGTGGATGAAACATTCGGATTCGATATTGCTACTTCGCCAGTTGGTGTTCTTGAAACGATTTCGCAACAAGGTACTGGGCAGCAAATGATATCAAAAACCTATCGTTCACGTGAGCTTGAGTTAAAATACCGTAATGGTGCAGTCAGCAGAACACGAGAGCTCCAGGACGAGAAAGAATCGTACAGCAATATTCTTATGGGGGATAATCGTGTATCAGTGTATGAGTTAAACTCTAGAGGGTACGATGTAGTGGATCAATGGTATCTTTCATCCAATAAAAAACTCTTTTCGTCAAAAGAAAGATTGGATTCATGGCTTCGTGAGTCCATTACCAACTATAAAAAGCGCAATAAATGGTATACAGCACAAGGGCCATACAATAAGATGGCAACCACTATCGAACCGATGCCTGCTTCAGGGCGAGGATATGGTCGTAATTTACTTTTAGTAAAAGAAGATCGTGTCATGTTGTTATACAACCAAACGAAAGAACGCTATTATGAAGATATTTTGCATAACTCCTTTACGAACTTAGCTATCTTTAGAGGGAGTAAGCCGTATTGGGAAACTGAAGTGACTAGTACGTATTTGACGAATTTATATGGCTTTACAGCACCATTCGTCGATACACGCTTCAATGAACAGATTGCACTATTCCTTTATAATGGTGGCAAAGCATTCAATCATAAAGATTACAACGAAGGCTTACGTAACTATGCGAACTTGCTTGTTCAGCAACATAGAAAAGGGAATGTAAACTTCTTGTCTCCAACTGCCTATTATATTCCCGATTACTTCCCGGCAAAATCACAAGTGAAGACCCATACGTCAATGAATCATTTACTTGGCGGCATGAACATTCTCTTGCTTGCATTCCAGGAGTTCAATGATCCGGTCTATTTGGAAAATGCCAGTGCCATTGAAAAAGCGATTCGCTTTGAAGAAAAGAAATGGACGCGTCCAAATGGGGACATTTGGTACAAACGTGCCCCAAATGGTCAATTTTCAGGAACAGATTATGTTCATCTGACATTAGAAGACTTAATTTATTCTTATGAAAAATGGTCACAAGTCGATCAGTCGAAAGCTAAAGTATTTGAGCGGATGATTAAATCGAAGGCTGGTTATTTGAACAGTACGAAAAAAGGTTATACGACGAAAATCAAAGAAGGTTTGAAACGTATCAACATGTCTCACTTATTGCCAGCAGGTAAAGAGTATACAGACGCATTATAATGAAGCCATCACCATCTCCGTTCGTCTAGGAGATGGTGTTTTGTTGTTTTACTGAGCAATTAAGGGGGATGGGTGTTTTAGGTGGATTCGGAGTTATCGTGGTGAAGATGAATAGAGCGGTTACTGACGTGTATAGAGCGCTTGCTGAGTTCATAGAGCGATTACTTAGTTAGATAGAGCGTTTTCGAGGGATTGTAGAGCACTTTTGAAGGTTTATGAGCGGATATCACAGAACTATGAGCATTTCTTCTTCTTAAATCATTCTCCACACTAAAAACCACCATATCCTAAGCTACTGGAGATGGTGGTTTCACGGTCTATTTAATTAATAAGCGTCACTAGATCGGAACGGATCCAGCCATATGGTTCGTTGATTTGTTGTGTTCCTGGATTGATATCCAGACGCACCTTGTACCAAACAAAACCATCTGCGCCTGTCGTACGATCCGTAACAATTAGTGGATAGCCGAATGCTGCCAGATTACCTGGATGCTTGGGCTTGTAAGAGAATAGAATATTATTTTTATTCCCCGTTTCAGGGCTTGTCCGAATATTAACTGCTGTATTGCCTGTATAGGAAATCACAGCTAATTGCGCTTGGTTCGCATCTTTATTACCTAGGAACTGATCGATCCGCCACATATGGCCCGCAATCTTGCTTCCCCAGAATGGATCCGATGCATACTTCATATTGAAGCCGACAGCTTTATTTCCTGGAGCTGCACCATTGGCATAAGCACCGAGTGGATTCGCATAGTTTAAGTTGATGTAGCGTGTGATGAATGCATCGACACTTTTCGTCGGATTACTATAGACTTCACCTTTATCTGGTGAAGAATCAAATACGCGGATACCGAAAATGTTGTTTTTCTGCTGTGCATTGCCACTCATTCCATAATCACTCTCATGTATAGCGGTTGCTAAAATGAACATCGCATTGACGTTATGCTGTTTTTCCATTTGTTTCACATACGTACCCAATCCGATTAATTTCGACTTAGTTGTAGCATTTTTATAGCGTGCAATACCTGTTTTTTGTCTGGCTTGTAATGCATTAGAAATAAAACGATCCAGTTCCTGTCCAGTGTAAGTAGAAGGCTGGCGCACGGATTGGAATTGGAAATACGGATAATAGGTAATAGTCGCGGTACCGTTCAATTCTTTAAAATGAACGCCATCGTTACTTGTATAGGTCTGTCCTTTTTTCATTGCGGGAGAAGCTGGGCCTACTGTATACTCTGCGTAACTGCCTTTATATTGTTTCGTCTTGGCATCGTACGTACGATAATATGGTTGGTGAATGAGTAAGCCGTCGCTTGTTACTTTATACTGGCTTGCCCCTTTAGATAATAATGAAGGGACTAGATCGATTTCATCGTGTTTTGCGTAATAGGTATAGCCGCCTACGTCTACTACAACGCGTTCTGCGCTACTGCCTACATAGTCCAGTTCATACCCTTTCTGGATATATGTCACTTCGTTTTTTAATGTGGGGTCGCTATATAGTGACGTATACTGCTTTGGGTTTTCTGAAGCAAATGCCTGACCTGACTTCATTTTGATGATTGTATTATTAACGGAAATCGCCTGAATGTTTGAAGAGGCATTATATGCTGCCAATGCATCTTCAAACGTGAGGTATGATTCATTTGTTACATTCAGCTGATTGTTGGAAATGGCGCTGACTTTATGCACTTTAGGGTTTTCCGTACTGCCAACATCCGTTGGGGGACGAGTATTGCCTTTTCCGTCAGCGACTGCGAACATACGGAATAAAAATGCAGAAGCATGAGCAATCGTTGCGTTACTTGTCGGTTTGAAGTACCCTTGATCTCCTCGTATGATATTCAATGAAGAAGCCGCAGATACAGCCGGTATGAAGTTCGAAGAGATTTTCTTGCTATCTTTAAATTGAACTGTAGGTGTATTGACAGAGATATCAAGGAAGCGGAATGCTTTAAATATCATTCCTGCCATTTGCTGTCGAGTAATCTGCTGATTCGCCTTGAATGTACCATCAGGATATCCAGCTAAAATTCCAGCACCTGCAGCATTTTGAATCTCAATAGTGCGGGAATGATTTGCTTTTAAATCCTTAAAGGTATATCTTGTCGAAGCAGGTAATTCGAGTGAACGTGCCAAATACGAAGCAAATTCTCCTCGCGTGACCGCACGATTCGGATAGACATTCCCTTTTGCATCCTTTTGTATCACGCCTTTATCTACCCAAAATGTCAGTTCTTGCTGCATTTGATGACCAGTGAAATCATTTGCACTTGCCACTGGTGTGAAGATAGGAGAAGCTACCAAAAGCGAAAGTGTCAGTAATGTAATCAAACGTTTCAAATCAAAACCTCCTATATAAATCTCCTACTATTGTAGCAGAAAGGACTATTATTGGTAAGCACCTTTTGGTATATTAATAGACTATTATTGTAATTAATTCCTGTATAATGAGTGGTATTACTAGAACGGTAGGATAAAAGGGCATACCAATTATTAAAAATACGCTTGAAGGTTGAAATACCAAATATAACAATAAACGACAATCTACAATTATTTGAAAAGATGCAACGAATGCTTTCACTATTCCGTCCTAGATAGTGATATAATGCAACAAGGAACTAGCAAGCGTAGAAAGGGTTTTATAGACTAATGAATATATGGAAACAACGATTAGAAAAACAAAACACAAGTACCATACTGATTGCAGTAGCAGTGATGATCATTGCACTATTGCTGCCGTCAAAGATAGCATTACTCGGAACGGCCTTATTTTTTGTCCTATTTTCTATCATTAAACCCCAGCAAAGTATTCTATTTCTGGTTATCTACGTCAACATCCGACCATTTTTGCTAGAAGTGAATAGTGGGATGAAGTTAATAGGAGATTTAATTATTTTTGTCGTATTTGCGTGGACATTGTTCCAGTACCGACATAATATTCGTTCTCTATTTACATTCAAATGGTTTGAGTGGTCTTACTTTGCCTTTATTTTATTTGGCTCGATCGTAGGATTCTTGAACGATGTTACACCGACTTCTATTATTTTCCAAGTTCGAACATTTTTGATTATGTATTTGCTTTACTACATCATTTCAAGAATGACATTGACGAACAAATGGCTACAACAACTTGCGTGGGTGACAGTGTTTTTGAACATTGTGATGTCGCTTCATGGTTTAGTGGAAAAACTGTCATTGCGTCAGTGGTTGCTTCCTGAAGAATGGAAGTATAAAGTTTTATCTGCAACAAATGCTGTGCGTATTTACGGACTTACCGGTAATCCGAACTCTTTGGCATTATCCCTATTTTTCGGGATTATCGGGATCGTTTATTTGCAACATGTTTACCAGCAGAATAAATACAAATGGACATTCCGTGTATTACTCGTATTGTTCTTCGGTATTCTAGTTCTTACTTATTCAAGAGGAACTTGGATTTCAGCAGTGGTGTTCGGTATTGTCTTTATCCTTATGACGAAAAAATGGTATCTTCTGAAACGACTAGTGATTGCAGGTGTCGCATCAATTATCTTGATATATTATCCAGTAAACTTAGCTGTACAATATATAACAGAGTTAGGTGTGACAGTTGATGAAAAGCCTAGCGGAGCGGGAAGTATCGGGGGACGCTTCGGTGAAACGTTTGATGAGAAGAACTTAGCGCTCATGACTGAGAGCGGGAGGTTTTTCTATATTAGTAAAGGGTTTGAGATCTTCGGTGATCATCCTATAATGGGAACAGGATTCGGTTCATTCGGCGGTTCAGCCACATTATCGTATGGGTCACCGATTTATGACCATTATGGTATCAATTCGGATATTTACGGTGGGAAGTATTTCTACTCAGACAATCAATATATTCAAGTGATTGCAGAAACCGGCATAATCGGAGTATTGATTTTCGCGCTCTTCTTACTAAGTATGTTGTGGTACTTCTGGAAATCACGTCACACGAATTTCGGTGTATTTATGATTGCACTATGGTTTTCAACAGGCGTTTCCGGAATGTACTATAATATTTGGGAACTGAAGATGTATACATTGTTTTACTTTATCTTGCTTGGTGCATTTGTTGCGTTTAGCAAGCAGCAAGACACATCGAAACCTACGAATGGTTAATCCATTCGTAGGTTTTTTTGGGGGGAGATACGGGGTAATCGCTCAATGTTGTTTGGGATCCGCTCATAGCCCTGCGGTAATCGCTCAATGTTGTTTGGGATCCGCTCATAGCCACGCGGTAATCGCTCAATGTTGTTTGGGATCCGCTCATAGCCCCGTGGTAATCGCTCAATGTTGTTTGGGATCCGCTCAAAGCCCCGTGGTAATCGCTCAATGTTGTTTGGAATCCGCTCATAGCCCCGTGGTAATCGCTCAATGTTGTTTGGGATCCGCTCATAGCCCCGCGGTAATCGCTCAATGTTGTTTGGAATCCGCTCATAGCCCTGCGGTAACCGCTCAATGTTGTTTGGAATCCGCTCATAGCCCCGCGGTAATCGCTCAATGTTGTTTGGGATCCGCTCATAGCCCCGTGGTAACCGCTCAATGTTGTTTGGAATCCGCCCAAAGCCACGCGGTAACCGCTCAATACAGACTAAAACCCGCTCATTGTTTCATCCAAAGATCCACGTCTCGAGCTAAAATAAGTGATAAGCATCATAAATCCAAACCACCACTTCATAAGATCCCTATATCTCTCTCAATTTCCACAATTCTTCTTTTCTTTACTTATTTCGTTCAAACGGTGCATGAAAACATAGGCCTTATTTGTTAGACTAGAGATTGATAAGAGTAGGAAAGGTGGAGTTGTGTTATCGTACAAAATACTTTGCTGTCTCGCACGAAGCGGAAGGTAGTCATTACCGCTATGTCAGCAGCTATGCTCATTTCATTGCCATTCTCAGCGGCGGCGAGCACGAAAGTTGTTTCTAGTTACCCCGTGTCTTCAGGTGTTACTTATTCTCACTATACATATTCAGCAAGTAGTCACATCAATCACATAGGCGTGAATCTCAGTGATCCATTCACGAAATTGAAAATGGGTCTTCCCGCACCTATTTCGAAAACAGCCCCTACATTGACTTTGGCAAACCGCGATTCAAAAGAAGGTCATCGCGTTGTAGGTGCAGTAAACACTTCGTTTTTCGATATGAACACAGGTATGCCGATGTATCTGTTGTCCGAAGGTAATGAAATCGTTAATGGTGGTGTCATCTCGAATGCAAGTTCATTCTATGTCAGCCATCCAATTGCATTTGGTGTGACGAGTAATGGTCTTTCCGAAATTGATTATTTCAATCTAGGAATTGAAGTGGGAGTCAATGGTAATGTCTTTCAAATGACGGGCCTTAACCGTGAGCGTCAGGCGGATGAAACCATCATCTTCACTCCGCAGCATGTGAAAAACTCAACCGGTTCCAATGAATACGGCATTGAATTAGTCGTTGAAACAGATGCGCCGATCACATCGACCCATTATGGGCAGCAACTTCAAGGTAAAGTGGTCAAAGTACGTGGTTACGGGGATAAGCAAGCAGTAACGATACCGAAAAATGGTTTTGTTGTATCTATCCATGGGAAAAAAGGATTGGAACGATTCAAATCCGTCGCTGTTGGAGATCCGCTGTCCTTGAATCTATCAATCGATGATAAATGGAAAGACTCTGAATTTATGATGGCGAGTGGGCCGATGCTTGTGAAAGACGGACAACGCCATATCACGATGGATACGAATAACTGGCGTGCGACCGCAAAGACGGCTAGAACGGCTATTGCAATCAGTAAAGATAAAAAGCAAGTTCATATGGTGACCGTTGATTCAAGAGCAGGATATAGTAACGGCATGACATTGATCCAATTTGCAAATTATCTTGTATCACAAGGATATGACCGCGCGTTGAACTTTGACGGTGGCGGGTCTACTACGATGGGAATTCGCAATTATGGCAGTAACGAAGTAGTATTGGCTAATCGTACATCCAATTCGACACAACGAAATATCTCGGCAATTCTCGAAGCGGTAAGTACCGCACCAACTGGGCAACCAGCACATGTGAGTGTTTCCCGCTCTCAAATGGGAGAAATGTTGGTCGGTGCTACAGCCGATTTGAAAATCAATCATGTATTGGATGCGCATTATAATCCCATTGTGCCGAGCGCTTCCCAATTGAAAACGACGTCTGCAAAAGGAACGGTTGAAGGAACAGGTCTGACATATAAAGCGGTTCAGGCAGGAGAAGATCGCATCAGCGTCAACTACGGATTAGCTGAACAATCTTTCCCCATCACGGTCATTGACCAACCTGCAAGACTCGACGTGAAGTCTTCTGCAACAAGTGTCAAGCCAGGTGAAAAAATCACATTTACTGCTACTCCGGCAGATGCTTCCGGTAAACCGATCATCTATCAACCACACCAATTAGTATGGAGTGTCACAGGTAATATTGGTTCGATTACTTCATCTGGAACGTTTACGGCAACAACAGTTGGTAAAGGGCAAGTGCAGGCGACTCTTGGCAAGAAAGTGATTTCTGTACCGGTTGAAGTGAAATCCACTGAAGGCCCACCTGCGCCAGTGGAACCTGTGCCACCTATTATAGATAATCCGAATAAAGAATTGTTCAAAGATGTACCTTTATCGTATGCGTACGCGACAGAAATCTATTTCTTACGTGATCGAGGTATTATTAATGGAGATACAGACGGAACATTCAATCCGGGTAACACTTTGTCAAGAGAGCACGCGGCATTGATTTTAAGCCGAGCTTTCAATTTATCACCGGCAGAGGAAGCACGTAAAGAATTCAGTGATGTTCCAAAGACACATCGCTATTACAAAGAAATCAGTGCGATCGCCAATGCCAATATCGTAGGCGGTTATTCTGATGGGACATTTAATCCGACAGGACAGTTGACTCGTTCGCAGATGGCGATGATTTTAGTCAAAGCCTATAATTTAGAAGGAGAGTCTGCGAAGAAATTCATAGACGTTTCCCCACAGCATGGTGCGTACAAGCAAATTCATATTTTGGCAAACCACGGCATTACAACTGGAAATGAAAAAGGGGAATTCATGCCAGGCAAGCCGGTCAACCGTGCTCAATTCAGTGCGTTCTTATATAGAAGTATAGAAAAGTAATAATAGAAGCTTTCCAATCCTTGGTGTGTTCTTGGATTGGAAGGCTTCTCTGTCTTTTGAATACACTATAAAAGGTCACTCTGCTATACTTATAGCAAATGAACTGCAGAGGATGGTATAAATTGAAAATAGGAATAGTAGGGAACTACGGAAATGACAATAATGGCGATGAAGCCATTTTATTGAGTCTTATTTCACAAGTTACATCGACGTTCAATGTCCCAAGTGACGTCATTACGGTATTCAGCAATAACCCGAAGCAAACTGCGAAGCGCTATCAAGTGATGAGTGCACCTTTATATTATAAAAAAGGCAACGCAGTGAAAACGTTCGGTGCTACATACCTTCAAAACAAAAAGATTGTTAAAACCTTCGACTTGTTGATTATAGGCGGTGGCGGAATTCTAATGGATCTGTATAAACGCGAAGCACCATTATACGGATCATACGCTATGATGGCTAAAAATTCTGGTGTCCCTTATGTCATTTATGGCTGTGGGGCAGGACCTCTTAGCAGTGAGTTAGGCAAATGGTTCATCCGGTATATGAGCAAACATGCTGAAAGTATTTCAGTGAGAGATCCTGAATCCGCTGAATTATTGAAGTCAGTAGGCGTACAGAAACCTGTGGAAGTGATAGGGGACCCGGCATTTTCATTAAAACGTGAGCGCACAGTGACAGCTGATCGTCCGTTGAAAATCGGGATTACAGCTGTACCCTATTATCATGCTGGCTACTGGCCGGAAAGCAAAGAAGATATCTATCAACAATATATAGAAGGAATGGCGAGAAACTTAGATGAATTAGCGGCTAAACATCCTGTAGAAATCACATTCTTTGCTACAAAGTTCCCACAAGATGCCGATGTTACGAAAGATATTCAATCCTTAATGAAGGAAGCTCAAAAAACGACTATAATCGATCGTAATTTATTACCAGTAGACTTACTGCAAATTTCTGCTGAACAAGATATAGTAATTGGCACAAGATTGCACTCGTTGATTTTAGCAACATGCACGGCAACACCTGTTATCGCGGTCTGCTACCATCATAAAGTGACAGACTTCATGAAACTTGCAGATCTATCAGATGTGGCGATTCCAATTGGTGAAATGCATACATCGGACGATCACTTCACTAAAGCTTTTGATGCACTGGCAGTAGACTGGCAAGGTACATGTGCAAAAACCGCAGAACTTTCCGCTTCATTATATGAAGAAGCGATGAAAGGGACAAAACAATTTACGGCCGCAATTAAAAAGAACAAATAAAAAAAGCATATGAAATGAGTCATATGCTCCGACTGAAGACCAACCGAGAATTACTTGGAATGGTGTTCAGTCTTTTTTATATTAAAAACCTAAAAGCGACCGCACTTCATTCACATACGTTTGACTAACTGGCAATTCCGTACCGTCTTTTAGTTTAATTACAAGATTCGAAGAAAAGTCTCGCGAAATCTTTTCAATACAATTCATATTAATAATGTATGAGCGATGAATACGTAGGAAATACCGCGGCAAACGAAGGTGTAAATCTTTCAGCGTGAAACTAATATTATAATTCTCACTCGCTGTGTAAAACCACGTTTTCTTATGTAAACTTTCTACATAACTGACTTGGTCTAAAGGGATGGGGAACCACTCATCATCTTTCTTCCCGGTTAGGAACTGTAACTGAGCTTTTTTGAGTACGTGGAAGTTAGGCGGAAGGATAATGATTAACGCGCCATTTTCTCCCTGCACGTCAATAGGATAGCCAATACCGAAGTAAGACGTACCATAAAGGGAATTATCCATGACAACTTCCACTTTGCGCTGATCTTTGATCGTAACTTCCGCGATACTGCCCGTCTGGATATGCTGGCCTTCCTTCAAATGAATATCATGCATGCCTGGAACATAATAAATATACTGCTCAGATACTGCGATAGCTATAGACGCGTCTTTTGGAACCCAGTCTTCTAATACAGAAGCGTATTGATTCAGAATTTTCTTTGGAATATCGATATTTTCCATAATCTTCATAAAATCCCCTTTTTATATAATTTTATTCCAATGTATGCCCTTTCATCCATTCTACCATTCTTTCATCCGCTAAAAAAGCCTTTTTGTCGAAATGGACTGACAATTCTGAAGCGCTGTTATATAGTAATACATAACGAAGATAGCTGTTATGAAACAGATTGTAACAGTTAGCCGTTGAAAAATTGGGAAGGTGTGAAGATAATGTCAACTAGACAAGAACAAATTGCACAACTGGAGAAAAGCTGGGCCGAGGATAGCCGTTGGAAAGGAATCAAACGTAACTACACTGCTGAGGATGTAGTTAAACTAAGAGGTTCACTTCTAATTCAAAATACACTAGCTGAAAAGGGTGCTGCTCGCCTTTGGGAATCTCTTCATGAAGAGGATTTCATTAATGCACTAGGTGCACTAACGGGTAACCAAGCAGTTCAACAAGTTAAAGCTGGTCTACAAGCTATTTATCTAAGCGGATGGCAAGTTGCTGCTGATGCAAACCTTGCAGGACAAATGTATCCTGACCAAAGTTTATATCCAGCAAACTCTGTACCTGCAGTTGTTAAGCGCATCAACCAAGCACTTCAACGTGCTGACCAAATCGACCATGCTGAAGGCCGTGAAGACGGATTTAATTGGTTCGCTCCAATCGTAGCTGACATGGAAGCTGGTTTCGGTGGTCCATTGAACGTGTTTGAATTGATGAAAGGCATGATCGAAGCTGGAGCTGCTGGTGTTCACTTGGAAGACCAATTGGCATCAGAAAAGAAATGTGGACACTTGGGTGGTAAAGTACTTCTTCCAACTCAAAACGCAGTTCGTAACCTTACAGCTGCACGTCTAGCTGCTGACGTACTAGGTGTTGATACAGTCATCATCGCTCGTACTGACGCTGACGCTGCGGATATGGTAACTAGCGACATCGATCCAATCGACGCTCCATTCATCACGGGAGAGCGCACGAACGAAGGATTCTTCAAAACTACACCAGGTATCAAACAAGCAATCGCACGTGGACTTGCTTATGCTGAATATGCTGATCTAGTATGGTGTGAAACTTCTCACCCATCACTTGAAGAAGCGCAAGAATTCGCTGATGCAATTCACGCGAAATTCCCTGAAAAAATGCTTGCTTATAACTGTTCACCATCATTCAACTGGAAAGCGAATCTTGATCAAGAAACAATCGCGAAGTACCAAGTGGAGCTTGGTAAGATGGGCTACAAGTTCCAGTTCGTAACACTTGCTGGTTTCCACTCATTAAACCACAGCATGTTCGAATTGGCACACGGTTACAAAACTCGCGGAATGGCTGCTTACTCAGAGCTTCAGCAAGCTGAGTTTGAAAACGAATCAAAAGGATACACTGCTACTCGTCACCAACGTGAAGTTGGAACAGGTTACTTTGACGAAGTTACACAAGTTATCTCTGAAGGTCAATCTTCAACAACTGCTATGTCTGGTTCAACTGAAACAGCACAGTTCTAATAGTATAATTGCTTTACCGAATGTGACCTTTGGGAGAAAGTTTCATTCGTTGCAACAAAGGGGTATTCATATGATAACGGGGTCACACCATCTTCAATTAGATGGTGTGAAGTGTGGAGGGAATTGGATATATACATCCAATCCCTCCTTTTCTTTTGATTGAAAAATTAAAATAGTTTGTATAGTATAGAAGATATGTACTTCATTAAGAGGAGGAATTAAATAATGAGAAATAAAGAAATGCTGTTAATCCCTGGACCCACACCAGTAGTCGATTCTATCTATGATGCAATGGCCAGTGAGACATGGTCACATACTGATCCGCGTTTTGTGAAAATCTATAAACATACTATTGATCAAACGAGAGAGATCTTTAATACAGACGGTGAAGTATTTGTAGTCGCCGGTTCAGGAACAATCGGAATGGAAATGGCGATTGTCAATACAGTTGTAGAAGGAGAAAAACTTCTCGTCGTTAGCCAAGGGTACTTCGGAGACCGTTTCATTAAATTGGGACAAGCATTCGGTATTCAAGTAGACGTATTACAATCCGAATGGGGTCAGCAAGTATCACCTAAGGAAATCGACCAGAAATTGTCTGAAGGGAATTATAAGGCAGTTACTGTGACGCACGCAGATACTTCCACTGGAGTAAGGATTGATTTGGAAGCAGTTGTGCCCGTTATTAAGAAGCATGGTGCTCTTGTTATTGTAGACGGCGTTTGTGCAACTACTGCAATGGATGAGGATATGAGTAAAGAATACGGTGGGGTAGGCAACACGATTGATATCGTCTTGACTGGATCCCAGAAAGCGATTGGAGTTCCACCAGGCATTGCGCTCGTAGCGTTTAATCAGAAAGCTTTGGAAGCTCGTGCCGCCATGGAGCGAGTGCAAGCTTACTATTGTGATATTTATAATTGGATTCCGATCATGCATGATCCTTCAAAATATTTCGCAACGCCTGCTGTCAACTTAGTGTATGCGTTAGAAGAGGGATTACGTATCGTATTGGAAGAAGGGCTAGACGCGAGAATTCAACGTCATCAAGCATTCGGTCGCGCTGTCCGACAGAGTCTAGCGGTCTATGGTATGAATGCGATTGCAACAGAAGAAGTGGCGGCACCAACATTGAGCTGTATTTTGTATCCTGAAGGTATTGATGACGGAAAGTTCCGTGCGGCTATGGCGGAGAAAGGGACAGTCCTATCCGGTTCACTCGCCCATTTAGCAGGCAAGGCGTTCCGTATCGGACATATGGGGAATACTACAGCGGATATGCTGGAGAAGGCAGTTATGCAAATTGGTGAAACGTTGAACGAGATGGGGCATGAAGTAGATATTTCTAAAGCGCAAAGTGTATTTGCGAAAGAAGTTAATCAGCTGATTGTCTAATAAAATGATCCGTTGTGAGAAGCTTGCTTCTTATAACGGTTTTTTAGTTTGGTAAGCGGCTAGTGATTGGATCCACTATCTTGCTGAGTCTACGACGGCAGATGTCATTGTTGGATTGCTATTCTGTTAGGAGCTTGTGGTTTCGCTAGCAATGTAAGTGTAATGCTCATTGTCCCCACTACGGCGCTGGTGGATGGCTTTCGCTAGATAGTGTGGGGCAGTTTGGATAGTTGTTTTAAATGGAAGTAGTGCTGTTGGATTACGTTTCTGTTAGGAGTATGTGGTTTTGCTAGCGATGTAAGTGTAATGCTCATTGTCCCCACTACGGCGCTGGTGGATGGCTTCGTTAGATTGTGTGGGGCAGTTTGGATAGTTGTTTTAAATGGAAGTAGTGCTGTTGGATTACGTTTCTGTTAGGAGTATGTGGTTTTGCTAGCAATGTAAGTGTAATGCTCATTGCCCCCACTGCAGCGCTGGAGGATGGCTTTCGCAAGGAGCCACAGACAGGAAGTGCGCCTGTCTCTGTCTCCTTACTTCGCCTACCACAGCAGGCGCCTTCGTTAGATAGTGTGTAGGACAGTTCATACACTTCACTCGCAAGAAACAAGTGATAGCTATCACCATGTCACTGGTTTTCTTTTTACTAGAAACACAAACTAATTCATTACCCTACAGTAGCGCAGGCACAACTGCGGGGTAGGCCGTGGCCATGAGACAACTGGCAGCTCTATCGCCAGCTGGCTCATGGCTGTAGGCAATCCCCCACGTGCCTGCGCGGGTCGAGAAAGCATACACTCACTAATTTTAGTACCCAACAATAAGTCGAGCGACGTCCCCAACAAAAGTGAGAAAGAAACACTTGAACAGTATCACCATGTTGCTAGTTTTTCTTTGTTAGAAACACAAACTAATTCATTTCCCTACAGTAGCACAGGCACAACTGCGGGGTAGGCCGTGGCCATGAGACAACTGGCAGCTCTATCGCCAGCTGGCTCATGGCTGTAGGCAATCCCCCACATGCCTGCGCGGGTCCAGAAAGTGAACACTCGCTAACTTCAGTATCCAAAAATAAGTCGAGCGACGTACCCAACAAAAAGTGAGCAAGAAATACATGATAGCTATCACAATGCCGCTGGTTTTCTTTTTGTTAGAAACACAAACTAATTCATTTCCCCACGTGCCTGCGTGGATCGAGAAAGCATACACACACTAATTTTAGTATCCAACAATCAATCGAGCGACGCTATTAACCGTGCATTCCACAAAAACACACTATGTTTACACAACTGCGCTCGTACAATAAAAAAACCTCCTAGATACAACCTAGGAGGCGGATGACATTATTGCTTACTGTAATATTGATACAGACCTGTGTAGATCGCATCAGCATAAATATTCAAATACTGTTCACTTGTCAACTTCGCATAGTCCTGTGCATTTGTAATGAAGCCTAACTCCACAAGAACGGCAGCTACGTTATTATTTTTGATTACATAAAAACCTTTATTCTTTACACCACGATCAGACATATTCGCCTTTTGCACAATATTGCGCTGGATGAAAGAAGCTAAATCGCGACTTTCTGTTGCGTTTATGTTGGAAGAAGAGTCATAGAAGACTTCTGCTCCTTTTGCAGCAAAACCTGCTGCGTTCACATGAATGGAAACGAATGTTTCTGCAAAATTCTTCTTGGAGAAATCCGTACGAGCTTGAAGTGTGTAATACGTATCATTGGAACGCGTCATTAACACTTTAGCGCCAGCATTTTTTAACTTCGCTTCGACTTTCTTTGCAACTTTCAGTGTAATGGATTTTTCAGATGTGCCATTCTTACCAGTGCCTGGATCATGTCCGCCATGACCTGCATCGACAACAATAATACGATCTTTCAATGGATTACCCGTTTGATTCAACAACTTCAAATAGGTCTTGTGCACATAACCAGTTGTGCTACCAGCGCGAATCTTTGCCCAATATCCCGAAACGGACAAAATTTCTACTTTTTGGCCTGATTGAAGCTTCCCAACAGTAGGGGCACTCGAATTACCTGCAGAACGCATATTCAAATTATTAACCGTTACTTTACCCATTGTTTTCGCAACAGGCGTCGGTTTTGGTGTAGTGACAGGTGGTTTAGGTGTTGGTGTATCCGGTTTGACATCATTTACATTAGGAGTCGTGAAGTATTCATGGATATAGCCTTCTAAACCATTGATATTGACTTTCAACCAAATGCCTTGCTTGCCTATTACTTCTACCACTGTACCGTTAGGCAACACATGGATAATAGCAGAAGACTCGGAAGGTGCGCTGCGTACGTTCAATGGATCTGAATCATCACCAGTTGCTACGCGCACATACTTCACGCTGGATTGTTGATCTGGAGTTTTAACAGTCAACGCAAACTGCTTGTCCATCGCACGTGCAACGAATAATGCGAATTGTTTACGTGTTAATAAATTATTCGGTAAGAATTTCTTGTTGTCACCTTGTGTAATACCTGCATAATACAAGCCGTTGATCCGATCAACGTATTTGTGATTTTTCACATCATCCATACCTAAAGGTTTTTGGCTCGTTACTTTTTCAGATAAGTTAAATGCTACTGACATCGCGTACGCCATTTCATCCCGTTTAATTTCTTCATTCGGTTTGAAGTTGTTTGCGTCAGTATTAGGGAAGTATCCTTTTTGAAGAGCAATGTTAGCAAACTTGTATTGTTCGCTAGTTGGCTTCAGTCCGTTAATTTCCATGTTTTTCAACGGTGTATCTTGTGTTTCAGTTGCAATAACGAGCATTTTCGCAACATGTGAACGTCGTAAGTTATCTTGAGGATTGAATTTAGGTGTTTGATTAATAATACCTTTTTCCGCTATGTAATGGACTTCTTTGTAATATTCACTGTTGGCGGGGACGTCGGAAAACTTGAAGCTTGCAAATGACTGGAGAGGTGAGATAGCTAAGATGGTTAGCAGCAACAGACCAACTGTTGCCCATTTAATTTGTTTCATGAGATCCTCCTTAATATATAATGTATTACTAGACTCATAGGTTCATTTTACCAGTTATGAAAACTAATTACTAGATATTTTCGTCATGGTTCGTAAATTAGCAATATGACTATAATGATTCTTCATTACTATTTAAAGGATTGTGGTACAGAAGGGGGAGATAGAGCTGAATTCGGAGAAAACCGAATGTTCAAGTTTGAACATTCGGTAGGATAATTATTTATTAATACGATCGATGAATTTATTTAATTGCCCAATTGATACTTTATCTGACAAACCATATCTACCATCTAGGTAACCAGTCGTAATTTCATGGTAGAATAAAATGTTAATATATTCAGTCGCCCAGTGACCAGGAGGAACATCAGAGAATTTCGCAATAGCGGAACCTCTTAGTTCAAATGCTTGTACTAAAACTTTTGCCATTTGAGCACGAGTTAATTCTTTCTTTGGATTGAAGTTACCTGCGTCACCAGAGAAAATATTTGCTTCTGCGACTGCGGATATTGCGTTGTAGTGAGGATTGGATTTATCTACGTCTTTAAAAGTAACATTAGCCGTTGTCATATCCAGATCTAATTTTTCTGCAAGTACTTGTGCTATTTCACCGCGAGTTGCATACACAACTTCTTTAACAGGAGCAGACGCGGCTACCTTATCTTCTTCTTTACTTACATTATCAGTGAATTTCGCTACGCGTCGAGCACCGATATAACGGCTCTTCCAGTAGTATGGATCATCCAATGAGGAGATCATGACGCCTTTGCTCACAGAAGCGTGGATAAAGTTATTAGACCCTACATAGATGCCAACGTGTGATACGCCGCGACCTGATGTATTAAAGAATACTAAATCTCCAACTTCTAGATTGCTTTTAGAAATAGAAGTCCCGGTCGCCATTTGCTGCCCAGTCGTTCTTGGAATAGAAAGACCTTCTTCATTGAACACGTATTGAGTGAATCCTGAACAATCAAAAGCCGTTGGGGTTGCTCCACCTAAACGATAAGGTGTTCCCATATATTTTTTTGCAGTGCTTACTAATGATGTTGGTGAGTTTGCGGAAGCAAATTCTGGTACGAATGAAAAGAATAGTAGACTTGCCATGACCAGAGTTATTAGACGTTTCATGCTGTGCTCAAATTCCCCTTTCGCGCAATCACTGTTGCGCTTTGTAATCTAGGAACATGTTAGCACGAATAAACATGGGAATTATTACAATTATATTACAAGAAAATTACACGCTGACATATGATTGAAATGTTTATATAAATAACTACCGATATTTCTACTATATAGAAGAAATAAAATAGTGAGTTAATTGCTGTTGCGCCTTTATATGCGCGTAGTATGTGGTATAATCATTCAACGTAGAAAAGAGTGTATTAGTTTATGTCAGTAAGTAATAAAGGATGAGTTATAAGTGTCTAAAGTAGTAGTATTTAGTAATATGTATCCTTCCGCTGAGCATCCTACCTATGGAATCTTTGTCAAGAACCAAGTGGAGCAATTAAAAAAAGATGGCGTAGATATTAAAGTCATCGCCATACAGGATCCGGGTAAAGGAAAGATCGGAAAAATAGTCAAATATCTATCATGGGGAATAGAGTCCCTTCTATATGTTTTACAGCATAAAAAGAATATTAGTATTACACATGCGCATTACGCGTTTCCAACTGGACTGGTGTCATTGCTAGCGAAGAAATTATGGAAGATACCGTACGTAGTGACAATACATGGTGGAGATTTAGATAAAATGGCTAAGAAAAGTCCACGTATTGCGAAACTCACTCATCGTATTTTACAAGAGGCCTCAGAGGTTATCACGGTCGGTGAAAAGTTGCGAAATGATGTCATCCATGATTATGATATAGCTCCTAGCAAAGTAGAAGTCATGAGTATGGGTGTAGATACGCGTATCTTTAAGCCAATGGCTCAGGAGGAAGTTCGACTTTTATTGGACGTGCCTTTAAATGAACGTGTAGTACTCTTTGTGGGGAATGTGATCGAAGCAAAAGGCATTATGGAATTGATTGACGCATTTGAACAATTACAAGTGACGCATGAAGATCTTCTTCTATATATAGTAGGTTCACAAAAGGACCAGCGTTTTACGCAGGAAGTGAAGGACAAAGTCGGCAACAATTCGGGCATTCGCTTTAAAGGGCCTGTCAGCCAGACTGAACTCGCGAAATGGATGTCGGCAGCAGATCTTCTCGCGCTACCTTCTTATCATGAAGGTTTTGGCTTAGTAGCACTCGAAGCCCTTGCCTCAGGAGCCAAAGTCGTAGCGACGAATGTCGGAGGATTACCGTATTTATTGAAAGACGATGTCGGAACATTAGTTGAGCCACGGAATGCGCAAGCCTTGGCTATGGGACTCGAGGAAGCACTTTCGAATGAAGTGACCAGAGAGCAACATGAAGTGACGCAACAAGTGATTCAGCAACATTCTTCAACAGAGATCGTCAAAAGGTTGAACGATATCTATGAACAGAATGGAAAGGGATCTTCCAAATGAGTAAATTATTCAAGATCATTGGCACTGTCGCCATCATTAATATTGTCGCCAGATTGTTTGGCTTCGGGCGCGAAGTCGTAATTGGCATACAATATGGTACTTCGACAGTGGCGGATGCCATCGCGACAGCGTATACGATTCCGAACTTCATTTATCTAGTGCTTGGTGGAGCGTTGACGACTGCCTTTATATCGATCTACCATTCGTCGAGTATGGATCGGCCATTATTTGTACGCAAAGCATTCACGACAGTCGTCATGACCGCCACACTTGTTACATTAGTAATTATCGTCTTGACGAATCCGATTCTGAATCTATTCTTTAAAGAGTTAAGTGATGAAGACTACACAGTAGTAAGAAATCTCTTCCTTTGGATGATGCCTTCTTCTATCGTATTGGTCATGTCGACATGGATGAGTGGATTATTGAATATCAACGACCGTTTTCAGTTATCAAGTCTTGCCATCTTACTGTATAACGTAGCGTTTGTTGGAGTGGGCTTTGCGCTAACAAAATGGCTTGGACCTGAATCGTATGGTGTTGGTGCCATGGTCAGTGCCATCCTAATGGGGCTATTCCTGTATTGGGGTATCAAACGTGCAGATCTTTCCTCGCTGAAACCTTCATTTGGTATGCCTACGGATATTAAGAGAATGTGGTGGCTCGCCTTGCCGATTTTATTCGGTGGCGCTTCATTACAGTTCTACTTCATTATTCACCGTATTGCAGCGGGTGGGTTAGGGGAAGGTGCGATTTCTTCTATTAACTACGCATCGAAACTAACGGGCTTTCCACAAGCGATTCTAATGACAGCCGTAACGACGGTGATCTATCCAATGCTCGCGAAGAAAGAAGGCGAAGGGGATACGGGTACGGTCAAGGCGCTTTACAAGAAAGGAATGCTCTACATGGTCGCGTTACTATTGCCAGCGACGGTGTTCTGCTATTTCCTAGCTGAGCCGCTCATCCGTTTAGTATTTGGTTATGGGAATTTCGATGAGAAGTCCATTATGTTGACCGTGCCGGTGTTCAAAGTATTCGCTCTGTCGATGTTTTTCTTAGCGGCTAATACTTATATCACTCGATTCTATTATGCAAAAGGTAATTCGATCACACCTATTATCTTTAGTTTAATCAGCGTATTTGGAATTAATATCGGTATTATTTTTGCGTTTGTTGATCAGATTGGTGCGCAAGCCATTGCGTACGGTACTGTCGTCAGTGCGGCAGTGAACTTCCTTTTACTCGCCGGGTATGCTCGGTTTAAATGGAAGTTGTAATGATATGAAAAAAGCTTTCACTCAGTAAGTTGAGTGGAAGCTTTTTTGTGGTTTTTTGGATTGTGTTTCCGTGAAATTTGCGCAAAAATCGGCATAGGATTGTGGTTCTTGCACGTACTCTTACTCTTACTGTTTCGTGTTTGATCACAGGATTGTCGTTTAGCTGGCAATGTAAGTGGCGAGATCATTGCATCCACTACGGCGCTGGTGGATGGCTTTCGCAATGAGCCACAGACAGGAAGTTCGCCTGTCTCAGATCTTCTTATTAGAACCACAAATTGAATAAATATTACTCAGTAGCACAGGCACAACTGCGGGGTAGGCCGTGGCCATGAGACATCTGGCAGCCCTACCGCCAGCTGGCTCATGGCTGGAGGCAATCCCCCACGTGCCTGTGCGAGTCCAGAAAGCAGATACGCACTATTTTCGATGCCAAACCTGACTCGAGCGACGATCCCAATGAAATGATTTACAGCATAAAGAAATTTTCTTCACCGATTTTGTCATATAAACCACTACGTTTGAACAAGCTCACTTTCTCAGGAGGGACTCGTTTAAAGATGAGTCGCTTGTTTTGGCGATCTGCTTCGTCGAGCATGGCGGAAAGAGCTGCTTCACCCGTTGCATCGATAGCTGTTAAATTTTTCATGTCTAAAATGATTGTGGTTTGTTCAAGATTCAATAATTCAGGGTATCGATCCTCGAAGTATTTCGCGGTACCGAAGAACAGTGGACCGGAGATTTTGAATTTGATCAGCTCAGATTCATTTCCCATAGACAACTTGAATGTTTCAACGTCAGACAGTTTACTCTTTTTAATATCCAATGAGCCACTCATTTTGCGTAAGAACGACAGGGCGGCGAGCAAGATTCCGACTTCGACTGCGATTGTCAAATTCACGAATATGGTCAAAAGGAAAGTTGTCAGTAACACAAGTGAATCACTTGAGCGTAACGAAGCGATTTGGGCAAAGGCTTTTCGTGAGCTCATATTCCAAGCGACAAACATCAGAATGGGTGCCATTGCGGCCAACGGTATATAGGAAGCATAAGGTGCGAATAGTAATAAAAAAGCCAATACAAATAAACTTTGTATGATGCCAGAAATGGGACTGACCGCGCCTGAACCGATATTTGTGGCGGTACGTGCGATGGCGCCTGTGGCGGGGATTCCCCCGAATAATGGTGTAATGATATTAGCGATACCTTGACCAAATAATTCTTTCTTGGAATTATGCTTACGTACATTACTTTTCATTCCGTCAGCCACAACTGCGGAAAGCAGAGATTCGATCGCACCAAGTGCAGCAATGATTAAAGCGGGCTGCCATAGATTCACCAGTTTGGCGAGCGTGATTTCTGGAAAATGAAAACTAGGTAAATGTTGTGGAATGCCACCATATGCTGTGCCGATTGTTTCCACTTTACCTGGGAAGAACAAAATCGAGCAGATAGTAGGAACTAACAGTGCAATAAGTAGTAATGGAACCTTTGGAGAGATTTTGGGTAAAAGAAAGATGACACCAAGACCGATTGTGGCAGTTAGGATACTAAATGTATTGACAGTATGAAAATGACGAGCGATTTCTACCATGCTTTCATGGAAGAACTCTTTTTTCTCCACTCCCGTCAAGCCAAAGAAGTTTTGGAACTGTCCAGTAAAGATAATGACTGCAATCCCCGCAGTGAATCCGATTGTCACCGATCGCGGGACGAAGTGAATGAGATTACTGACACCGAGAAAACTCATAATGACAAGAAGAATACCCGCGAGAAATCCGGCAAGTAGAAGATCTTCGTAACCGTATTGCAGTACGATAGCCAGTAATATGGGAATGAAAGCGCCAGTAGGGCCGGCGATCTGGTAACGTGAACCACCAAGCAAGGCGACTAAAAGACCTGCGATGATCGTAGTATACAGCCCGTATTCCGGTTTGACGCCAGAAGCAATGGCAAAAGCCATCCCAAGTGGAATGGCCACAATTCCAACAGTAATCCCTGCTATCAAATCCTGCCGGAAGCCCGCTGCATTATAATTAAGATAACGTGGATCTTTGAACATATTTGTTCACTTCTTCCATTTTTAGTGTATATATACAACACTTATTATACGGTATGCATACGGCCTATACAAGGTGTGTATAAAGGGGGGAGATGTATAAAAGTTCAATAATTGAAGAAGATAGTGTCGAACCGAATAATTGATTCGAATATACTTTAGTGTTAAAGTATATGGCAGTAACAACAATAAAGGAGAGATATTTTATGGGCAGATTACAAGACAAAGTAGCGTTCATTACAGGTGGGGCATCTGGTATGGGTGAAATGATGGTAAAGCAATTCACAGCAGAAGGCGCGAAAGTAATTGCAGCTGACATTAATACAGCAGCACTTGAAGAAAAGTGGGGCGGTCAGGATAATATCTTCACTATCAAATTGAATGTAATGGAAGATGCAGAGTGGGAAGAGGCTATGAAAAAAGCTGTCGATCACTTCGGGAAAATGGATATTCTTGTGAATAATGCTGGTATCTCAACTGAAAAAACTGTAGATCAAATCACGATTGAAGATTGGCGCAGACTTTCAGATATCAATAGCTTTGGTACATTTCTAGGTATGAAACATGCTTCAAAATATATGAAGGAAGCGAAAAAAGGTGCAATCGTCAATATTTCTTCTTATACTGCTTTGATTGGTATGGGCTTGAATCCGTATTCTGCATCTAAAGGTGCAGTACGTGCTATTTCTAAAGCGGCAGCAGCGGAATATGGACAAGCGGGTATCCGTGTAAACACCGTATTCCCAGGAGTTATTGAAACGCCGATGGTGGCAAATCTTGAAGAGTCTAAGGCTCAACTGGATATGTTGATTAAAATGACTCCGCTACAACGTTTGGGTCAGCCGGAAGATGTAGGGAATGCCGTACTCTTCTTGGCATCAGATGAAGCGGCTTATATTACAGGCGCAGAGCTTGTAATTGATGGCGGTTATTCTGCACGATAATAAAATATAAACAAAACGGGTTGTCCTACAAGTCATGATGACTTACAGGACAACCCGTTTTTCATTGATTATTTTACATCTACAAAGCGTTTGAAGCCCATGAAACGTGAGTTCCAATATGAAGAGTCTAGAGAAGCGATTTCAATTGCTTTCGTCCCCGCGTGAATGAACTTATTGTCTCCGAGATAAATACCGATATGCGAGATGCCGGGACGATATGTATTTTGGAAGAATAATAAATCTCCTACTACTGGATCTTTTATAAATAATGAACGGTTGAAGAAACCGATTGTATCTAATCGAGGAACTTTAACATCAGCTTGGTTGAATGCATAATAAATGAAACCGCTACAATCAAATCCTGATGGAGTAGAACCTGCCCATACATAAGGAGTTCCTAGTAATGGCTGTGTAATGTCCACTAATTTTTGACCTAGCGCCTGGCTAGTGGTCGTAACATTTGGCTTCGTCACAGGTTTGTTTGATGATAACGAGCCCAATGAATTAGTAGAAGAGACAGTTTGTGAAGAGTTCACTTTATTTTCTACTATAAGTTTCTGTTTAACTTTGATATTATTAGAAGTAAGAGAATTCAGACGCTTTAGTTCAGTTACCGTAATCTTGTACTGATTGGAAATCTTGTAAAGAGTATCTCCTGCTTGCACGATATGCGTTTTTGATGCAGCGGCAACACTACCAACTGAGATGCTTGTTGCAAGCAAAAGAGAGGCGATCGCGGCTAGGGCAATTTTCTTCATTTCGACGTATCTCCTTTAAGTATACTAGATTTGGTACTTTGTACTGCAGAGTGTTAACTAGTTATTAAACCTATAAACCTATCATACAATACAGTAATGGATATTAAACGTATCTTAAGACTTATTTTTAAACAATAGTTTACTAGTTGTTTAGGTTTAACATATGAGTAAATACTATAAAAGGGTATTTTTAAAAAATGAAAGTGGTTCTTGGGACTCAGCTTTTGTGTAACCAGTATGTATGTTATGGGTAAACATAAAGTCGTGTTTTATCGTACTACTTCAAACTATAGTAAAAGCCCGTGAACAATCCGAAGTAATGCTACGGATTGTTCAGGGCTTTTCTGCTGTTTAAGAACGTCCGATAGGCCAGTCAAATGGAATCGATCCAGGAGGCGAGTGCTTAATGATATCGATCATTGGTATCGTATACGCGAATAGAATCAATGCGATGGTAATACCAATCCATATATACCAGTTCTCCAAAATTTTCGGTGATTTCTCAGCATCTACTTCTTCTTCAGCGATTGGATATTCTTCATAACCGCGTGGAGCGAAGAATGCCAATTGAATGAAAATGTAGAACATCAATAGAATACCAACGAATAAGATGATTCCGCCGACAGCTTGCCACATTTGGTAGCTGATCCAAGAAGAAACTTGATCTCCACCTGCGTACTCAGAGAATGCTGAACGACGTGGTCCACCGATGAGTCCTTGAATATGCATGGAAGTTGACATGATTGTCATGCCAATTGCCCAAATGAACGTCTGAATGATGCCTAGTTTATTCAATGAAGGGGTCAAACGACGGCCAGTCAAGTGTGGAATCAACCAATACGCAATACCGAAAAACGTTAAAATGACTGTTGTTGCAACTGTTAAATGAAAGTGACCTGTTATCCAAATCGTGTTGTGAATAAGAGAGTTTACTTGGTGAGAAGCGTTAATGATCCCGCCTGCTCCACCTGGGATAAATGCTACCATACCAACGAATGGTGCCAAGAATCGAACATCTTTCCAAGGAAGTTTTTTGAACCAGCCGAATAAAGATTTATAGCCTTTTCTTCTACCTGTAATTTCAAATGTAGCGAATAAAGAGAACGCCGTCATCAATGAAGGGATGACCACCATGAATGTTAAGACGACTTGGATGAACTTCCAAGTGGGATCAATACCTGGCTCAGTCAATTGATGGTGGAATCCAACTGGAATCGAGAACATCAACAACAGAATGAAAGCCAGTCTTGCTAACGGATCACTGAATAGTTTTCCGCCGATAATTTTCGGGATGATTGCGTACCAAGCCATGTAAGCAGGTAACAACCAGAAGTATACAAGCGGGTGACCGAAGTACCAGAATAATGTACGCGTCAATAATACGTTGACTGTTGCGACATAACCAAGTGACCAAGGCAAGATCAATACGATGACCGAGTACGCTACACCAAGTGTGGCGACGAACCACATAATCATATTGATGACTACCATAAATGCTAGTAAAGGAGACTTTTCACCTTTATGCGCTTTCTTCCATACATATAGTTGACGGAAGTTAGTGAAAGCAGCAATCCAGCTTCCTACAATGACTAATGTCAGTCCGATGTAGAAAATAGGATGCGCGCGAAGTGGCGTATAGAATGTATACAATACAGAAGCTTCACCTGTTAAAATCATCCATGCAGATAATACCGTACCGACCAACATGACCCAGAATGAAATCCAACCCCACATTAATTGTTTGTCTGAAATGCCAACGGTTTTCCCCATAAGTGAGAATTGGAAACCGACGATGAAGAACGTAGTCAATACTAAACCGAGTATGACGCCGTGCGTTGTTAAAATCGTATAGTAATCAATATTGAATGGTAATGTGTATTTGCCGGAACGGACTAATGTCTGAAGCAGTCCCATCAAGCCACCGACTAAAAGAGAGATGAACGTGACGTGCATAAAAGCCATATACAATCTGGATTCTTTTTTTGAGAAATTAAATAATTCCATGTGTTAGTACACCTCCACTGTGCCGAACATTAAATGGTGACCGATGCCGCAATATTCGTTGCAGACCACTGTGAATTCTCCATCGTTTTTCATGACGGATTCGAAGCGGCTGATATGTCCAGGTTCGACCATCATGTTGACATTTGTACCTGCCACTTGGAATCCGTGGACGACATCTTTACTTGTTACTTGGAAAAGAACTGTGGAACCTTTTGGTACGCGAATCGTCTTAGTAGCGGTTCCATCTTCTTCTTTACCGAAGTCATAATTAAAAGCGGAAGCGACCATATTGACAACGTATTTCCCGTCAGCAACTTCTGTCAGACCAAGATTGTCAGGTTGGAAAGATTCGTTTGCTTCGACGTTTTGAGGATCGATAGTTTCGATATGACTTTGTGGATGTGTTCCTTTCCAGAATGCCGCAAAGCCAATAATAAGTAAGAATAAAACCAATGATGCTAAACCGAATACAATCCATACTTTTTCATACTTATGCAAATGCATAATGTTTCCTCCTTTAATGCTAGTTATTATCTAGATAAGAATAATCCGTAAGCGCCGAACCACATGACAAGAATGACGATTCCGACGATCATCACCATGATCAGGGTACCTTTTAAATTCGTTTCTTCTTTTGGTTGATTGGGAGAAGATATCTTCTTGCTCAATACGGCCACCTCCTTGTCTAAATGGAATTCGTACTTTTATCATAATCCTAGCGGGGGAATAAAGAATTAGGGAATTCCCTATGAATTGAAGAAAAAACGTAAATTTCACAATATGTTCAATCACTTTACATGCTTTTGTCATACACATTCCGCTGTAATTGTGATTCGAGCTAGGTTGAAGGTGCTAATGGTATAGTTCGTCAGGTGCATAAAAAAATAGGTGTAACAGTGAGTGAAATAGGGAATACAGAGTGAGACAACATGTATTCAATGTTGACCGTATGTTGAATTGAAATTATAATATAATAAGGTAAAACCTAGGAAGCCGGTGTGTAAATGGAAAATGTCAAATGGATTACAGTGAAAAGCCCTGAAGAAGGTGCGAAGGAAGTATTTAATCTGATTTCTGAAGAACTTCAAAATAATAGATTGCATGTACTTGGATTGGCTACAGGCAGCACGATGATTCCGATTTATGATGAATGGACTCATTCGTCGTTAGACTTTTCCAACGTTACAGCATTCAACTTAGATGAATATGTAGGTATTGACGCGGATAACCCAAATAGTTATGCATACTTTATGAAGCAGCATTTATTCAGTAAAAAGCCATTCAAAGAAACGTTTATTCCAAACGGTATGGCTGAAAATTTAGATCAAGAGTGTGAAGAATACGAGAATCAGTTGAACTCTCACCCGTTGGATATTCAACTTCTGGGAGTGGGAGAGAATGGTCATATCGCTTTCAACGAGCCTGGAACACCATTTGATTCTGTAACACATGTTGCGACACTGACAGACTCTACACTAGGAGTTAACAGTCAATATTTCGAAAATGATGATAAGATTCCGAATATCGCCTTGACGATGGGGATCTCTTCCATTGTAAAGTCAAAGAAGTTAATCATGGTTGCATTTGGCGAGAAGAAACGTGCGGCGATGGAGAAATTGAAAGCTGGAGAGATCACAACGGAGTGGCCGATTACAAAGTTATTGCGTCATGAAGATGTAATTGTGATTACGGATTTACAGCTTGATTGAGTAGAATAGATGATTATCAGGGGCTATCCTGGAAGTGTAACTTGACTTCTAGGGTAGCCTTTTTTGTGTGAAGTGAGTATTAGGTTGACTATGAACATGTGCTGTACGTTGGTCCTGCTTCGCCTCCCACAGCAGGTGTCTTCTTTAGATTGTGTGTGGGGCAGTTTGGATCGTTGTTTTAAATGGAAGTAGTGCTGTTGGATTACATTTCTGTTAAAAGTATGTGGTTTTGCTAGCAATGTAAGTGTAAAGCTCATTGGCTCCACTTCGGCGCTGGTGGATGGCTTTCGCAAGGAGCCACAGACAGGAAGTGCGCCTGTCTCTGTCTCCTTACTTCGCCTACCACAGCAGGCGCCTTCGTTAGATAGTGTGTAGGACACTTCACCCGCAAGAAACAAGTGATAGCTATCACAATGTCATTGTTTTTCTCTTTGCTAGAACCACAAACTAATTCATTTCCCCACAGTAGCACAGGCACAACTGCGGGGTAGGCCGTGGCAATGAGACAACTGGCAGCCCCATCGCCAGCTGGCTCATGGCTGTAGGCAATCCTCCACGTGCCTGCGCGGGTCCAGAAAGTGAACACTTGCTAACTTCAGTCTCCGAAAATAAGTCGAGCGACGTACCCAACAAAAGTGAGCAAGAAATGCATGATAGCTATCATAATGCCGCTGTTTTTCTCTTTGCTAGAAACACAAACTAATTCATTTCCCCAAAGTAGCACAGGCACAACTGCGGGGTAGGCCGTGGCCCTGAGACAACTGGCAGCCCCATCGCCAGCTGGCTCATGGCTGGAGGCAATCCCCCACGTGCCTGCGCGGGTCGAGAAAGTGAACACTTGCTAACTTCAGTCTCCAAAAATAAGTCGAGCGACGTACCCAACAAAAGTGAGCAAGAAACACTTGATCGTTATCACCATGTCGCTGGTTTTCTCTTTGCTAGAAACACAAACTAATTCATTTCCCCACAGTAGCGCAGGCACAACTGCGGGGTAGGCCGTGGCCATGAGACAACTGGCAGCCCCATCGCCAGCTGGCTCATGGCTGTAGGCAATCCCCCACGTGCCTGCGCGGGTCCAGAAAGTGAACACTTGCTAACTTCAGTACCCAAAAATAAGTCGAGCGACGTACCCAACAAAAAGTGAGCAAAAAATGCATGATAGCTATCACAATGTCACTGTTTTTCTCTTTGCTAGAAACACGAACTAATTCATTACCCCACAGTAGCACAGGCACAACTGCGGGGTAGGCCGTGGCCCTGAGACAACTGGCGGCAGCCCTACCGCCAGCTGGCTCATGGCTGTAGGCAATCCCCCACGTGCCTGCGCGGGTCCAGAAAGTGAACACTTGCTAACTTCAGAATCCAAAAATAAGTCGAGCGACGTCCTCAACAAAATGGGTACTTACTTTTGTCAATTTTAGACACAAATATTTCAAGTGTAATATACCATTCGACTTTGAAACACCCTTGTTACATTACTGTAATAAATCATGAGTTTGTACAATGCTAAGATGAGATACATAAACAGACAAGCAAACTACTAAAAATACATACTGTTGCGGAGGAACTTATGAATCTATTACAAAAGGCTATCTCAGTCCTAGCACTTACTACACTTTTGATCGTCTCACCATTTGCTGGACAAGCAGATGCAGCCGGTAAAACAACGAATATCACAAAAACAGCAACTAGCTTAACGGGTATCAAATATCGCTATGGTGGTACAACAAGAGCAGGATTTGATTGCTCAGGTTATGTTGGTTATGTATTCAAGCAAAATGGTTTAAAAGTAGCGAGAACTTCTAGTGCAATGTATGCATCAGGGCGTGCTGTGAAGAAATCGAGTCTACGCAATGGTGATCTAGTATTCTTTAACACAACAGGACGCGGTGTTTCACACGTGGGAATCTATGTTGGAAATGGCAAGTTCGCACATGCTTCTACATCAAAAGGTGTGCGTGTGGATAGAGTAAATGATACGTACTGGGGCAAGCGCTATATAGGTGCGAAGCGTGTTGCAGGTATTTAATAGAAGAAACATCGATCTTCCTATGTGGAAGATCGATTTTTTTACGAAAAAATACCGGATAGGAGAGGGGATTCCCAATCTTATCCGGCAAGTATTAATTAGTTGCGTCTTGTGGAACGCGGATTGTCCAACGAGAGAAATCCGGTTCATCTTTCTTCACTAATTCCTTAGGGTAGATGAATGTCCAAGGAGTTGTGCTGTTTGCTTTCACGGAAAGTGGAGGATTGAGGTCGAATGTTCCTCGTGCTACCAATTCTCCTGTTGCATCAATTAATTCAAGCGGTAACTTTTCAATATTGATTTGTTTGGAGTGACCGTTACGAACGAAAACGGAAGCTGCAATCGTACCTTCATCTTGTGATTGGATTTGGAAACCTGCGATATTCACTTCGCGCGGCTTCAATTTTGGAAGATCGCTTACAATTTTAGATAACGCTTCTTTTTGCTCAGCAGGGAGTTGTTCTTCCCATGTTGGTGCAAGTTCCAATTGGTGTGGCATCATCGAATGAACGTTGAATGCAAGCTTCCAGTTCGTTGCAGGGATTTCTTCTACCAATTGATCTTTCTTTTCGAAAACGAATACCCATGGTCGTGCACTGCGCGCTGGAATTTCACCTAACTCGTTCAAATCGAACTCTGCAGATGCTGCTGTATTGCCTTCTTCATCAAGTAATAATAACTCGATTTCGCCTACAGTGATCGCTTGATCCAGTGAAGAACGGAAAAATGCTTTAACTAACCAGCTACCGTTTGCTGGCTCCAAATCGATATCGATACCTGACAAGGAGATTTGATTTGGTTTTAAAGGCTCTTGCTCATTTGCAAGAAAACGGAAAACATATTCTTGCTCCTGTGTTAGGCTCCATTGCTCATGAAGAGATAGTTCTGTTTCGATATCTTCGTCGCCTGAACCTGCTTGGCCATTTTCTAAAATTTCCTCGGATTCGACTGTACTGTCCAATCCGGTTTTTTCGGTTTTTTTGAATAAATTGAAGAGTTTCATTGGGAAACCTCCTGTTTTGTATTGAGTTGCTTCATGAATGCGATAATTTCGGACGCAATATCCCGGCGCAGGCGTTGATAGTGCTTGGCAAATAACTGCAAGCCTTCACGCTGGTAAATACGCATAGGATCTTCTTGTCCGTATGAACGCAATCCAATTCCTTCTTTGAGGCGAGTCATCACTTCCAAATGCTTAACCCACATCGTGTCAATATAGCTCAACATCACTTGTGGCAACAGTTGACTCACTTGTTCATTATCAGTGAACGTGTCGATAAATGCAAACAACTCTGCCATTTCTTCATCGTACTCTTTCATTATATCTGCGGTTTTATCTAATGAATTAGGAAGCTTGACCGGCGTCAGTAAAAGTGCGTTCATCGTCCGTTCGATACGATCGAAATCCCAGTTATCGGCAATTTCATTA
This sequence comes from Sporosarcina sp. P25, assembly GCF_002743235.1. Lineage (NCBI taxonomy): Bacteria > Bacillati > Bacillota > Bacilli > Caryophanales > Caryophanaceae > Sporosarcina > Sporosarcina sp. P25. Next base: position 367,506 of record NZ_PDYV01000001.1, read on the forward strand.
TCTGGGCAACTATCTAGAACGACGAACTCAACCGTTTCCGACAACATCGTCTTGAGTTTATCGAAAATGTCATTGCCTTCGAGTACGCGATTGCGTAAGGAATAGATAACTTCACGTTGATCATTGATCACATCATCTAATTTTAGATTATATTCACGCATAGAGAAGTGCGCGCCTTCCACGATCCGTTGTGTGCGTTCCGTCAGTTCATCTACTTCAGGGTTTAATACTTTACCATTCTCATCCGTGCGAACTTTCGTCAAGAATTTCTCGAGTTCTTCAGGAGAGAAGCGGATGTACATTTCATCTTCTAAAGAGAGATAGAATTGACTTTCACCATGGTCTCCTTGACGACCTGAACGGCCGCGTAACTGATTATCGACACGGCGACTTTCATGTTTTTCTGTACCTAATACAAATAGTCCACCGTTTTCTTCCACGCCTTCACCAAGTACAATATCCGTTCCGCGACCTGCCATATTCGTAGCGACGGTAATATTGCCCGCTTGACCAGACTCGGAAATCAATGAAACTTCCTGCTCGACACTTTTCGCGTTCAATAGATGGAACTTCAATCCTTCATCACGTAAATACTTGGCAACTGCTTCGGACTGAAGAATGGAAGTAGTACCGACTAATACGGGTTGGCCCTTCGCATGACGAGCGGCTACTTCTTTTGCTACTGCTTTATACTTTTCTTCTGTCGTTCTGAAAACGAAATCTGGAGCATCGATTCGCGCACGTGGGCGGTTCGTCGGGATTTGGATTACTTCCATATTATAGACTTCACGGAATTCCTTCTCCTGAGTTTTCGCAGTACCCGTCATTCCACAAAGTTTTGGATACATACGGAAGTAGTTCTGAATGGTAATTTGAGCTTGTGCTTTATTTTCGTCTGTAATATCGACGCCTTCTTTAGCTTCAATTGCTTGGTGAAGACCATCAGATAGAGTTCTACCTTCCATAATGCGGCCGGTGAACATATCGACCAATTCAATTTTTCCGTCTCGTACGATGTAATCGACATCCCGCTTGAAGATGACGAATGCACGGACAGCCTGGATGACATAATGATAAAGAGTTTGGTGATCTAGATCATACAAGTTTCCGATACCGAATGCTTTTTCGACTTTTTCAATACCTTGTTCGGTAAGAGAAGTTGCCTTTGTTGCCTCGTCAAAATCAAAGTCTTCTTCCACTTTAAAGCGTTTGGCTAGGCGAGCTGCGATATGGTGAAGGTCTGCATCGGCTTGCGTTTTGCCTGCCACAATCAATGGTGTTTTTGCTTCGTCGATCAAGACACTGTCGACTTCATCGATAATAGCGAAATGATAAGGTCGCTGCACTTTTTGAGACGTGTGCTGCACCATGTTATCTCGTAAATAGTCGAAGCCGAATTCTGTACCTACACCGTACGTAATATCTGCTTCGTAAGCGGCTTGCTTAGCGGGCCCTTGCATCATCGGAACATTCAAGCCGACAGTCAATCCAAGGAAACGATGAATTTGACCAATTTGATCAAAGTCCCGTTTTGCTAAATAATCATTGACTGTAATGACGTGGACGCCTTTACCTTCAAGCGCGCGTACATAGGAAGGTAGGGAAGCGACAAGTGTTTTACCTTCACCGGTAGGCATTTCAGCAATATTACCTTCCGTCAATACAGCTCCACCGATTAGTTGCACATCAAAATGGCGCATACCGAGAACCCGTTTAGATGCTTCACGTACAACTGCGAATGCATCCGGCATAATGGTCTCGACGGTTGCGCCGTCTTCTAACTGTTGTTTGAATTGATCTGTCATTCCAGAAAGATCATCATCAGACATAGCGATATATTTAGGTTCTAGTGAATTAATCTGCTCCACAATTTTGCGGTATTTACGCAACTGACGTTCACTCGTTCCAGTTCTACGTTTAAAGATTTTTAACATGAATTAGACGCTCCTTTATAAATCTCTATTTAAATGAGAGATTCCTATCTATTTTACCAAAAGGACCGACAAAAGACTATCTATATATAGAAAGAGAAGAACAATAGATTTATGACAATTTACCGCGCATAAAAATGGCTAAATCCTCGTCGTGTCGGTGTTTAATAGTGTTTGCATGTAAGCAAGTAAGGGAATAGATAAGTAATGCGTACTAAAGGATGAAAACTAGCAACAATCATGTTATACTAAAAGGCGATATGTACTTAATGCTAATTGGGGAGGAAAGACATGTTATTCATTGCAATGTCTGTAGCTTTTATCGCTGCAATTATACTAACACCGCTAGTCATCAAATTCGCGTATCGGATCGGTGCGGTTGACCGCCCCAATTATCGGAAAGTTCACGCGAGAATCATGCCTAGAATCGGCGGGCTCGCGATCTTCGGAGCGTTTATTATTGGATATGCTATATTATTGCCGAAAGACGAGCACGCAGTAAGCATCCTAATCGGTGCAGTACTGATCGTCATGATTGGCTTTTTAGACGATATGCTGGAAATCACAGCAAAAGCAAAAATGTTAGGCCAACTAGCAGCTGCGTTGGTCGTTGTTCTATGGGGCGGCTTACAAATTGAATTCATCAACTTGCCGTTTCTTGGGCAACTCGACTTTGGTTATTTAAGTATTCCGATCACGATTATTTGGATCATCGGAATCACGAACGCTGTCAACTTGATTGACGGATTAGATGGTTTAGCAGCAGGTGTTTCCACTATTGCGCTCATTGCCATTACGGTAATGGCTTTATTAATGGGAGATGTCTTCGTTGCTGCAACCGCTTCTATATTGGCAGCTAGTTCGCTTGGATTCTTAGTGTTCAACTTCCATCCGGCGAAAATTTTTATGGGCGATACTGGATCGCTATTCCTCGGATTTATGATTTCGGTTCTGGCATTACTTGGCTTTAAGAATGTTGCAGTGGTATCCCTAATTATTCCAATTATTATGCTAGGTGTTCCTATTTCTGACACATTCTTTGCGATTGTAAGACGTGTTCGCATGAAGCAGTCTATTACAGCGGCAGATAAGTCGCATTTGCATCACTGTTTATTGCGCGTAGGTTTCTCGCATAGACAAGCTGTGCTGACGATTTATGGTATTGCGATTCTATTCGGAGCAGCTGCTGTATTGTTCTCACAAGCAACCGTGTGGGGCGCGTTGCTTCTGATCTTCGTTATGCTGATTGTGATTGAGCTGTTTGTAGAGTTGATTGGTCTGGCAGGGGCGAATTATCGTCCGTTGTTAAATTTAGTACGCATGATTGGTAAATAAGTAAAACGAGTCCTTGTCTGCTAAGAAGCAGATGAGGGCTTTTTTTGACCTTGAATAGTGAGTTTGTAGTAGCGAGCGGAAAGGGGAGGCGTGTTGATCTGCGTTCCAGGCGGACGCATTTCGGGAGGGCCCGCGGTGAGCTGATCCTCCCCGAGTCGCCGCCTTGCACTCCGATCAATTAGATGTTACTTTCTGGATTTAGAGTAAAAACTTAAGCTACAAACAATTGAATTCAATAAGTATCGTGAAAATAATTAAGTCAGTTCACAACTTCAAAGGGGTTGTAAAGTAATCAGCGTCTTAACGTAGTTGTAAAGTGTAAGAAATCCTCCCAGAATAGCGTCCCTTCTGAAGCATAAATCCTGAACCGTATTTCAACTAACTCTTCTAGGTCGCACTATCCTCTACCTTTCATTCTCCACAAGAAAAACGATGAAACCGGTTAAGGCTTCATCGTTTTTTTGATTGTACTATTGATAGTTGCTTTGAGCGGATGCGGAGTATAGGTCCGTGTCTAGCTCGGTTAGGGAAGAGGAGTCTGGAATTATGCCTAGATGGGATTTCAAAATTTGTTTCACTTCTTCTAGTTTCTGTTCGTCTAACTTGTAATAGTAAGTACCTGTCGACATATCGTCATAGCCTGTTAAAGTGATCGTATCCACATCCGGAAGTCCGCTTTTTATATATTGGATAAACGACAACATTTGCTTGGAGGTCATATCGGTTTTCATGTTTTCGCCTAGCGCATTGATCACGTCTCCATATTTTGTAATGGAAGTAATCGATGTCGCTTCTTTGATCATCGCCTGAAGAATCATCTGCTGGCGTTTACCACGCTCGATATCATTATCAAGTTTACGAGTACGTGCTAAGGCTAATGTGTGGCGGCCGTCTAGACGATGAACTCCTGGCATGAGATGAATCGCATTTTTATCGTTTTCATCTTTCTCAATACGCTCGTATGGCACTTCGACTTCGACTCCGCCAAGTGCATCTACCACATCGATGAATGCATTAAAGTTCATTTTGACGTAATAGTTGACCGGAATATCGAATAGTTCTTCGACTGTATCAATAGAGGCTTTTGTTCCACCATAGGCATGGGCATGTGTGATTTTATCTCTATAGTTTACCTGTGGAATATAAACATGGGAATCACGAGGTATGCTGACGAGTTTGATACTTTTGGTTTTAGGGTTCAAAGTGGCGAGCACTAAAGCGTCTGATCTTCCGTGCACTTCTCTATCTTGGCGTGCTTCGCTTTCGTCTACACCAATCAAGAGAATCGACACTTTATCTTTTGCGGGTTCTACATATATTTCTGGCGGATCTTGCTTAGCGATAGGTTCATAAGAGCGATCGAGTACGTTCATTGCTTGGTTATGAAGCTTGAATGCATAAGCGGAAACGGCTAAGGCTGCGATGAAGAATGTAAATAATGCTATTTTTAAGAAGCGTTTTGTTTTGGAACCCTTTTTTTTCTTATACTCTTCTCTTTTCATGTTATACCTCCAGGGGGTACGGCGGAAAAAACCGTCAATGGCGAATCTATGGGAAGTTCATTCTAATGATTAGTGGCCAATCTTCACATAAAAATCCAGGATGATTGAATGAATTCAGACTTACTACTCAATAAGGTTCACCTTCTACCATTATACCCGCTTTTCAATTGGACGTATAGTCAGATGTCGAACTCTAGGAATTTATGTCCGGCTGTGGCGATGATCGCCTGGCCGTTCGTTAGTTCCATCATCCATTCCTGAAAAATCTCCTGCTGTTCTTCAGGAACATATAAAAAGAGTTCAACGTCCTCTTCATAGACGATCTCTTTTAACGGGTAGTCGGATTGCCGTATTTCGTTTTCTACTTTGCCTAGCCATGTATAATCGATAGAAGTTTTAACTAGTGTGTGTAATTTTCTTTCCACAATACCTGTTGCGGCAATGCCTTCAGATGCTGCTTTACCATAAGCGCGGATTAGTCCGCCGCCACCGAGTTTGATGCCGCCATAATAGCGTGTCACGACAATCACGGTATCTTTTAAGTGCTGCTTTTTTAGCACTTCCAAAATGGGGAAGCCGGCTGTGCCTGAAGGCTCACCGTCATCGTTCGCTTTTTGGATCTGGTCATGTTCTCCTATGATATAGGCAGAACAATTATGTGTAGCTGTATGATGGTTCTTTTTAATGTCCTGTATGAAGTCCAGTGCTTCTTGTTCTGTCTCGACTCTTTTGACAAATGACAGAAAACGGGATTTTTGGATGACGAATTCACTCTCTCCGTGCAGTTTTACGGTTTTATAATTAGCTCGCATTTGTCGTTCCCCCTACATTTGTAATATACTTATAATACTTTCTCATCATTAAAATGATATACTATATATGAAGTGTATAAGTATTTAGGCTAAACTGCAATAATGCTCACTTTGCGAAATTTCACATAAACGGATGCGGGAGGGAGTTATTTGAACGATAAGGAAATTGACATTCAACAGATGGAGAAAATCTTTGGCAACATGGTTAATGTAATGGATCGTTCAAAAAGCGACATTTTCTTAATTAGTGAACAAAGCCGCCGAAGTTTTGAAGAGATGCAAAAAGAGTTAGCAGAAGTGAAAGAAAGTATTTCTCATGTGATAACAGAAGGTGACTCTTTAGATGATATGTCACGTCATTCAAGAAAACGTCTTGCTGCTGTATCAAAAGATTTTGAAACGTATAGTGAAGAAGAAGTTAAACACGCTTATAGTGTGGCAAATGACTTGCTTGTACGCGCCTCCATTAATAAAATGGAAGAGAAACAACTTCGTGAAAGACGAGATGAACTTGAACGTCGATTGATGTTACTGCTCTCTACAATTGAAAGAGCGGACCAACTTGTTAACCAAGTAACTACTGTAATCACATATTTAACATCTGATTTGAAAAATGTAAGCACAGCACTGGAAACGGCTCGGCAAAAACAAGATTTTGCGGTTCAGATTATCCAGGCCCAAGAAGAAGAGCGTAAGCGTTTATCACGTGATATTCATGATGGACCTGCGCAAATGCTAGCCAATGTCTTGATGCGTTCTGGCTTAATCGAAAAAACGTTTGTTAAACATGGTCCGGAAGAAGCAATGCAAGAGCTATCTTACCTAAAAGAAATGGTGAGAGGAGCGTTATCTGAAGTACGTCGTATTATTTATAATTTGCGACCAATGGCTTTGGATGACTTAGGGCTTGTTCCCACATTGCGAAAGTATTTATTGACCATAAGTGAATACGAGGCGCCGCTCATCATTCATTTTCAAAGCAATGGAACAGAGAAAAGATTTGCCACCAATTTTGAAGTAGGTATTTTCCGTCTCATCCAAGAATCAGTGAATAACAGTATTAAACATGCGAAAACTGATGAAATATGGGTGAAAATTGAATGGTTACGAGATTCAGTTAATATATTAATCAAAGATCAAGGCCTCGGCTTTGATACAAATGAAGTAAAAGAGAAATCATTTGGTTTAATTGGCATGCAAGAACGTGTGGAATTATTGAAAGGGAAAATGAAGGTCACTTCGAAAGTAGGGGAAGGCACTTCAATTCTTTTTCAAATTCCATTGGACGAAGAACTGTAAGTAAGGTAATTACTGGGAGGAATAGGATATGGAAGCGACAAAAATTTTGATAGTAGATGACCACCAATTATTCCGTGAAGGAGTTAAACGAATTTTGGATTTTGAAGAATCGTTTAACGTAGTAGCAGAAGGCGACGATGGAGTCGAAGTAGTTGAATTGTACAGAGAGTACGAGCCAGACGTCGTGTTGATGGATATTAATATGCCACGCATGAATGGTGTAGACGCGACAGAGCAATTAGTTAAAGAGTTTCCGGATGCGCGCGTTATCATGCTATCCATTCATGACGACGAGTCCTACGTAACACACGCTTTGAAAACAGGTGCTCTCGGCTACATGCTGAAAGAAATGGATGCAGACGCAATTATTCAAGCGATCAAAGTAGTAGCAAATGGTGGTTCATACTTACATCCTAAAATCACGCATAATTTGGTAACAGAATTCCGTCGTTTGAGCGAGAGAGAACATAAAGGATCCTTCCAGCAGAACGACATTCGACGCCCTCTTCATTTATTGACGAAGCGCGAATGTGAAGTTCTACAATTGTTGACAGATGGCCAGAGTAACCGAACAATTGGTGAAACGCTCTTCATCTCAGAAAAAACGGTGAAAAACCACGTTTCCAGCATTTTGCAAAAAATGAGTGTAAATGACCGCACACAAGCGGTTGTTACAGCAATCAAAAATGGTTGGGTAGAAGTAAAATAATAATAGAATGAAAAAGGTCTTTGTACACGGAAGGCCTTTTTCTCTACGTAGGAGGGGCATATGAAGAAAAAGATAGCAGTCGCGTCCATGGCATTAGTGCTTGCACTTGGCGCATGTGGTAACGCAGATGAAACCGAACAGAACAATCCAGAAACTGGCGAAGCTGCACCAGGCAATGGTGCTATCGATCATGGAGTCGACGATAAAAAAGTAGGATTTAGTATGTCGGGTGACCAAGTTGAAGAAGCTACAGATGTACCAAAAGAAGATAAAGAAGAAATTCTAGCTGCTTTTGATAACTACATTGAAACATTGAACAATCAAGACGTAGAAGGTTATCTTGCTACGCTTTCTACCGAAGGCTATGATCTAGAAGAAGAGCGTCAGGCTACGGAAGAAATGCTTGAGAATACTAAGATGAAACGTGAAACAGATAATGAAACGATCGTAAAATATTCAAAGGATAGCGCACAGTTATTTTCTACGTTGAAAACGACATTCACGGATATTGAGACGGGAGTGGAAAATTCACCAGAAGGTCGCCAAGTGACTGTTTTCACTAAAGAAGATGGGGCATGGAAAGTGTTCTCTATCCACTTTATTGGCGATGAACCGGTAAACGAATAAAATCATTTTATATATTAACGTAACGACAAAACTTCCAGTGAGGCTAACTGGAAGTTTTTTATGCAAAAAAAAGCCATACTAAGAGTACTTGCTTTTCTTCGCTAAAGGAATTATAATCAATTAAAGAACATGCGTTCTATAAGGAGGCGATTTCGATGCCTTTGATCCCCGCAGAGGCAATGCCATATTTGGAGAACTACATTTATCTTCCTATGCTATTGACGATTATGGAACGTGACCGTCGATTGTTAGAGAAGGTACCGTTTAAATTGAAAAGTCCGTATCTTAATTTGCTGGACGAAACGATGAATACAGTTTCTGTTGATTTACAAACAACTTCTATGTACTTGCAAGAGCATAAAATGAAAGTGATACGCCATTCAACAGATGAACTATTTACGGAATATATATTTTTGCATGATGGCTATCAAGATATACGTCGTTATTTGAATGTCCGCTTACGTAATCGGTCGGAAGAGTTATTGAATTTGTATATTAGGAAATTGTCGTGTCAGAACTCTTCGGCTCCATGATCATATAATAAGAACTTCGCAATTCTTCCTGAGCATTTTCAAATCGTTGAAACAAAATATGTGATAGCGCCATTTGACGATAAACAGTAGCTATCGAAGTATCTAATTGCATCTGCGTGTCGTTTTTTAAAATAACGGTCACACCCTCTTCGTGTTGCACAGCGTCTTTTACTGCATGATAGGCTACCCATGAGTTTTTATGTAACGTAGGGGACAGTAAAGGAAAAAATAATAATGGTCGGTCATTTGAATGTGTCAACATGATGGGTGGCTTCGGTCGATTTTTCAAATCCATTTTGGAGCTGTTAATGATGGCCTCAAAGTTGGAACGGTAATGTGCACAAGAATCCCTCATGATTTCAAGTGGTGTTTTCTCAACGATAAAAGTCCGGTCGCTTTCCACTACTTTTGTATAGTATGGATTCGCATGTTGCCCATGAAGTAATGCAAAAGTATGAAATGTAACGATGTAAGACGATAGATAATGTGGGTTAGCCATGTCGTTCCCTCCCGTTTAATAGGACCATATACGTATTAATTATAGTATAGAAAAAACTAAAATCAACTATAATATTATAAAAAGAGTAAATATTCTATTAACGTGGTGGATTTTATCGATTAGTGATGGATAGGTGGTGGCACGATGTTGTAGGTGGACGCGTTTGGGAGGAAACCGCGGTGAGCCAATTCACATAGTAGTCATATAATGAATTAAAAAACTGAAGACATGCCTACTTTCGAAGGCGTTATCTTCAGTGTATGACTAAAATTCAGTTCTGATACTCAATAGCCGCTGCACCTAATGTTTTAGCCGCGGCAATCATAGCCTTTTCATCAATGTCAAAACGTGGATGGTGGTGAGGGTATGCATCTATCGGCCGAGCGCCTGTGAAGAAGAAAGTGCCCGGAACTTTTTCAAGATAGTAGGCGAAGTCTTCCCCACCCATTTGAGGTTGCATTTCTTCTACACCTTTTAATTCTGGAATAGATTCAGCAACAGCTTTTAGATAGTTCGTTTCATTTTCATGATTGACCACTGCTGGATATCCGCGGAAGTATTCTACAGTGATCTCACAATCGTGCGCCAAGGCTGTGCCTTCTGCTATACGCTTTATTTCTTGTTCCATTAGGTTGCGTATGTCATTGGTGAACGTGCGAACGGTTCCGCTTAGAACAGCTTGATCCGCGATGACGTTGAAGGCGTTTTCTGCCACGAATGAACCGACTGATAGAACAGCTGACTCGATAGGATCTGCACGTCTTGAGACGACTTGTTGTAAGTTCATCACTAGCTGTGAACCGATGACGATCGCGTCTTTCGTTTGATGTGGAGAAGCGCCGTGTCCGCCAGCTCCTTGAATTGTAATGTGGAATCGGTCCGCTGCAGCCATGATCGGGCCTGAAGCGTAACAGATGACACCTGATTCGAATAGTGACCATAAGTGCGTGCCGAAAATGACATCGACACCTTCTAAACAGCCGTCTTCAATCATCGCGATCGCACCGCCTGGAGCCAATTCTTCCGCATGTTGATGGATAAATACATATTCTCCAGAAAGCTCATCGCGCATTTCATTCATTGCTTTTGCTAATTGAAGGAGCGTAGCGGTATGGCCATCGTGTCCACAAGCATGCATAACGCCAGGAACAGTGGATGCATATGGTGTTTCTTTTTGATCTTGAATAGGTAATGCGTCAAAGTCTGCCCGCAAAGCAACTGTTTTTCCTGGCTTCGCGCCTTTGACTCTTGCGACGACACCATTGCCGCCTACTCCAGTACGTACTTCTATGCCAAGCTGTTTATAAAAGTCAGCGATATAGGCAGCGGTTTTCGTTTCTTTAAACGAAACTTCCGGGTTCATATGTAAATATCGGCGAATCTCTACCATATCGTCATAAGATTGTTCAAGTTTCTGGAATAATTGTTTTCTCATTATAAAACCCCTCTCGAATAGACAAATAAGTCAATCAGCTCATTCAGTATAGCAAGCAGTAAGCCACATCGCAAACTCATGATTTGAAGTGTCAGGTAAATAAACTGAATGATTATAGTATAAAAATGATAAGTTAGATCACTTTCCAATAAAAAAAAGGTCTGACGTCGAAACGTCAAACCTCTTCAGTAGGGGTTTTATAATGAGTAGTGTATGGAGCGCTTGTGAAGATATGTTGTGTAGCACCACCCGCATCCTTGAATACCGTTTTATCGGATAACTGATTACCAGGGGAGTTATACCAAATCTCATACAACCGTCGATCTGTCCATTGCGTCAATAATGTATACGTATCAGAACCGATAGGGCGCAGTAAGCGGAATGCTACGAAACCTGGCATGTTTTGAAGATTTTCGCCTAAGTGCTTGTACTGATGTTCGAAAATAGGTTTCCCTTCATCTGTCACCGCAACGTTATCCATTGCAAAGAATCCAGGCTCTGTCAGGTTACCGTAAGAACCTACTACTTCAAACTTCCTTGGTGTTTGAAATATGCTTTTGCCATTTGTCTCATGAAGCAACAGTGTATTACCGCCACCGTTCATTAAAAGTATTGATTCGTCAGCGTGCTGATCTTTGATTTTTTCCATAAAACCCATCGTTCCAGTTGTCATATAAATATTCATAGAAAATTCCTCCTTTGGCTAGTAACGATCGTCTGTGCTACGTTTTATTGAAAGCACTATTTACAGTGTATGATTCTACATGTAGTAATTCCCTTAAATCACCCGAATCAAACACTTATTGCAAGCAAGTTAGGAATGATTGTCTAAAGCATGGCAGAAATAGGAGTTGTCTTAGCACAAAATTATGACAAAGGCGCAATTCACTATACATTAACTTGTCAACGGTTTATCATGAGAACGTATATGAGTCACGTGGAAGAAATTAAAAATATGGAAAGAGGTATCTCTGAATATGTCAACTTTTAATGATACATTATTACGTGCTGCGAGAGGCGAGGAAATTGAACACACACCAGTTTGGTTCATGCGTCAAGCGGGACGTTCACAGCCCGAATATCTTAAAATCAAAGAGAAATACTCCTTGGAAGAAATTACGCATCAGCCTGAACTATGTGCGTATGTAACAAAACTTCCAGTAGATCAATATGATGTAGATGCAGCCATTTTATATAAAGATATCGTTACACCACTTGTAGGGATCGGAGTAGATGTAAAGATTAAACCAGGCGTAGGCCCTGTTATCTCCAACCCGATTCGTTCTGCACAAGACATCGCTAACTTAGGGGAGTTTTCAGCAGAAGAGCAAGTTCCTTATGTTTTGGATACGATAAAAATGCTGACACAAGAGCAATTGAATGTTCCACTGATCGGTTTTGCAGGCGCACCGTTTACGCTTGCGAGCTATATGATCGAAGGCGGTCCTTCAAAGAGCTATAACCTGACAAAATCCTTCATGGTATCTGAGCCACAAGCTTGGTTCGCATTGATGGATAAATTAGCTGATATGACGATTAGTTATATCCAAGCACAAGTTAACGCTGGCGTGAAAGCGGTGCAAATATTTGATTCGTGGGTAGGCGCATTAAATGTTTCGGATTACCGAATCTTCATTAAACCTACTATGACTCGTATTTTCTCGGAACTACGTAAATTGAATGTTCCATTGATTACATTCGGAGTCGGCGCAAGCCACTTGGCGAATGAATGGCATGACCTACCAGTCGACGTGGTCGGACTGGATTGGCGCTTGTCTATAAAAGAAGCTGGTGAACGCGGTATGACAAAACCAGTGCAAGGAAACTTGGATCCGTCCATGTTACTGGCAGACTGGTCAGTCATCGAAGAACGTGCAAAGCTTATTGTTGAACAAGGTGTAGAGCACGGTAGCCACATCTTCAACTTGGGCCATGGCGTATTCCCTCAAGTACAACCTGCAACATTGAAACGCTTAACAGCTTTCGTACATGAATATAGTAGAGAATTACGTTCGAAATAATAATCCAATTACGAGGTGAATATGATGACGAAAAAGAAAATGGGCTTACTCGTTATGGCGTACGGAACACCCAACTCCTATGACGATCTATTACCATACTACACGCATATCCGTAGAGGCCGTCCGCCGGCTCCGGAACAACTAGAAGATCTTCGCAATCGCTATGAAGCAATCGGAGGCATATCACCACTTGCGCGGATTACGGATGATCAAGCGGACGCACTAGGCGCACGTTTGAATGCTGTACAAGACGAAATGGAGTTTAAAGTATATGTAGGTCTGAAGCATATTGCGCCATTCGTGGAAGATGCCATACAAGAAATGCATGAAGATGGCATTACCGAAGCAGTATCGATTGTATTGGCGCCACATTTCTCTACGTTTTCTGTTAAATCGTACAACGGTCGCGCGAAAGAGGAAGCAGACAAGCACGGGATTACACTTACTTCCGTTGAAAGCTGGTACAAGCAACCGAAATTCATCGAGTACTGGGCGAACCAATTGCGTCAAACGTATGATGCGATGGACGAGACAGAACGTGAGAAATCATGCTTGATCGTGTCAGCTCACTCATTGCCAGAAAAGATTCTGGCTAACGGTGATCCATATGCTGATCAGTTGAAAGAAACAGCAGAAATGATTACAGAAGCAGCAGGCGTTAAAACATACGCACTCGGTTGGCAAAGTGAAGGGCAAACACCTGATCCTTGGTTGGGACCGGACGTACAAGATCTAACACGTGAACTGTTTGAAACAAATGGATATACATCATTCGTTTATACACCAGTTGGTTTCGTATCGGATCACTTAGAAGTTCTATACGATAACGACTACGAGTGTAAAGTAGTATGCGACGAGATCGGCGCAGCGTACCACAGACCTGCCATGCCGAACACCAATCCTTTATTCATTGATGCAATGGCGGATGCGGTAATGGATCAATTACACGCAATAAAATGAACTCAAGTGGATCGGAGTGAAAAAGGACATGAGTGAACGAAAAAAGGTAGTCATAATCGGCGGCGGAATCACGGGTCTCGCTGCAGCGTACTATATGCAAAAAGATGCCCGTGAACAAGGACTTCCCATAGATATCATCATGATTGAAGCATCAACAGAACTAGGTGGAAAAATCCAAACAGTCCGTCGAGACGGCTATGTAATCGAACGCGGTCCCGACTCCTTTTTGATCCGTAAAAAAAGTGTAGACCAATTAGCGACTGACTTGGGGATAGAAAATCAACTTGTTCGAAACGCAACAGGGCAAGCGTATATTTTGTTGCATAATCAGATGCACAAAATCCCGGCAGGTGCTGTCATGGGTGTACCGACTGAAATCAAACCTTTCGTTACATCCGGTTTATTTAGTTTGAGTGGTAAAATACGCGCAGCCGGCGACTTTGTATTACCACGTTCTGAAGTAACTGGAGATCAGTCGCTCGGTAAGTTTTTCCGCCGTCGCTTTGGCACAGAAGTGGTAGAAAATCTCATCGAGCCATTATTGTCAGGCGTCTATGCCGGCGATATTGATCATATGAGCCTCGAGTCGACTTTTCCACAGTTTTATGAAGTGGAAAAAAATCATCGTAGCTTGATTTTGGGAATGAAGAAGACCACTCCTAAACAACTACCGCAAAAGAATAGTCACAGTTCAAAGAAAATGGGCGCTTTCCATACATTTAGAAAAGGTCTAGATTCCTTGGTAGAAGCATTGGAAGAACAGCTGACGGATGTCAATGTTATGAAAGGTACGCGTGTCACCAACATCATGAAACAAGGCGACCGTGCTGTACTGGCATTGAATGATCAACAGCAAATCGTAGCGGATGCAGTGATCTTGTCAACGAGCCACATCGTAGCGAGCCGTTTGTTCGAACCGCATGGTCTGTTGAAAGAACTAGGAACGATTCCGATGACATCTGTCGCAACCGTAGCACTAGGTTACCCAAAAAGTGCGATGAAGAGCGATATTGATGGAACGGGTTTCTTAGTACCACGTAGCAGCAATCATTCCATTACAGCTTGTACGCTTGTCGACCGTAAATGGCCGACGACCACACCTGATGACAAAGTGATGGTGCGTGCATTCGTCGGACGCGTTGGGGAAGAAGCGATTGTCGATTTACCAGATGCTGAAATAGAAAAAATCGTTCGCAAAGACTTGGAAGAAATTCTCGAGCTTACAGGTGAACCGGATTTCTGTATCATCACACGCTGGAAAGAAGACCGACCGCAATACCGCGTTGGCCATAAAGAGAAAGTTATACGTGCGCGAGAGGAAATGCAATCAGCGTTTCCGATGATCGAGCTTGCAGGTGCATCCTATAATGGAGTGGGTTTGCCTGACTGTATCGATCAAGGTGTCGCAGCAAAAGATCAAGTGCTAGCAAAGCTATTTACGTAATAGGATAAAATCCGTACAACAAATGTTGTACGGATTTTTTATGTTGTATAACAAGTAGATTCCAGTGGATGGCGCAGTACGTAAGGGGAATGGCGCAGTTTGGTTAGCATTATGCACAAACTATTTTACGCATAAAAAAAGCGAATATAGGAATATTCGCCGAATGAAAGTTTTTTATTTTACGTTGCAATGATTACATTGATTAGAGTAACACTCGTGCTGCTCTTCAATTTCAGTTCCACATGTCGCACAAACCTTCGCCGGCAAGTTCTTGAAAAATTCTACGATGCTTTCTACCATATATTATCCATCCCCTTTTTGTTTGTTGTATAACTCTTTGGTATATACACATTGTATTATAACAGATGCCGGAAGTCAACATTTCATTTATCTTTCTGTTAAAATGGATTCAGGCCCTTTGTGACGCGCTTTCGAGCTGTTTTGTCGGCTTCAATTGTGAGAATTAACAGAAAATAAATGTGGCAATTTTGTGAGGAGAGAAGAAACTATGAAATTTATCGATAATCAAGGCATCACAGACCCACGTATTAACTTGGCTATTGAAGAATATGTACTCAACACGATGGACGTAGACAAAGATTCGTATGTACTGTTCTACATCAATGAACCTTCTATCATTATCGGGAAAAACCAGAATACAGTAGAAGAAATCAATACGGAGTTTGTCGATCGTCAAGGCATTCACGTTGTACGTAGACTATCAGGTGGCGGTGCGGTCTATCATGATAAAGGAAACTTGAACTTCAGTTTCATCACGAAAGACGATGGGGAGTCGTTCCGTAACTTTAAGAAATTCACAGAGCCAGTTACAGAAGCGCTTGCGAAAATGGGTGTCAAAGCGGAATTGCTTGGACGTAACGATATTTTAATCGATGGACGCAAAATTTCAGGGAACGCTCAATTTGCCACAAAGGACCGCATGTTTAGCCATGGGACGTTATTGTTTGATACAGATATGGAAGGTGTCGTGAATTCACTCAAAGTGAAGAAGGACAAAATTGAGTCAAAAGGGATCAAGTCGATTCGCAGTCGTGTCGCAAATATTTCAGAATTCTTGGAAGAGCCTATTTCAATTGAACAGTTTAGACAGGAAATTTTGAATTCGATGTTCGATGGCGAAGAAAATATTGAGTATCGTGTGTTGACGGATGAAGACTGGAAAAAAATTCATGAATTGTCTGCAGAGCGTTATGGCAACTGGGAGTGGAATTATGGGCGTTCACCGAAGTTCAACTTGCAACAGTCCAAACGTTTTCCTGTTGGCGGAATTGATGTCCGCTTGCAAGTAGAAAAAGGTAGTATAGAAAACGTCAATATCTATGGTGACTTTTTTGGTGTGGGCGAAGTCCAAGAAATCGAAAATCGTTTAATCGGTGTGAAATATGAGCGCAAGGCGATCACAGAAGCGCTTGAATCTATGGACGTGGAGAAAATCCTTGGTGGGATTAAGCTAGAAGAATTTGTAGATGTAATCTATTAAGGAACAGCGCATGTCTTGCGAGGCATGCGCTGTTTGTATATGAAGTTTGATTTATGTGTGCTGTAAAATACGCTATACTGAACATAACGAGAAAGTGAGGGGTTACGGTGAAGCATCGAATATTTATTGTGGAAGATGATTTGAAAATTGCTCAATTGTTAGCGGGAACGCTTGAAAAATATCAATATGAAGTCGCGATTATACAGGACTTTGACCGAGTCGTGGAAGAATGCAACGCGTATAATCCACATCTAGTGCTTTTAGATATCAACTTGCCGATTTATGACGGCTACTATTGGTGTCGTCAGTTACGACAGCATACGATGTGTCCGATTATTTTTATTTCGGCGCGCTCAGGTGATATGGATCAAGTGTTTGCGCTCGAAAATGGGGGCGATGATTTCATAACGAAGCCGTTTCATTATGAAATTGTATTAGCAAAAATTAAAAGTCATTTGCGTCGATCGTTTGGCGAATATTCCCCGAATCAATCGGAGCGCTTGATCGTATCGGGCGATTTGACGTTGTATATAGAACGGATGACGTTACAAAAAGGCAATGAAGAAATTCCACTTCAGAAGAAAGAATGCGTCATTCTGGAATTGTTGATGGGCGAGT
The DNA here is from genome assembly GCF_002743235.1 of Sporosarcina sp. P25. Lineage (NCBI taxonomy): Bacteria > Bacillati > Bacillota > Bacilli > Caryophanales > Caryophanaceae > Sporosarcina > Sporosarcina sp. P25. The sequence goes on from NZ_PDYV01000001.1 coordinate 384,732, forward strand.
CTCCGAAAGTCGTATCACGTGAAAGGTTACTCGAAGAACTGTGGGATGATCAATCATTCGTTGATGAAAATACGCTTAACGTTAATATGGCTCGAGTGCGCAAGAAATTGACCGATTATGACGTGCAATCTTGGATTGAAACAGTGCGCGGTGCGGGGTATCGTTTCATGCCGGAATCGGAAGCCAAATGAAAGCATTCACACTGTTCGTTAAAGAGCATGTACCGTTCATGCTGTTTCAAGTCGGGCTGGTGTCGTTCATTCTACTGTTGTTTTGGCTAGACGGTTTCCGCAATCCGAACACAGCCATCTATTCGGTCGCGATGAGTATTTTACTTACGGCGGGCTATTTGGGAGCGAAATTCATCATGCGGCGTACATATTATGCGAAGATCGTTGAAAAACCAAAGCAAATGGAAGATGCTTTGATACGGCATGTCATGACGGCCGAACATCGAATGACGATGGAATTTACGCGCGAATTGTATCGCTTGTATCAACGTGAAGTACAGACTTTATATGACACGCAAAACCGTCATTTGCATTTCATGAATCAATGGGTGCATCAAATGAAAACACCCATTTCGGTTATTAATTTACTATTGCAAGAAGATACAGTGGACAAGAAAAGTATCGAGCAGGAAGTGGGACGCATCCAAAATGGATTGGATATCGTCCTTGTCAATGCACGGCTTGAAACGTTTGAAGAAGATATGCAAATTGAACGGCTATTGTTGAGACAAGTCTTGCAAGAAGTGCTGAATGAAAATAAACGACTATTCATTACGAACGGTCTGTTTCCTGTGCTGAATGTGGAGGAACACTTAACCGTCGCGACTGATCGAAAGTGGATCAAGTTTATGCTCAATCAATTCATTACGAATGCTGTAAAATATACCTTTGAAAAAGGTAAGAAAATACATGTGAATGCAGTCCAGTTACAAGAAGGTCTGTGTCTTGAAATTGTGGATGAAGGAATCGGCATACCGGCATCGGACTTACACCGGGTAACGAAAGCTTTCTTCACGGGAGAAAACGGCAGATTGTCTGGAGAATCGACGGGCATGGGATTGTACATCGCATCCGAAGTTTGTGAGAAACTGGGTCATCAACTGACGATTTCCTCGAAACAAGGAGAAGGCACGACAATCGCATTATTATTTAAAGACGGAGAGGCGGGTGAACAATCAGATGACGCAACCGGTCGTTAAGATGGAAGATGTCACGAAGATCTATGAAGGAAAAGTAATACATCGTGCATTGAATCAATTGGACTTCGATGTGCAAGAAGGGGAGTTCGTTGCGATCATGGGGCCGTCGGGGAGTGGTAAGACGACATTGTTAAACTTATTGATGGCCACCGATATTCCGACGTATGGCAAGATTGTCATCGGAGGCGTGGAACCTGAAAAGCTCAGTCAAAACGATATTGCTTTATTCCGTAGACGACAAATTGGTTTTGTCTTTCAAGAAATCAATTTACTGCAAATGCTGACGGTGGAAGAAAATCTTGTATTACCGTTAACTCTTGATGGATTGCCCGTTGCAGAGATGAAGAAACGTGTACAAGATATGGCGCAAAAGTTGAATTTGGAAGATATTTTGGAGCGGCGACCAGATGAACTATCGGGTGGACAAGCACAACGAACTGCGATAGGACGAGCGCTCATCCATCAACCGAGCATTGTGTTAGCGGACGAGCCGACAGGAAATCTTGATTCAAAATCCGCGAAAGATGTGCTTGAATTACTTGAACATATTAACCAGCATGAAAAGACGTCGATTATTATGGTGACGCATGACCCGATTGCTGCGAGTTATTGTGACCGCGTTCTGTTCATTAAAGATGGAGAGTTTTTCAATGAAATTTATAAAGATGAACGCCGGCAAACATTTTTCCAGCGTATCTTGAATGTGTTGTCATTACTTGGAGGTAACGTGAATGACTTTTCGACAGTTCGCTTACCGTAATGTCGTTCGTAACCGCCGGGTCTATGCGGCATTCTTCATGGCGAGTGTATTTTCCGTTATGGTATTTTTCCTCTATTCGATGTTGCTGTTCCATCCATCGATTGAAAATACGTTTCTAAAAGAGATTTCAACACTTGGTATGGGAATAGCGGAAATCATTCTATTCATCTTCACGCTGTTTTTCCTATTTTATTCAATGCGTGCATTTTTGCAGGCGCGATCGAAAGAGTTCGGTGTGTTGTTGCTTCTCGGAATGGCAAAACGCCAGTTGCATCGACTCATTTTCATCGAGACGATGTTGCTTGGCTTCGCTTCAATTATAAGCGGAATTTTCCTAGGCTTCATGTTTTCAAAGTTCTTCTTCATGATCGTCAAAGCGATTGTGCAAATACCGGTATTACCGCTTTATTTGTCCTGGAAACCATTCGTGTTGACGATGGGTGCATTCCTTAGTTTGTTCGCTATCATTTCCTATATCGCACCTGTATTCATTCAGCAAGGACAAGTCTCGGATTTATTACATGGGGATATGGCCGTACAATCGGTGTATTCGTACTCGAAAAGCCGTGGGATCTTCGGAGTCGTGTTATTGTTGCTCGCCTACGCTATGGCAGCGTTCGTATCACGTTCGAGCATCCTCAGTTTGTTCTTCTTGCTGCCGCCACTCATCACATTCGGGACGTATTACTTTTTCACCGATACGTTACCGCTCGTATTGCATGCATTGCGACGGCAAAAGAACATCTTCTGGCGTGACTTTTGGTTGATCTCGATTTCGGAAAGCATCGTACGTTTAAAAGAAAATGCGCGGATGTTCTTCATCGTGACGATCGTTTCGACTATCGCGTTCATGTCAGTCGGTATTCTGGCATCGTTAACGTCATTCGCTTCGCAATACCGTGAAGTAAATCCGCTCGGGCTCATCTATAAAAGCTTGCCGCATAATGAATTCGAGTATCCACATATCGCGCAACTGACCAATGAGCTTGATCAAGCAGGCCTTGATTACTGGGCTGTACGATTTCGTGTGCTGGAACAGCAATCTTCTTATACTAAGAATAAAGTCAATATCGTCAAGCTGTCTGATCTGAATGAACTGGCTGTAAGCTTCGGGGAAAAGCCGCTTTCATTACATAGGGGACATGCGTTGTTTTTACCCGCAACAGCCGCCGCGGCCAATCAATTGTCGACGGAATCAGTCAACACTGAACTGGCTGATAGTGGTGTCTCACTCGAGATTGAAGGCGTGTATCCGTATAAATTGTTTCCACCAAACGCGCTTGGACTCAATACGATTGTCGTGAATCATTTGGATTTCGATCGCATTGAAGAACAAGCACATGTCGATGCACTGGCGTTTAATTATTATGCATTTAACGTAGTGGACTGGCAGGAGACGCGGGAAATCGGTCTGACTATCCATGCCCAAGTGTTGGCGGGGCTCATGCTCGAACACCGTGACCCGGTGCGCTATGAGTTTGAGAATCCGGGGTTGAATTATTCGCATATCCGTATGACGTTTTCGTTGCTGTTGTTTATTGGCTTATTACTCGCAGGCGTATTTTTCCTTGCGTCGGGCAGTTTCATTTACTTCCGGTTGTATACGTCGCTTAGTCATGATCGACGGCAGTATGCGGTGTTGCAGCGGATTGGGATGACGGACAGAGAGTTTACGAAGATTGTTAACCGGCAATTAATTCCGCAGTTTTTCTTCCCGTGGGGTGTGTCGTTCATCCATAGTGTGTTTGCGTTTATGTCGTTGCAGGTGATTTGGGATGCGTTGGCTGAGATTTCTATTGTTAAGGAGCTGGCGCTTGTGCTGGCGGGCTTTGCGTTGATGCAAATTTTCTATTTCTATCTGATCCGCTGGCGTTATATTTCACATATTAAGGCACCTACTTCTTAGGGAGGGGTGTCTTTTTTGACTGGTACAAATTCAAGTACAAGTTCAAGTTCAAGTATGAGTGGAAGGAGTGAGTGGGTGGGGATTGAACTTATTTAATTTCAAGTTCAAGAGCAAGTGCTTTGGAGTGGTGAGTGAGTTTGTGAGTGTGAGGGGATGGAAGCTCCAGTTGGGGACGCTTTCCTGAGGGCGTGGCCCGAGCCAAGTGAACAGCGAAGGGTTCGCTTTGCCGTATTTCTGTGTGCTTTGCAGAAATTAAGGCATCTGTCCAGGGTCTCGAACTCACGCTGATCCTCCAGGAGTCGCCCCAACCATAGGCGTCAACTTAATGAATAGTTAATCGGTTGTATGATTTGAAATGAAGTTTTTTTAAAAAAACTTTATTATTTTTAGACTTTCGAGTTTCGCTCCTATTTGTTTCGGG